>JACQUZ010000079.1 GCA_016210055.1 Deltaproteobacteria bacterium | reverse complement strand
GGTCATGTCACAGCTGGGTTGGCCATCTACGACACCATGCAGTATGTCCGCTGCGACGTGAGCACCATCTGCATGGGGCAAGCCGCTTCGATGGGGGCATTCCTTCTCGCGGCAGGTGCAAAGGGGAAGCGCTATTCGCTCCCTCACGCCCGCATTCTGATCCATCAGCCCCTAGGGGGCTTTCAGGGCCAGGCGACCGACATCGACATCCACGCGCGGGAGATCCTGCGCACGCGGGACAAGCTGAACGAGCTTCTGGTCAAGCACACAGGTCAGCCGATGGATCGCATCAGAAACGACACCGAGCGTGATTACTTCATGGGGCCCGGCGACGCAAAAGAGTATGGTATTATTGATGATGTAATCGTACAAAAAAAGGAGGTCGCCGGCGCTACGAAGTAGTGGCACGACGGCCAACTCAGCCTCATAAATAAAGTGAAAATGGATCGCAAGCGAGAAGACGGTGTATCGAGTGGCGCGAGCTTAAGCTGCTCGTTCTGCGGGAAATCGCAGAAGGAGGTGAAGAAGCTCATCGCTGGCCCCACTGTGTACATCTGCGACGAATGCATCGGTCTCTGCAACGACATCATTGCGGAGGAAATTGAGAAGGAGGAGCAGACCTACGGCCTCAACTCAATTCCCAAGCCTGCCGAAATCAAGGCTGTCCTCGATGAGTACGTGATCGGACAGGAACGGGCCAAGAAGATCCTCGCGGTGGCGGTCCACAATCACTACAAGAGGATCGACGCCAAGGTTTCAGCTGACGACGTGGAGCTCCAGAAGTCCAACATCCTTCTTCTTGGTCCTACGGGATGTGGCAAGACACTCCTCGCCCAGACTCTCGCACGGATCCTCAATGTTCCGTTCGCCATCGCCGATGCCACCAACCTCACCGAGGCTGGATACGTCGGTGAGGACGTTGAGAACATCATCGTCAGCCTGCTCCAGAACGCTGACCACGACATCGAGCGTGCCCAGCGGGGCATCGTGTATATCGATGAGATCGACAAGATCGCTCGCAAGAGTGACAACCCCTCGATAACTCGCGATGTATCGGGCGAGGGGGTTCAGCAGGCCCTCCTCAAGATCATTGAGGGGACGATCGCAAGCGTTCCTCCCAAAGGGGGACGCAAGCATCCACAACAGGAGTTTTTGCAAGTCGATACCACCAACATCCTGTTTATTTGTGGCGGTGCGTTCACCGGGCTCGAGGACATCATTGAGCACCGCATCGGCCAAAAGACGATAGGTTTCGGCTCGAAAATCAATTCGAAAAAAGAGCGTCGCGTGTGGGATCTCCTCAAGGAGGTTCAACCCGAGGATCTCCTCAAGTACGGCATGATCCCCGAGTTCGTAGGCCGCTTGCCGGTCATCGCACCCCTCCACGAGCTTAACGAAGAAGCGCTCATCGACATCTTGACCAAGCCCAAGAACGCCCTCGTCAAGCAGTACCAGAAGCTTTTCGAAATGGATGGGGTGAAGCTCAAGTTCACCAAGGGTGCGCTCCAAAAAGTGGCGATCAATGCCCTTCGTCACAAGAGCGGGGCCCGTGGGCTGCGAGCGATTCTCGAGTCGGCGATGCTCGACATCATGTACGAGATCCCGTCGCAGCAGAACATCCGTGAGGTGCTCATCAACGAGGACGTCATCGAGAAGGCAACCCCGCCCATCGTCATGTATTCCAAAGAGGCGGCGGAAGGCGGGCGCTAGCAAAGTAGCTCGGCGTCGACGAGAGCCCTGGTGCTCACGGGAGACCGATCCGCCACTCGGAGGCTTCGGACCTTGACTTGTGCCAGCGCACTTGATACCGCCCGCGTGGACTTCACCGCGCCGTTGGCAAAAAGCGAGCCGTCCACCACCACGAGATCTGGGGCGCAGTGGGTACCCGTTGTGACCTGCGCCAGGGAAGGCAGATCCGTGGCGCCGACCGTGGGGTAACCTGCGCCTGAAAGCGCCGCCATCAGGCCGCCCAACGAAGGCGGCGCTGCGGCGACGACCACGTGACACTGCGCTCTCTGGGCGACGCGGTCCACGAACGTGGTCCAGCGCTTCGCGTCATGCGCGGGCATGCGAGAGAGGGCAAGCCCATAGCCGGCGGGACCCGCGTTTCCTGCTCGACGGCAGGCGGTGCGCATGACGGTGGCGCGGATTCCTAGCGGTGCCTCGTCGTCATCCAGTGGGGCGACGAGGTCAATGTGGGCACCGACGGCCAAGGGGACATCCGTGACCACTTGGAACCCATGGTTCGAGACGTCGCGCATCGCCAATTTCAATATCTTGCCACTCCACGTCATGAAGACATTCCACGAGAGGGCGTAGCGTGGTTCTTGCCGGTAGGGAACGGCCAGGAATACGGACTGGGGGAGCCGGGCCTTGGCCAGGAACCCGGATATCTCGCCCGACATGACGGCTGCAGGGCGCATGAACCGAGCGGTGAAGCCAATGACCCCTTCGCGTGTCCTTGGTGCTGTGAGGACGGACACCACCGTGCCGCGCGTGAGGATCTCGGCCGGATGGACGGCGCTGCGCAGTTCAATATCGAGCACTTCGCCGGGGCGAGGACTCGCTCCCGCGGCGACGAACACGCCGTGCGGGCTGAGCGCTCTGATGCGTCCTGGGTGCCATTCCTGACCGCGACGGAAACGAACGGACACGGGGGCGACTGCAGCCGCCTGCGGTAGAAGTTCCGTGTCGCCCAGGGAACCCAGGGCATCCATGAGGGTCGGCAGGCTGGCAGCTACCTTGCTGAACGTGGCGAGGTACCGGTCGAAACGCGTTCGTTCGCCTTCGGGCAAGCAAGACAAGTCAACAGCAACGGCGCCGAACTTTTGAGCAGTGGAGCTCACCTGTGCGAGAACCTCGCGGGTGAAGACGAGTCCGTCGTCGAAGCGGAGCACCAGAAGCGTCGTATCCGGGCTCGTGCGCCGATAGGTATCTACCTCGACCACCAAGCCTACATCCAGTACTGCTGTGAGTGAACGCAACCAGTCGAGCGCTCCGCCACGACCATTTCGCCTGTACTCGACGGCGATTTCTCTGACAAGCATCGCGGACCGCACCATGACTAGCGGGTCAGCAAGCGGCTTGCCAAGCCTGTTAGCGAGGAACAGTCGAAAATCACGGCGCCATGCCCTAGAACTTCGCGCGGTGTGGAAAGACGTTCTCAGCGCGGGCATCATCCAACCGTGAAGTCCGGATTACGCCACGACCTTGACGCCCTGAGGAGCCTGTTCCAAGAGGCCGACCGGCTGCTTGCAGGTTGGGGCTGTCCTGAGCGGGCGGACTGCTGTCACTTCGCTCGCACGGGGCGTGAACCCTACCTCTGGGCGAATGAGTGGGCGTTGCTGCAAATGGCCATCTCCTCTCGAGGATTACGCCATCGATCGCTTCTAGCGGTGCGGAGGGCGGATCTGGCATGTCCCCTGCTGGGGACGAATGGTCGATGCACGGTTTATTCCGTTAGACCCCTAGGCTGCCGCACCTTTTTCTGCGAAAAAGGAGTAGGGCCTTTGCGGCGTCGCCCTCGTGACCAGCTCATGGAAATTGGACGACGAATTTCGGACCTCGCACGGAAGGAAGATCCCACCTCTGAAACACCGCGCCCGCTTTCCCGGTGGCTCGAGGATTGGGGAAAACGGCGACCGCCATGAAGGAATTTCACGACACGCGAGCTTGCACCACTTATCTCTTATCGTAAGCTTGCTGGTAAAGTTCATGATCTCGACGAACGTCAGACCGACTTCGTAATGTCGCGCTGAAAGGGCTAGACAAGGACATGTTTTTCAAGAGTGACAGCGATCCCAAGTCCGCCAAGACCCGGAAGATCTCCCTCTTGCCACTCCGGGACATCATCGTCTTCCCGCACATGGTTGTGCCCCTGTTCGTTGGACGCGAGAAGTCCATCAATGCACTCGAAGACGCGATGGCCCACGACAAGGAAATCCTTCTCGCGGCGCAGAAGAAGGCCAAGACCAACGAGCCCACGCCAGACGACATTTTCGGCGTGGGAACGATTGGCGTAATCATTCAGCTCCTCCGCCTCCCGGACGGAACCGTGAAGGTCCTCGTCGAGGGCAAGCGTCGTGCCCGAATCGCCAGGTTCACGCAGTCGGACACCTTCTTCCAGGTCGAAGCCGAGGAGATCGCTGAGCCTGCCGAGAAATCGGTGGAGACCGAGGCGCTCATGCGGTCGATCCACGGCACGTTCGAGAACTACGCCAAGCTGAACAAGCGCATTCCACCCGAGATGCTTCTCTCGGTGCAGACGATCGATGATCCGGCGCGACTTGCCGACACGATCGTGGCCCACCTGTCGCTCAAGCTAAACGACAAGCAGGCGATTCTCGAGATGGAGTCGCCCGCCAAGCGGCTCGAGAAGCTCTTCGAGCTCATGCAGGCCGAGATCGAGATCCTTCAGGTCGAAAAGAAGATACGCACTCGCGTCAAGAAGCAGATGGAGAAGACCCAGAAGGAGTACTACCTGAATGAGCAGATGCAGGCCATTCAGAAAGAGCTCGGGGAGCGAGACGAATTCAAGAATGAGATCCAAGAGCTCGAGGAGAAGATAAAGACCAAGCGGATGTCCAAGGAGGCTCAGACGAAGGTCCGCAAGGAGCTCAAGAAGCTCAAGATGATGTCGCCGATGTCCGCCGAGGCGACAGTCGTGCGGAACTACATCGACTGGGTACTCTCCCTGCCATGGGAAGACAAGACCCAGGACAAGCTCGACGTTAACGAGGCCGAGAAGATACTGGACGAGGATCATTACGGCCTGAAAAAGGTGAAGGAGCGGATCCTCGAGTACCTCGCCGTCCAAGCGCTCGTGAAGAAATTGAAGGGGCCAATTCTTTGCCTCGTGGGGCCGCCTGGCGTCGGCAAGACGTCCTTGGCCAAGTCGATCGCGCGCGCGACCGCAAGGCGATTTGTGCGTCTTTCATTGGGTGGCGTGCGGGATGAGGCTGAGATCCGAGGCCACAGGCGGACGTACATCGGCGCTCTGCCAGGAAAGATCATCCAGTCGCTCAAGAAGGCGGGTTCGAACAACCCGGTCTTCCTCCTGGATGAGGTCGACAAGATGTCTACGGATTTTCGAGGCGACCCATCCGCAGCGCTACTCGAAGTGCTCGACCCGGAACAGAACCAGGCCTTTAGCGATCACTACCTGGACCTCGATTACGACCTTTCCGATGTGATGTTCATCACCACGGCAAACTCGCTTCATGCGATTCCAGTTCCTCTCCAAGATCGCATGGAGATTATTCAGCTCCCTGGCTACACCGAATGGGAGAAGCTCGCGATCGCTCAGGAGTACCTGATCCCCAAGCAGAAGAAGGAGAACGGCGTCGCAGAGGTGGAGGTCGATTTTGGCGAGGAGACCATCCGCCATATCGTGCACCACTACACGAAAGAGGCCGGCGTTCGTGGCCTCGAGCGCGAGATCGGCACGGTTTGTCGAAAGATCGCCAAGGAGGTCGTGCGCAAGGGGAAGGAGGCACAGAAGTTCCGGGTGACGACGAAGAATGTGGCGCGGTACTTAGGGGTGCAACGATATCGTTACTCCAAGAAAGAAGAGCATGACGATATCGGCCTCACGAATGGCCTGGCGGTCACCATGCACGGCGGCGATCTCCTGGCCACAGAAGTTACCGTGCTTCCTGGCAAGGGGAAACTGGTACTCACCGGCAAGCTCGGCGATGTCATGCAGGAGTCCGCGCAAGCGGCCATATCCTACGTGCGCTCTCGTGCGGAATCTCTCGGCCTAGAGCGGGACTTCTATCAGAAGGTCGATATTCACGTTCACTTCCCGGAAGGCGCGATTCCAAAGGACGGTCCCTCGGCGGGCATTACGATGGCCACTTCGCTCGTATCTGCGCTTCTTCGGATCCCGGTGCGACGCGACGTTGCCATGACCGGCGAGATTACGCTGCGCGGTCGGGTGCTACCGATTGGGGGCCTCAAGGAAAAGATCTTGGCGGCGCATCGCTCGGATATCTTCACGGTCGTCATCCCGAAGGAGAACAAGAAGGATCTCAAGGATCTTCCGAAGCGCGTCGTCAAGGTCATGGACATCCATCTCGTCGAGCACATGGACGAGGTGTTGCGGGTGGCGCTTGCGCTTAAGGAGCCAGAGCGCTTCCTTCCAGGGCCATCGGAGCCGATCGATTGGAGGTCCGAGAGTCGGCGCGTTGAACGAGGCGTTGAGAAGCAAAATGAGCCGTCGGTCCCGGTGGTGCAAGAAATTGCGCCCGCGACGCCGTTATCATAATTTCTTGACACCCGCCGTGGAGCTCGGCTATCTATTCCCGGCCTCGAACGAAAACTTCGAGGGCGGATAGCTCAGCGGAAGAGCATCGGCCTTACAAGCCGGGGGTCGCAGGTTCGAACCCTGCTCCGCCCACCGCTTGAAGGCATGACAATAGACTTGGGGTGGTAGTTAAGTCGGTTATAACGCCGGCCTGTCACGCCGGAGGCCGCGGGTTCGAGTCCCGTCCACCCCGCCGCAAGGAGCCCGAAGACGAGCCTTCGGGCTCTTTTTTTTCGCCTGTCACCAGACCTGTCGTGTTTCTCCCACGTCGGAGAGAGTGGTTTCGGGGATGGGACGACGCTCCTTGCAGGAGCCGGTCTTCCACCCAAGATGTCCTAAGTGATTGGGATCCAGCCTGGGGCACGAGGGCAATTCGCATGGTTGCCGAGACGCAGCTCGATGAGCGCGAGCGGCCGGCATGCGCGGCGACTCATCCAGGGACTCCCCGAATGGAAAGCTGCAGGCCTGTCGGTTGAGCGCGACCCGCTGGGATGTCCGAATACCTCGGAGAGAGGAGGATCGCTGAATGGCCATCGCCAATCCGGTAGGTCCCTTGCACCGGCAACGCAGAGGCCGTACGGCGGCATGCGGTCCCGGGGGCTCACACCTCGCCGAGCGCCCGCGTCCTTCCCGCCCTCTCCGCGTTCCATTGCTCAACACCCCGACGAACCGCTTCATGAACGACATGGCCGATGAGGTGCCCCACGACCGTATGCTTGCCCACGTGCTGGATTGGCTCTGCCCCTTCCGGGGCAGCCACAACAATGCAGTCGGTTCCAGTTCCCGAGGCGGGCTTGCCCGTTGTCGTGCTCGTGACTTCGGCTTCCCGGACAGCCAGCGCTCGCGCTTCGGCGCATAGGGCGAGCGCTTCGAGGAGCGCTTCGTCAGAAAGCGGCGCCGACACGTGGCACAGAATGTTGATGGTTCCGGAGTGGGGGCCTTTACCGGGCGGGTCACCTGCACGAAGCGCATTGCCCAGTCCTACGGTGGCCACGCACCGGGTCTCTAGGGCACCGTCGCTCCTACTGGCCTCGGTGAACGCATCCAAGCTTCGGCTCGTGAGAAGACCCACTGCGTCCTCATCTCCGAGCGCAGAAAGCCTCGCGTGGAGAAATCGCCGTGCGTCCACCGGCGGACGAAGATCACGGTCCGAGACCTCAAGCCAAGCGACCGTGCGGCTTTTCCACAGCCCCCCTCCACAAATGGCCCAGCTCGCCGTTCGCTGAAAGCGATCGAAATGGGCGACGAGCCAGGCACCGCTGCGCACGAGGCGAAAGGGGCGACCCTCGGGCATGGCTCCAGGCGCTGCACGCATTTCGGAAGGCGAGGAGGGCATCGCCCTCTATTCTAGGCGCACGAGACCGCTCTACCCAGGACCAGATATCGAGCCGACGTCGCTCCGCCTGGCGATCAGGCGAGCTTCTTTCGAATGCGGAGGGAGGCAAAGGTGACCAGGAGGAACAAGATCCCGGCCAACCAGGCCACGTTCGACTCGACGTCGTCCCAGCCGCTCCCCTTGAGCGTCAATCCGCGCACGATCCGCAGAAAGTGCGTGAGTGGCAGTGCTTGAGAAAGCCACTGCGCCGGCTCAGGCATCCCTTCCCAGGGGAACATAAATCCGCTCAGGAGAATGTTTGGCAGGAGAAAAAAGAACGACATCTGCATCGCCTGTTGCTGCGTCCTGGCAAGGGTGGAGAAGAACAGCCCAAGGGCCAGGTTGGCGGCAATGAACACGGCGGCCAGCAGGTAGAGCAGCCCTAAGGATCCGACGACAGGCACGTCGAACACCACATGGCCGACCGCCAAGATGAGCGTCATCTGAAAATAGCCGATGGCGACATAGGGGACGATTTTCCCGACCACCAGTTCGATGCGTCGGATTGGCGACACGATAAGCTGTTCCAAGGTGCCACGCTCGCGCTCGCGTGCGAGCGCCATGGCCGTGAGCATCACCATGGTCATGGTGAGGATCACGCCAACGAGTCCGGGCACGATGTACGTTGCAGTGCGCTGATCGGGGTTGTACCAAATCGCGGGCTCGACATGGATCGGTGCACGTCCCGTGGACTCCGAGGCAGCCAAGGACGCGGCAGTATTCGTCGCGCTGGCCACGGTCTGGGGGTCAGAACCGTCGACGACAATCTGGAGGGGCGCTGGCCGTCCCCGCATGAGGTCGCTCGAGTACCTCGGGGGCACGACAAGTGCGACGCTCGCTTCCCTCGATCGGAGCGCCCGACCGATTTCGTCATAGCTGCGAACCTCGCCCACCACGTCGTAGAAGCCGGTGGCCTCCATCCGACGCGCGAAATCACGCGAGGCCGACGAGCGGTCCTGATCGAACACGACGGTTCGCATGTGCCGCACGTCAGTGTTGATGGCGTAACCGAAGAGAAGCAGCTGGATGACCGGCAGTCCGATCATCATTCCAACGGTGAGCCGGTCTCGTCGCAGCTGAACCAACTCCTTCCAGGCGATCGCGAGGAGCCGGTTCACGACGACACCTCATGACGGGCTGCCGCCTGCCGTTCGTCCTCGTGCATCATCGCGACGAACGCGTCCTCCACGCTGAGACGCGCCTCATGCGTGGCATGAATCACGATGCCTCGATCTCCCAGCACCTTGCGCACCAGCGCTTCCGGATCGGTGTCGCCCACGGTCGTGACACGCAGCTCGCGCCCAAAGTGGGCCACCTCGTCCACTTCAGGTCGGCCCCGAAGGGCGTCCGCGGCGGCGACCGCGTTGTCCACTTCAAAAGCCCCAATGCGGAGCCTTCGCCGCGTCACGATCTCGGACGGCGTCCCAATATCGAGGAGAACCCCGCGAAAAATGAACGACAGGCGGTGGCACCGCTCCGCCTCGTCCATGTAATGGGTGGTGACTAGGACAGTCGTACCGCCGGAAGCGATGCGGTGGATCTGATCCCAGAACGCCCTGCGGCTTACCGGGTCAACGCCCGCCGTGGGCTCGTCGAGAAACAGGACGGGTGGCTCGTGAATCGTCGAGCAGGCGAGAGCCAATCGTTGTTTCCAACCGCCTGAGAGGGTTCCTGCGAGCTGGCGACGGCGCTCGCCCAGCCCCGTCCGTGCGATCACTTCCTCGACCCGAGCACGTCGGGCACGCCAGCGCACTCCGTACAGTCCGGCGTAGAAACGGAGGTTCTCATCGACGGTGAGATCCTCGTAGAGGCTGAACCGCTGGGTCATGTAGCCAATCCGCGCCTTCACCCGCTCTGGCTCGCGAGCTACGTCAAAGCCAACGACGGTCGCCTTGCCCCCCGACGGATCCAGGATTCCGCAAAGCATCCGAATCGTCGTCGACTTGCCGGCCCCGTTCGGGCCAAGGATCCCAAAAATCTCGCCGCGGTGAATCGCGAACGAGACGTCGCGTACCGCGACGAGCTCGCCGAACCGTCGGGAAAGGTGCTCAACGTCCACGATTGTCTCGTCGATCATGGGATGGTCATGGAATGGTCACGAAGGCTGGGATCCCGGCGCGCAGAAGCTCCTGGGGGTCGTCGATACGCACCCGCACGCGAACGGACAGGCTGGGGCGTTCTCGTGGACTATAGACGTAGCGGGGCGTAAATTCGGTGCTCCGGCCGATGTCCTCGACACGCCCAGAGAGGGTGCCCTTGAGGCCATCCACCCGCACGCTGGCCGAGGCACCCGTTCGAATCTCGGTGATTCGTGCCTGAGGTACAAGCACGTCGACGAAAGGACGCTTGGTGTCGGCAAGAGTGACGACCGGAGTACCTTGGGCAACGACTTCGCCCGCCTCTACATGCACCCCCACGACAGTTGCTGGTTGGTCGGCGGCAAGAACATGGCGTGCGAGGCGTTGCTCCTCGGCGAGGAGCATGGCGGATGCGCCCTCGGCACGCGCCTCGGCGGCGGTGACCTCCTCGGCACGAGCGCCGGCGCGAAGAAGTCTCACCCGTTCTTCGAGCATGCGCGTCTCTTCCTGAGCGCGAAGCGACTCGCTTTCGAGCTCCTCCACGCGAACTGGGCCCAAAGCACCACGCCCGGCAAGGACTCGCTCCCTTACCAGTTGCTTTTCGAGCTGTACCACGCGCTCACGACTGGCCCTAAGCTGAGCTTCTGCGGCTCGCACGTCTTCAGGGCGCGAACCGGCGCGAAGGAGATCGAGCTCTGCGCGGGCCGCTTTGACATCCGACGCGCGCGCGTCACGCAGTGGCTTGAGGAGCGAGTCATCGAGGCGTGCGAGCAGTGCCCCCTGCGTCACCTTGCTTCCCCGCGTCACAGGGATCGCGATCACGCGTCCCCCCACCTCGAATCCCAGAGCACGCTCCTCGTGTTCAATCACCCCCTGGAATGCCTCTCGCCCATCGGCCCTCGTGCTGCAGGCGGCAAGAAGAAGCACGATGAGGGGTAGATTCTTGATCATCCGCCTGGAAGTTATCGTAAGACGACCCGTGCGTTAAGCCAAGCGAACTACCTCCCGTGGCGGTGCCGCCAATGAAGATAGGCGGGGAGCAGCCGTGGGATGTGAAGCTCGACCAGGCGTTGTCCCATGTGGATCGCCGCTTCCTCAAGGGCCAGGTGAAGCGCAAAGCCGCTCGTGCCCTCCCTAGTGTCCTGTGGGACGCCACGGAATCGTGCGCGGACGGACGGATCTGTCACGGGGTGGACGGCTTCGTGAAGGACTTGGCAGGCCACTTGTTCGAGGGGAGCAGAAAGCGAGACGGCGATCGCATGCCTGCCAGGGTGCAACGCGCCCCGTCCATGGGTTCCTCCTCGAGTCTCGAGCGACGCGCAATCCAGGATCTCCAGTTCCGGCGGGGCCCGCCCAATCTCGCCCCACAAGGCGTTTCTAGCCCGTCCCAATCCTGGCAAGTGTGCCTCGAACTCGGTGGCCCGCGCCTGGGCGCGCCTGCGACCAAGAAGCCAGCTAGATTCAACGGCCGGTCGCTCGACCTCCAGTGCTTCGAGGAGTACTGCAGCCAGTCGTTTACCAGCCGAGTCGCGCAGGGTAGGGAGGCGATGTTCTGTAAGAGCCGCGGTCATTTCGCCCCATGAAGGCGCCCAAAGCGGCAACGCGTGGATCACGAGCCGCCCAGGAGCTTCCCTGTAGGCCGAAAGCAGCGACGGGGACCACGGCTTGGGCTTGCGCCTTCGATCATGCAGTGAAGCCGCATCCCGACCTAGTTCGAGGTGGCTAAGGACAAAGAAGCAGGCCTCAGCATGAAGCGGGCGACTAATCGAGATCATGCTCCGAGAGGACGCGAAGTCGAGGAGATTGCCCCCTCGAGCGTCCACCTGGCGCCCGGGCCAAGGCAACAAAAGGGTCTTGGTGCCGCAAGTCGCCCATGACGGCGAACGCGCTCTCCTTGCACCCCCCTTGGCAAGATTGCGCGTGCTCGCAGCCGCGACACGCGTCCGGTACCCGCCGGCGGAATTCTCGAGGATACGGGTTCCTCATGATTTCCGCCCAGTCTTGGTGAACGATGTTGCCCAAGATTGTTCGCGACAGGTTGCAAGAGCGCACGTTCCCCATCGGGTCAATCACCAGGTTCGGCGACGACGTCCCAGTGCTACAGAAACCGAACTGCACCCAGGGGAACTCCACAGCGCGGATCAAGCAAGGCGGGATAGGCATCGCGGTAACAACACGGATGCCCCATCTTCGACCTAGCTTCTCAGCGGCCTCAAGGTTCGCCCGAACCTGATCGACTTCGGGCAAGAGGTCCGCCAACCGGTTGACCGCCCAGCCAGCCGGTGACATGCGATTGTAGACAATCGAACGAATACCGAGGGCAAGACAGAGCTCAATGACGCAAGGGAAGTCGTGCCAGTTCTGATTCGTCGCCACGAAGCATGCTTGAACGGGGATTCGCTCGTCGTGAAGGTTCATGCACGCGCGAACCGTGTCGTCGAACGAACGGGCTCCCTTTAGGCGGTCATGCTCTTCCGGGGTGGCCGAAAGGAACGTGAGCTGGACCGAGCGGACCCCGGCTGTGGCGAGACGCTTGGCGGTCGCCATCGAGACGTGACTTCCGTTGGTGATAAGGAGCACGCTCTCTACGAGAGCACACGTCCGTTCGATGATTTCGAGCGCGTTTTTTCTTAGAAGTGGTTCGCCTCCAGTAATCGTTAGGTGCGTCGCACCGCTCTGCCGAATTGCCTTTTCCACCATGGCGAGGTACTCGGCTGTCGGCAATTGCCCGCGCGGATATCCCCCCTGCGGCTCACCCTCGAGGGCATTCCAGACGTTGTAGCAATGGGCGCACCTGTGGTCACATCCCGAGCTGAGCTCCAGGTCCAGGCGGGGTACCTTGCATCGTGAATTCAGCTCGAGGACTCCCATGGCCGCCTCCGCTACGACGCGTCGCCTTTCGCCTGGGGAAGGCGGGCGAGCACGTCCACGGGGAGGCGTCCTCGAAACTTGGCGACCGCGGCGGCGCGTTCGCGAGCCCGAAGGATCCCGGGCTCGCCGACGGAGTCGCTTGGGAGCGGGTCAAGACACGCCCCCACGGGGGCGTCGCTCCCACTGTCGGGCATCGGCATTCCAAGACATGGGGTGAGCTGGGCGTCACTCCCGCCGTCGGGCATCGGCATTCCGAGGCATGCGTTGGGCCGCGCATCGCTCCCTCCATCGAGCGGAGGTAGCGGTGAAAGACACGTACTCGTGGTGTCGCAGCCGCTTTGGGTAGCTCCGAGGAGGAAAAGCCCGCCTGCGGTCAACACCGTCGCAACCAAGCCACCAAGGAGGCTGCTGCCGGCGCCAGCACCGGCGCACGCACAAGCAGTGCAACCTGCAAGGAGGGCGGCGAACAAGATCACTCCCAGACGGCCATTCGTCTTCGGCATCGGGCATTCCCTTTCTCGGCCAGGCAGCGCGAGTGTTCGCGAAGAAACAGCAAGTCAACAGAGAGCGCGCACGCGGACAAAAAGCAAGGGCAATGCCACCGAGTTCCCTTGCGTATCTATCCCCCTGTTTTCAAGTGGTTGCACGACGCGAACAAGGGGTCGCTTCGCGGGCAGAACGAGGAGTGGCCTCGAGGGCAACTCGGCGCAGGCCAGAGGATGGATTCCGAAGGGCGGGACTGCGATCTCCATGTCGCAGTTCTGTGCCGGGCGCACCGCCCGTGGCGCATCGATTCGGCCGGAGAAGTCGGACTTGGCCACGCGGGCGAGCGACAGGAGGAATTCACTGGTAACATGTGGGCGAAAACGAGGTCACCGGATCCCCTCGGTCAAAAAAGTGCTATGAACAACCATCTGATGACCACCGGCAACCAGAGCTGGCACGTGCTTGCCTTCACCCTCGACGACGTGGTGACCGCGAGCCAGGATTCGCGGCTGGCGCAGGAGTGCGTCCGGGCATGGCGTGCAGCGGGAAAGGATTGCACGATAGAGGTCTTGCAGGGCCCAGGGGATGGTCAGTACTTGTTCTTTTGGTTTGTAAGTCAGTCTTTCGCTGGCGTGCTTGATGACCAAGGGGTCGACTGGAGGAAGTTCATCGTTGGCGGTTGCGATGAACCCCCGGCCGGCGCGCGTGACGCGATCGCGCTAGACTGCGTGAGCGAAAGCTAGGAGTGGTCCGGCTCACCCGCTGGCGTGCGGCTCAGTCAAGTAGCCGTCATGGGTCGCGATCCATCGCATGACGTCGAGCGGCGTGAGGATTCCCACCACGACGCCGTCCGATGAAACGACGACGATTCGGTGAATCCCCTCATGGGCCATGAGTGCAGCTGCTCGTGAGATGGGGGCGTTCTCTTGCAGGGAGAATACGACCGGTGTCATGACGTCGGCGACCGTACCTTGCCGCGCGGTCTCCAGGTGAAACCCGGGGCCCAACTTGCTCAAGTCCTTGTCACGTATCCTTGGCACCCATTCCGAGTTGCTCGTGGGATTCTCGTGCCGATCCCTCAGCAAGTCGGTCTTTGACACGACCCCGACCGGTTTCCCGTCGTCGTCTACGACGGGTGCACCACTTATCCCGTAATCGAGAAAGAGGGCTTCAAGTGCCACGACGCTCATGCTCTGTCGCACGCAGGTCACTTGGCGACGCATGGCCGCCGAGATGGGCGCACGGGCCACGGGGGAAACAACCTCTGGCGGCGGGCTTTCCACCGATGGCTCAACGGGGCTACCTAGGGCTTGATCGCAGCGGATCGCCGATATCTTGCCCGACGCAGACACCACCAGGCGGGCGAAATGAGGGCACTCGGTGCATTCCTCCAGGTGGAGTGAGCGATGGTGAAGGGGGCAGTGGATCAGGAGCAAGGTGGTGATGGCTCCATCGTTTCCTGCAATCTGCAGGGAGTGGACTTGCTTTCGTGCGCTCCTAAGATGCGTCATGACAGCCTCCTCACCCTGATGGGGCTTGAACCACCAAGACCGCGCACTGGGCGGCCCTTAGAACCCTTTCGGCGACAGAGCCTAGGAGAACATGTTGAAGTCCACGCCTGGCATGCGTACCCACGATGGTCAAGTCGGCACGGTCACTGGCCACGAGGATCTTCCGATACACGCACCACCTCACCGCCACCTGGACGCAAGGCGCATGCCGGCGAAACCACCTTTTCCTACGCGGTCATTGGGGTAGGGAACTCGCAGTCCTTGCGTCCTTCGAGCCCCAGTGCGAAAGGAGTGCGGGCGAATCCTATTCGGGCTCACCCTCGAGCCGGGCCACAAGCTCGGCACGTGCGGATGAGGACATCGACTCGTCGGTCATCGGATAAAGGACGTGCTCCTCCTTCATGTTGTGCGCGGAGAGGATGTGTACAAGGCCCCGTTGCTCCGCTTCAAACCGCCTGGGATCTTGGGAATCGATGGCCTCGCCTATCGCGCTCAGCGCTCCATGGATGAGCTGGTGCTCGTGGTGCATGACCTGGGTGGGGCCTGAATGTCCCGTGTGCTCCTCGAAGATGGGGAAAAGGATCTCTTCCTCGATTCGGATATGGCGCGTAAGCCCCTTGAGGAACTGACCGTACGAAGTCACGGCGGCCGAAAAGTGACCTAGGAGAACCAACGCGCGCGTTGACTCGAGCAAGTTATCGAGTCGACGGTGGTCCCATTCCAAATACGACGTCACGCTTGAGAAACTAGGCGGATTGGCGGTGTCGGCACTCATGTTTCCGCAATCTAGCAGAACAGGTCAGGTCGGTCGATGCGTGACCGTCGCCGACAGGCTAGCGAGCACGCGACAAGGCAAAGGGGTGTATCTCGTCAGGCGAGGAGTCGCCCGTGTCCTCGTCGATACCAGCGGCGTTCCGGAGAGCCGAAGAGTCACGAACTCGAATGACACGCCGGGTATGCTCGATGGCGCCCAACTGGCTTAGGCGGGAAAGCGCCCGGGAAAGGGTTTCGGGGACCATTCCGAGCATGCCGGCCATCAGGCGGCGGGGAACCACGCCGTGCACCACGTCTCCCTCACGCAAGATCCAGCGAGCCACGCGACGCACGGCGTTTCCGTCCGGTGCAGCGCCGCGCGGCGTGTCTTGGCACGCCATGTCCAACGCTTGTTCCAAGAGCATTCGGTCCGGAGTCCCAAGCGGCGCTAGCCATCGGCTCACGACATCACGCGCTCCTCCGCAAATCCTCGCGTCGGTCACGACCTTGGCTGAATCGAGGTATGTTCGGCGAACCAGGGACTCGAGTCCAAGGAAAGCCCCGTCGCGCCGAATCGCCCACGCGCCCCCGGGGCCGTCCGTTACCGTCGCTTCGCGGAGGAGAACCACCGTACCCCTCTTGACGAACCAGAGCTGGCCGGCTGGCTCATCCTGAAGATAAATAAACTCTCCAGCCCGTCGGGACCGCTCGATGAGTGGGCAAGCTCCGCCTCGGCCGAGTCCAGAAGCTTTTCCGACTGGGCACATGAGACAGCTCGTGATGGGCACCGGCATGGAATAGGTCTATCAGCAAGTGCAGTGCCACGGATACCACCCCAAGGAGAGCACTTCCTCGGGTTTTGGCGACAGATCAGCGCAGAACGTGCGCTGAAACAACTGAATAGCGTAATTACTGCGCTAGATTCCCGTGGCTTGATGGGCGAATATATCTCTCGGAACTTGACGGCAGTCAAGTTGGTTGCTGATTGCGTTCGTAGAGTGGGCCGCGATGACGAAGCCGCTCGTGGTGCGAAAGGGTTGGCGCATGGTGGCGCCCGGGACTCTCGAGCAGTTCGAGGCGCCACTTGATCTGCCTCCTCCAGGTTGGGTGTCTATCGAAGTGCTCGGTTGTGGTGCTTGCCACACGGACATCACCTACCTCTATGGTGGCGTGGCCCCGGTCATGGGGTTTCCCGTCGTATTGGGTCACGAAATCGTCGGGCGGGTGCTCGACAGCGGGCAACTTGTGATCGTTCCCGCGGTGAGTCCGTGCGGCGCTTGCCGGGCGTGCAAGCGCGGTCGCGCTACGGCTTGTCGCGCCTCCAAGATGCCGGGAAACCACCACGATGGCGGCTTTGCGTCCCATGTCAACGTTCCAGAGCGCTGGTTGTGTGAGGTCCAGTCAGTACCACTCGGGCTCGAACCGTGGCAGCTTGCGGTCGTGGCGGATGCAGTCACGACCCCCTATCAGGCGATCGCTCGGTCAGGTCTTGGGCCGGAGGACGTTGCGATAGTCGTGGGAGCTGGTGGGGTGGGTGGCTTCCTGGTCGAGCTGGCGGCGGTTCGCGGGGCATTTCCGATTGCCATCGATGTCTCGCCGGCAAGACTCGAGCACGCCCTTTCTCATGGCGCAAAACACGCGCTCGATGCCCGTGGGCTCGACGCCAAGTCGGCAAAACGCGAAATCGCCGCGAAGCTAGCTTCCCGAGGGATGGAGCCCGAGGGATGGCACGTCTTCGAGTGCTCCGGCACGACCAGCGGCCAGTCAATGGCTTTTGGGCTCCTCACGCGGGGTGGAACCCTTTCCGTCGTCGGCTTCTCGCCGGAGACTCTGCCAATCCGTCTCTCGAACCTAATGGCCCTCGATGCCGACGCACATGGCAACTGGGGGTGTGACCCAGTCCATTATCCTAAGGTCCTGGAGCTCGTGACTGCCGGGCTCATCGATTTGTCCTCTGCAGTCGAACGATTCCCCCTTTCCGAGGCGCCGGCCGTGCTGGCAGCGGCAAGTCGGCATGAGCTCACGCGGCGTCCAGTCCTGGTGCCCGATGCATGATCACAATCTTGTCGCCGGAGTCGAATATCGTCACGTGGTAGTCGAAAAACGGCCGATCCTTGACCGATCGGGAAAGCCCGTTTCGGGGCTGCACAACACCTGGATCATCTTGTCAAACGAAAAGGAGCTCAACTCCTACACAACTGACACAATAAAAGAGGTCATCCTCGCCTTCCGAGCCGCTTCTAACGACCGGGCCACGACATGCGTCGTCTTCACGGGCGCTGGAACGCGGGCTTTCTGCTCGGGTGGAAATACACGCGAGTATTCCGAGAAATATGCCGGCCGCCCGAACGAGTACAGGCAGTACATGCGGCTGTTCAACGACATGGTCAGCACCATCCTCACGTGCGACAAGCCGGTCATCTGTCGCGTCAACGGCTTGCGCGTCGCTGGGGGCCAAGAGATTGGCATGGCCTGCGACTTCTCGGTGTCCACGGACCTCGCACGCTTCGGGCAGGCAGGACCCAGGCACGGAAGCGCGCCGGATGGAGGCTCAACCGACTTTCTGCACCTTTTTGTCGGCATCGAGCGGGCCATGGAGAGTGTCTCGCTCTGCGAGCTGTGGAGCGCACACAAGGCCTACCGGCTCGGCTTGCTTACCGAAGTCGCGCCAGCGCTGAAGGTAGACGGCGCATTCGTGGCGAACCCACTGGTCGAGACTTCCCGTTTCCTCGACGAGCGGGGGCGAATCGTCTACGGTGAATCAAAGGAAGGCCAGGCGCTCGCAGAAGGCAAGGCCTTGCTCGAACGTAGCACCATCGACCTGTCGGAGCTCGACCGCGCGGTGGACCGATTGGCGACCAAGATTCTCTACACGTTCCCAGAGTGCACGATCAAGACGATCGAGAGCATGCGCAAGAAGAAGCTCGAGCACTGGGATCGCAACAAGGAAACAAACCGTGCCTGGCTCGCGTTGAACATGCTCACCGAAGCCAAGGCGGGCTTTACCGCCTTCGAAATGGGCGGTTCCCGGGAGATTGATTTCGTGGCGCTTAGGAGGCGTCTCGCAGAGGGCGCTACTTGGAGCGATTCGAGCCTTTGGGACGAGATCATGAAGAGGCCGGGGCGATGAGCGCCATCACGGCGACTCAAATCGCATCTGGCCAAGTACTCCGCATCTGTCTCTCAAGTCCGCCGCGCAACATCCTGGACAGTGTGGCGCTGCGTGAGCTGGTAGCTATTCTGAGCCCTATCACGAAAGTCTCCCGAGAGAACTGTCACCTAAAGGCAATCCTCTTGGCTGCAGAGGGCCCCAATTTCTCCATGGGAGCCTCGGTAGCCGAGCACTCGCGTGCCGAGGCTCCGGCGATGCTGAGCACGTTCGTGGCCGCCACGCGAGCTCTAGTCCTCCCGTTCCTTCCGGTGGTTGCCGCGGTGAAGGGGCAGTGCCTTGGCGGTGGGCTCGAGTTGGTCTCCCTCGCGACGCGTGTCTTCGCTCACGCCAGTGCGAGGTTGGGACAACCCGAAATCCGTCTCGCTGCACTGGCTCCTGTCGCCTCGGTCGTCCTGCCACGCAGGATTGGTCAAGCGCGCGCGGAGGATCTGCTCCTATCAGGGCGAACGGTCGAGTCCGCGGACGCTCTTGCCATGGGCTTGGTTGACGCCGTGACCTCCTCCGAGCCCGAAGCCGAAGCACTGGCATGGATTGAGTCCAACTTGCTTCCGCACAGCGCCGCGGCACTCCGGCGGGCGTGCCTTGCGGCACGTACCGAGCTCTTGAGGGAGCTCGACGCTACGCTTCCTTCTATCATTTCGCTGTACCAGGATGACCTGCTCATGACCGAGGACGCGGAAGAAGGGATTAGAGCGTTCCTCGAAAAACGACCGCCGAGGTGGTCCGATAGATGACCCGAAGCGCTGACGAGATCATCAAAGAAGCGACAACTCTAGCCTCCCTCGACCTCGCGCACGTTCGCGCGTGGAAGGCCGGGAGCTCCACACGCCGCGCCATTGGATGCATGCCGGTCTTTGCGCCCAGAGAGGTTCTCTGGGCAGCGGGAGCCTTGCCTGTCCTCCTTCGCGGAGGAGGCGACCAGCTCGAGACGCTGCGCGGGGACGCCTTGTATCAGTCGTACATCTGCCATATTCCCAGGTCCACGCTGGAGCTCGCCTGGGGTGGGTGGCTGGATGTCCTCGACGGAATGGTGTTTCCGAACACGTGCGACGTCATTCGCAACTTGTCCGGTACGTGGCATGGTCTATTTGCGGGCAAGCCAGTCCGTTTCTTGGACCCGCCTCACGCGCGGGATCCCGAGTCGGGGGTATCCTACTGGCGAGACGAGCTGACTCGCCTCTACGAGGGCACCTGTACCTTGTCAGGCTGCGATCCGTCGGATGCGGCCCTGTGGGCAGCCATCGACGACTATGTCCTCGCTCGTCGGGCCGTGCGTGCTCTTTCGGAAGCGCGCGTGGCCGAACCGTGGAACGTCCCAGCCGATGACGCGTACTTGCTCAGGCGGGCCGGGGATTCCCTCCCCCCGAGAGACCACGCCAAGCTCATCGAGGAGTACCTCGCCGCCGTCAAGCTGCGACGAGCGCACTGGGAAGATCGCATTCGCGTTGTTGTCGTGGGTGCGTTCTGCGAGCATCCTCCTCTTGGTCTGTTGCGCGCCATCGAACGCGCCGGCTGCTACATCATCGAAGACGACCTGTTCCTGTCCTCCGAGGATGTAGTGGGAGAGATCGCCGCCGACAGGCAAGGGCGTCGGGCGCTCGAGGCCATCGCGCGTGGCTACATCACGCAGGGGGCCAAGTCGTCGGTGCGCTACGATGAAGCTGGATCTCGAGGCCAGGAGCTCGCGGCGAGGGTGCGAGAGCTCGGGGCGGACGGAGTCATCTTTGCGGCGCCGTCTTTCTGCGATCCAGCGCTCCTCGACCAGCCCCGGCTGGCACGTGTTCTGGACGATGAGGGGATTCCTCACGCGTCGTTCAAGTACTCTGAGAACGTCGGTCAATTCCAAGGATTCCGAGAACAAGCAGGCACGTTCTGCGACTCGGTCAAGCTGTGGGGGCGTGCATGACTCGCAAGGACGCGTCGATGGAAACGCAGAAGGGGATGCTCGCCGACTACTTTCGGCGGCTGTCGCAGGCCCCTTCTGAAAAACGCCCAGTCGTTTACACGTTCGTCCCCGGAAATCTCGTCGAGCTCCTGGCCGCGTTCGACGTGATCCCTGTGTATCCGGAAATCAATGCGCTCCAGTCAGCCATGCGCCAGCGTTCCGGGCAGTTCATACGCGAGGCCGAGCGGAGTGGTCACTCGGAAGACGTCTGCAGCTACGTCAAGTGCGACCTCGGCATGATGATGAAAGGGGGAATTGGACCCACGGGGGAGAAGATCCCTTCGCCGGACCTGCTCCTCCTCTCGTTCACCGGCTGCTTCACGTTCCTCAAGTGGTTTGAGTTGCTCCGGGACCAGCATGGGTGCGAGATCGCCATGCTTCACGTTCCTTATCAAGGAGACGGTGAGATCACCCCGGCAATGAGGGACTACGTCGCCTTGCAGCTGCGTCGCGACGTCATCCCAAAGCTGGAACGCGTGACCGGCAAGCGTTTCGACGAAGCCAGGCTCGGTGAGCTCATGGCGCGGTCGGCGCGAGCCGAGGAGGACATGGTCCACACGTTTCATGCGGCGAGAAACCGGCCATCCCCCATCGATGCGTATTTCGCGGGCGTGTACTACATCGGCCCGATGTTTACCTCTTTCCGCGGGTCCGAGGCGGCGTGCGACTACTACTCCACCCTTCGCCAGGAAGTCGAGGCTCGGGCCGCCTCAGGGGAAGGCCCAACCTCGGATGGACCGAAGGAGCGGTTTCGCCTGGTGTTCGAAGGCCCTCCCAACTGGACCTCGTTCCGAGAGTTCTGGAAGATCTTTGCGGACGAGGGCGCAGTCGGTGTCGCCTCCACGTACACCAAGGTAGGGGGCCTGTACGACAGGGGATTCCGCCACGACTCCAGCCGGCCCCTGGAGAGCCTGGCGGAGTATTGCCTCGGCTGCTACACGAATCTCTCCCTTCCGTCGAGGGTTGACCTCATAAGTCAATACATTAGGGACTACGAGGCAGACGGATTCGTCTTCCATAGCGTGAAGAGCTGCAACTCCTTCTCGGCCGGCCAGTTGTTCATGCTTCGAGAGGTGGAGAAGCGGACCGGGGTCCCTGGATGCTTCATTGAGTCCGATCTCGTGGACGCCCGCTACTACGGGCACGCGAACATCAAAAACCGAGTCGAATCCTACTTGCAGATGCTCGAAGCGCGGCGTGGCGCGGCGGCTTCCGTTGCATAGAAACAGCACGAGGTTGAGATGAAGCTCTTTCTCGGAATTGACCTTGGGTCCACCACAAGCAAGGCGATTCTCATCGACGAGTCTGAGAGCGTGGTGGGGCGCGGCATTACCAACACGCGCTCGAGCTACGACGTCGCCGTCGAGGTCGCCCGTGAGGAGGCCGTAACCGATGCGCTGCTCCGCCTCGTGGTGGCCCATGTGCCAAGCTGCGAAGCGGACGTGGCGAGCGCGTTTCGCATCGAGCGTGACCTGTTTCGCCTCGGTCGCCTTCGCCAGCGATGCCAGGGCGTTGCGGCTTCGGCCCGGAGTGGTGATTCCAAGCTTGCCGGGTGCACCGACAGCTTGATGGGGCATCTTGAAGAAGAGGGCGAATCCCTATTTTCCGCCGAGTCCCGGGACCAAGGCACCTTTTTTCGCGACGTTGTCGGGGCGCGTGTTCACGCCATCGTCGAGGACGCCTGCGCGTCCTGGAATGTAGACTACGATCTGGTCACCGGCGTGTACGACCGCGCGATCCTGGAGGCGGAGAACGAAACCACCGTGCTCTCCTTTGGAGAAGCGCTCGCTCGGGCCTTGGACCGCGCCGGGGTCAATGGCCAAGCCCGCGAGGCCGCTTTGCGAGCGGCCGAAAAGGTGAGCAAGGAACCACCTCGGATTGCCTCTCTGGTCGGAACCGGGTATGGCCGGCAGCGCCTGCCGTTTCCAAAGGAGAACATCCGCTCCGAGATCCTCTGCCACGGACTGGGCGCGCACTCCATGTTCCCAACAACGCGGACGGTCCTCGACATCGGCGGACAGGACACCAAGGCGATCCAAGTGGATGAAAAGGGCTTAGTCACCGCCTTTCAGATGAACGATCGCTGTGCCGCTGGCTGCGGACGATACCTTGGCTACATCGCGGATGAGCTAAGTCTTGGATTGCACGAGCTAGGACCTCTTGCCCTACAGGGAACCCGTCCGTGTCGTATTACGAGCACCTGCACGGTTTTCCCTGGGCTGGAGCTGAGGGACCTCCTGGCCGTCGGGGAAAAACGGGAGAACATCCTGGCCGGGTTGCATCGAGCGATCATCACCCGCGCCATGAGCCTTCTCGCGCGCTCGGGTGGAGTCCATGGCGACATGACGTTTACCGGTGGCGTGGCCAAGAACGCGGCCGCCGTGGCTGCGCTGCACGAGCTGACGACGCGCCATTACGGTCCAACCGTGATTCACGTGCACCCGGATTCAATCTACACTGGAGCTCTCGGCGCGGCGCTCTTCGCCAAGAGGGGTGTCCCGCCCGATCTGCAGGATCAACGAGATCAAAAGCATGCGAAGGAGTGCTCCACATGCCTGACCTAGGCACTGCCGGGATAGATATTGGCTCCAGCGCGGTGAAGGTAGCGATCCTCGACCACTATCCGGACGGGCATGCGGAAATCCGGTCCACGGCCCTCGAGCGAATCCGCCGTCGCGATCCTCGGGCCGTCGTCGAGCTGGCGCTGGGGCGCGCACTTTCTGCGGCTGCCATTGAGAGGAAAGACCTCCTCTACATCGCATCCACGGGCGAAGGGGAGGTGGCCGAGGGGGTGAGAACCGGCCACTTCTACGGGATGACCTCTCATGCTCGAGGTGCGCTGTTCTTAGAGCCCCGCACGCGTTCGGTCTTGGACGTCGGAGCACTGCATGCGCGAGCAATCCTCGTCGACGAGCGGGCCAAGGTCCTCGCGTACCGAATGACTTCACAGTGCGCCGCGGGGACGGGGCAGTTCGTTGAGAACATCGCGCGCTACTTGGGGGTGCGCCTGGAAGAAGTGGGACCGCTTTCGCAAGGAGCGTCACGCCCCGAGCCGGTATCGGGAATCTGCGCCGTGCTCGCGGAGACCGACGTCATCAACATGGTTTCGAGGGGGATTCCAACGGCGGAGATCCTTCGCGGGATTCATGAATCGGTGGCGACGCGGCTGGCGAAGCTGCTCCGAATGACGCGAGCAGGAACTCCGGTGCTCGTGACCGGAGGGATGGCTTCTGATAGCGGTCTTCTCAACTGCCTTCGTGAAAGGCTCGGCGATGATGGGGGCTCCGGGATGGAGGTGCTCATGCACCCACTCAGCGTTCACGCAGGCGCCATAGGCGCCGCCCTTTGGGGAGCGTTCCGTTTCCGCAAGCTTCACCCCGATGTTCGAAAAGAGCGTGATTCCAAGGCATCGCGCTTTGAATCCATGAGCGCCTGAAGCGTTACTGGAAGGCCCTCTGACAGAAGGACATCGACCGGACGATCCGCTCGACCACCAGTTCAAGGCGGGCGACAAGACCCAGGTCGCCGCCGCCGCGTGGCAGGGCTCGGTGGGTAACGCCGGGGGGGGCGGAAGCACTGGTCCAGCTGGGTTCCGGTCTCCCCCTTGGCATGAACGCGGCGCACTCACTCCCCGTTGGGGACTCTGGTACTCCATGCGAGTGCGGACTCGCCGAGGTACTCCATGCGAGTGCGGACTCGCCGAGCGGGCTCGATAAGAAGACAGTCAAGCCTGGGGAGAAGCGGCCCGAAGATCCTCTGCAGCCGCGCCGTGCTGTGCTAAGGAAGTGCCATGGAGTGCATTGTTGTGGGAGGTGGAATCACCGGCCTCGCCGTCGCGCACCTCTTGAGGTCGCGGGGGATCGAGCCACTCCTCCTCGAAGAAAGCGAGCGCGCTGGCGGAAAAATCCGGTCGGATGCGGATTCGGGGTTCCTCTGCGAATCGGGGCCCACGGGTTTCGCCGACAGGGAAGGCGTGCTCACTGGGATCTTGACCAACCTCGGGCTCATGCGACGAGCCGTCCTCGCGGCGCCTACCTACAAGAAGCGGAGCGTCACCTTGGGCGGCCGCGTGGTGCCGGTTCCGACGGATCCGGTACGACTTGCCTATTCCAGGCTACTCCCCATGAAGGCAAAGCTTCGGGTCCTCGCAGACCTCGTCCTTCCGAGGGGACCCGTCGTCGCGGGTGGCGACGAGTCGGTCGCGGCTTTTGCTAGGCGGCGAATCGGGCAGGTGGCGGCGAACCGCATTTTCTTTCCGCTGATTTCGGGTATCTACGCTGGGGATCCCGACGCGATTAGCCTGTCGGCCGCGTTGCCGTTCTTCGCTGACCTCGAACGGAACCACCGCAGTCTTCTCCTCGGTCTCGCGCGAACCGTATCAAGAGAGAGCGCGCGTCCGCGCCTCCATTCGTTTCCCTCGGGGATGGAAGAGATCGCGCGCTCGCTTGCGAGCGACTTGGGGGCTCGCGTCCGTTTTCGGAGCAGGGCGCTCGGCATCTCCCGCTCGGGAAGCGAGTTTCGGGTGCGCGTGCAGTTCCCCGATGGCACGGAGGAACTCTCGGCGCGTTCACTCGTCCTCTCCTTGCCGGCCCACGCCGCCGTGCCCGTCGTGGACGGGTTCCTCCCAGGGGTGGCGCGCCACCTGGCAGCGATCCCGTACGTGCCCGTGACCCTCGTGTACCTGGGCTACGACAACCGCGCGTTCGCGGCGCCGGTCGACTCCTATGGCTTCTTGGTCGGGTTCGGGGAGAACAGCGACCTCTTGGGCGGAGTGTTCAACTCCACGTTCTTTCCTGGTCGCGCACCAAGCGGCATGACGCTCATTTCCGCACGCATGGGGGGAGCTCGCCGGCCCGAGCTCGCCCATCTCCCAGATGGGGCAATCGTAGAGCGGGCGCACGCAGAAATGGCTCACCTTCTCGGGATTCGAGATAGGCCCGTACTTGTGAAGATCATCCGCCATGCGCGTGCCCTTCCGCAGTACACGCTCGGGCATAAGGAGCGCGTGGCTGCCATTGAGGCGGCCGAGCTATCGAGCCCAGGCGTGGTCTTTGCTGGCAGTGCCTTCCGAGGAGCCGGGGTGGTGGACTGCGTGCGCGACGCACTCCGCGCCGCAGGCAAGGTGGCGATGCACCTAGGTGGTTAGAAGCGAGGCATGGCCTTGTACGAAAAAAGGCGGGTGGCGTATTCTTCTAAGAGCTCCTTCCGTGCCATGGTGGCGCGCCTCTTGCTGGGATGGGCCTGACATGTCCAAGTTCCCCGTGCTGTCCCCCGAGCTGATCCGGCGCCTCGACGTTCCGGGGCCCAGGTACACGAGCTATCCCACGGTGCCCGCTTGGTCGGACGAGTTCGGCCAATGCGATCACGTGCGGGCGCTCGAGGCTGCGTCGCACGTCCAGGACAGCCCGCTGTCGATTTATGTCCATATCCCGTTTTGCAGGGAGCGGTGCACTTTTTGCGGGTGCAACGTCATCGTGGCCAAGGATCCACGCAAGGCGGACCGTTACTTGGACTTCTTGACCAAGGAGCTCGGCCTCGTGGCCAAGAGCCTGGGGGCTAGGCGAGGGGTTTCACGGCTCCATCTTGGCGGGGGAACTCCAACGTTCCTCGACGAGAACCAGCTCACCCGCTTGTGGCGATCTCTCACGGCTGAGTTCACCATGCTCCCCGACGCAGAGATAGCCGTCGAAATCGACCCCGTGGTGACGCGCGACGAGCAGCTGGAGCTTCTTCGCTCCTTCGGGTTCAACCGGCTCTCCCTTGGGGTTCAGGACTTGGACCCCGAGGTTCAAAAAGCCGTGGACCGCTTCCAGTCCGTCGAGGAAACGCGTGGAAGAATAGACCTGGCGCGGCGACTTGGTTTTCGCAGCGTGAACATGGACTTGATCTACGGCCTTCCTAGACAGGTTCAGGATGGCTGGCGGCGCACGATCGCGCAGGTGGTGGAGCTGCGTCCGGAGAGGATCTCGATGTTCTCGTTCGCCTATGTCCCCAAGGCGAAGCCGCACCAGCGGCAGCTTCCGCTGGCTGACCTCCCGACGGGTCCGACCAAGCTGGAGCTCTTTCGGACCGCGCACGACATGTTGATGGATGCTGGGTACCTCGCCATTGGCATGGATCACTTCGCGGTCCCCGAGGATGAGTTGTCCTTGGCGGTGACCGAGTCGCGGCTGTGGCGTGACTTCCAGGGCTACACCATCGTTCGGGCAAGCGATACGGTGGCCCTCGGTGTCACGGGAATTAGCTGTGTCGGTGGGGCATACGCGCAGGGCGTGAAGACCTTGCCTCGATACGAGGCCGCTATTTCGGAAGGGAAGCTGCCGACGGCGCGCGGGCACTGGCTCTCGCCGGACGATCACCGCAGAAAAACCGTCATTACGCAGCTCATGTGCAACGGCAAAGTGGATCTCGGCGCCGACGGGGAAAGCACATTCGCCAAGGAGCTTGCCGCGCTGTCGCGTCTCGAGGCGGATGGCCTCGTAGAGATCCACGGATCGCTCATCCGAGCCACGCCCATAGGCCGCGTGTTCGTCCGAAACATCGCGATGGTTTTCGACGCCTACCTTGAACGCCAAGCAGAAGGCGCGACCACGTTCTCCCGTACGGTGTGACGCCGGTTGGGGCCTCGAGGTCCTGCAGAAAGCCCTAGCTCTTCGGCTGCCGCGTCGTCACTCCCTTGAGGAGGAACGCTCCCCATGCGACGACGCACGCGAGCCAAAGGGACGCCGCGAGGACGAGCGCGTGGAAGAAGTGCTGGGGATGGTTCTCAGCCGCGACCCGCACCGCCGTAGAGCCCAGGAGAAACACGCCGCCGAGGATGACGAGGGGTGGGCGCCTTTGCGACGCGGTCCCCCCCATGGCATGGGACATCGTGACGTGCACCGAGACGGCGAGCGCCATGAGAGCAAAGCCGCCGATGAACGTCACGTGCAGGAGCTGGATGCGCCGAACCGGCGCGAGAGCCGCAGCGAGGAGTCCGAGCGGGATGAGACCCATGGAAATCAGAAACAGGGCACGGTGGACGCCTTGCTGGATTTCTCGCCGCAACCCCCATGCGACGTCTCCCAATAGAGCCGTGCAGACGACGCCGCGCACGAAAAGCCCCCACCGCGTCCACCCTACGGCCTCGAGCACAAAG
This sequence comes from Deltaproteobacteria bacterium, assembly GCA_016210055.1. Classification (GTDB taxonomy): domain Bacteria; phylum Myxococcota_A; class Polyangia; order Haliangiales; family SHYZ01; genus JACQUZ01. The sequence goes on along the minus strand of JACQUZ010000079.1, from coordinate 33,439 downwards.
CTGGCGAGGAAGACGATTCCGAGACCTAGGTTGAGGGTGACACGTGCCTTGCGTCCTTCGGAAGAGAAGTGGGGCGGGCGTCCACCAACGATAATCGGCGCCAGCATGGGGGCGAGAGCGAGGATTAATCCGAGGATCATTCCTTGCTGCACGAGCTGCTTCGCGCCAAGCAGGGCCTTCGGGGAAACTCCGCCAGGTTCCCCGATGGCGAGAAGAACAGCGCCCGTGAATCCGCCTAGGACGGCCAAGGGGAGCAGGACAAAAGAAGGGGGCGGTGGTTTTTGGGTCCGACTTCCCGAGGCCAAGCGTGACACCGCGAACCTCAAGAGAGCCCCGAGGACAACCGCGAAGCACGCCTGCGCAGCGCGCCATTCCCCGAGCTGCGCGAGTGCCGGGCCCAAGAGGAGCGCACCGGCTAGGAAGACGATTTCAGTCCAGGTGAGGGGAGAAGTCCCCGTGCGCCTGGGAATCATCGTGCCGAGAAATCCGACTGCAAGCGCCGTCAGAAATCCCTGGGTCATGGTCCAAGAGTGAAATGCCCCCGGCCAAGAATGGGAAAGACCCAGGCCAAAGAAGAGCCATGGCATGACCCCAGAAAAGGCGAGGGCAATACCAATTGGAAAGAACAGCCGAAAGGGCTCAAGGCGAAGGAGATTCACAGCGGCGCGGAGGATAGCACGGTCCCTCGGCGAAGAAAGACGATGGCTAGAAACAGCGGCATTGAATCGCGAACCAATTTCGCCTGCCCGCGGTCGGAACGCATGAATTTCGGCCGGGGATGCAATGCATGCGCACCCATGCATGCACGGCATGCGGATTGCTTTAAGGCGCGCGCATGGCGCTCCCGTTCGGACTCATTCACCGGGCGTCGGATCTTTCGCGGGAGGAGTGCGACCTGGTCCGCAAGCTTCTCGAAAGCCAGGGCTACCGAGAGCTTGCGGCGGCTCATGCCTTTGGCGCAGGCTTGCCGCTCGCACCGACGCTCGACGACAAGCTTCTCCTCGCCGACGAGATCCTCGAGGAACTCGGGCACTTCGAGGCCGCCGCCGCACTGCATGCCGAGCTGGAATGTGGCGACTTGCTCCTCGCGATTGACGGGCGAATCCGCGTGGTTCCGATCCCGTCGTCGTGGCTCGAGGTGGCGATCGTCCGCTTTCTCTTCGACCGCGCGGAGAAGTTCCAACTCCGCGAGTACCGCTCGTCCCGATTCACTCCGCTGGCAAGAATGGTCGAACGGATTCTCCCCGATGAGGAGAGCCACGGCGCGGCAGGTGAGGCGTTGCTCCGCGAGCTATGCTGTGCCGAGCGTGGAAACACGGCCCTCGCCCAAGCTTGCTTCCTCAAGTGGTTGCGTATCTCGCTGATGTCGTTTGGGCGTCCTGGGAGTGCCCGGGGTCTCAGGGCTGTCGCGCTCGGCCTCAAGGCACGCGACAGCGCGGACGTCATGCGTGAGTTTCTTTGTGACCTCCTGCCGACAATGTCGGCATGCGGCCTGCGATTTCCGCCCGAAAGGGCCATAGAGCTCGACCTGCCAGACGGAATCTTCCCCGAGTAGGCCCCCATTTCGGCCCGTGTCGGCCCGTGTCGGCCCATTTCGGGAAGATGACCCAAGGATGACGAACTGCTGACGCCCCGAACGCTATCCCTTGGGGTATGAAGGCATTGCTGGTCCATCCCGAGTTTCCGACCACCTTCTGGGGCTTCCAGCACTCGCTTCCGCTCGTCCAAAAGCGCGCGTCGCTGCCGCCGCTCGGCCTGATTACCATGGCGGCCCACCTGCCCCGTGAAATCGAGCTGCGCCTCGTCGACATGAACGCCGAGGAGCTCACCGCCCAAGACCTGTCCTGGGCAGATGTGGTCCTGGTGGGTGGCATGCGCATCCAAGCACCATCCATGCACGACGTGCTCGCGCAGGCCCAATCCATGGGCAAGCGTACCGTCGTTGGCGGGCCAGCGGCCACCACGTCTCCGCAGGAGTTCACGGACGCGGACGTCGTGTTCCAGGGAGAGGTTGAAGGGAGGGAAGACGAGCTCGCCTGCGCCGTGCAGGACCTGCCCCGTGTCTCGCGAATGATGCCCCGTCGCAAGGGGGATCTGCCGAGCTTGTCCACCACCGTGGTCCCCCGGTTTGATCTGCTGAACCTGAGGCACTACGTGTCGATGAGCATCCAGTACTCGCGAGGCTGCCCGTTCCAATGCGAGTTCTGTGACGTCATCGAGCTCTTCGGGCGGGTGCCCAGGGTCAAGAGCGCAGGGCAAGTCCTTCGCGAGCTCACTGCCCTCCATGACCTCGGTTATCGCGGAAGCGTCTTTTTCGTCGACGACAACTTCGTCGGCAACATGCGTGAGGTGCGGAAATTCCTCCCCCTCCTCAAGGATTGGCAAGAAAAGAGGGGTTTTCCGCTCGAGTTCTACACGGAGGCGAGCGTGAACCTCGCTCGTGACCTGGACCTCGCCAAGAACATGGTGGACGCCGGCTTCTCCGCGGTGTTCTTGGGAATCGAGACACCTTCGGCATCGGCTCTCGAGGAGGTCGGGAAGCGACAGAACCTGCGGGTGGACTTAGAGGAAGCGGTCCTGTCCCTGACGCGGGTGGGGCTCGAAGTCATGGGCGGGTTCGTGGTCGGCTTTGACAGCGACGGTCCGCAGGCCTTTGACGCGCAGCGAAACTTCCTCGTCAATTCCCCTATCCCCTTGGCGATGATCGGGATCCTCACGGCCTTGCCGGGAACCGCGCTTTGGCGGCGGCTCGAGCGTGAGGGGCGCCTGCGGGCAACGTCGTCCGGCGATCAGTTCGATCGACCGAACTTCGAGCCGAAGATGGACGAGGAAGCGCTTCTGCGCGGTTATGCGGGTCTCCTCGCGTCTCTTTACTCGCCCGATGCCTATTACCGCCGCTGCGAAGCCTTCTTGCGGCACGCGCCGGTCCCTGCGAAAAGACAGGTTCGCCCCGGTGGGTTGGCCATCGCGTGGAGGACCGCCATCACCCTCGGCATCCGCGGGAGTCGCCGGCGTCGCTTTTGGTCCTTCCTCGCACGCGCCCTGAGGGCCTCACCCGGTCATTTCGCGTGGGCCATCGTGCACGCCATCCAAGGCGAGCACCTCATCCGGTACACGTGGGAAGACGTGCTCCCGAGGATCGAGAAGGCGGTGGCCGGATTGAGAAACGAGCGAGAGCTGGGGGCGAGCGCCACAACGTGCTTTGCCCACGTGCTTGCGGGCGCGAGCACGGTGCCGACCTGATCCCCAAAGGGGAGGGTGAGCGCCATGATTCGTGGTCTTCTTTGGACGAGTGCTTTCCTCGGCATCATGGCCTGCGCGCCGCGGGCAAAGGAGACGCGGCCAACGGCCGCCGAGCGGGAAACGGGCCGCCCTGAAATGGCACGCGAGCACGCCTCCATGTGCCCGCCAATTCAAGGGGTCGCTGCCACCGCCGAGGCTGTGCCCGGCGGAGTTGCGATGCGCCTTGCGGCACCGCCCGCGCAGGTCTCCGTGGTCCAACGCCACGCGCGACACATGGCGGCCATGCACGAGAGGCGACAAGTCGCTGGACGAGCAGAAGGTGAAGATCGTGCCAAGGAGCACCCCATGCCTCACGACATGTCCATGGCCTGGCCGGATGCCGAGGTCTCTGTCTTAGACACCGAAGACGGCGCACGTATCATTTTTCTCGCCGAGAACCCGGAAGACGTCGGGGAATTACGACGAAAGGTCACCGAGCACGTGGCCCACATGCGGCACGGCGGCTGTCCAATGATGAGGTGACACGCCTGATCGCCGGGTTGCCTCTTGCACTACGTGGGCTGCGGTGATGGCGTCGTCGGAAGAGGACCGCCCCCTGGCGCGGGAACGGGTGCCTGCACTGGACCTACCGTCCGGGCCTCGTAGCGCGCGCCCACTACACCGCCGAGGAGCGCTCCGACAAGGCCCACCACGTCTCCGATGAAGCAGGCCCAGAACGTAGCCCTGCCGCCCATTTCCTCGACGGCACCCGGCGTCGCAGTCCCGACGGCGAGCGCCGCCATTAACCAGGTGCAGGCGATGAGCGTTACGGCCACGCTGCTGGCGGCCCAAGTGGTGATACCTTGAAGGAGCCCGTCCCTGCGCTCGCCCGAGCGACACGCAATCGCCGACACGAGGGAGCCAAGAAACAGGCTCAAGCCCCAGGCGAGGATGGACCAGAAAGCAAACCAAGCGCCGAGCGCCCGCACGGCCTCAGCGTCCAGGATCCCGATGGACCAGGCGCCAAAGCCGCCTCCAAGGACCATCAGCACGCCGAGTGTCGTCAGGGCTACGAGGACGCCTGCCGTGATTGCACGAGCACTTAGCCGGCTTGCAAAGTCGATACGACCAGCCTCCGCCGGCGCATGCAATGGTGTCATTGTCGCGTGTGCCATGTTCCCCCTTTTTCACTCACCCCCCGCAGGCTGGTGCATGGGTCGTTCCGGAAGGAGCGGGGTGGTACTTACTTCTCAGAGGAAGGACCAAGTACCGCAAACGACCCAGTGGCGAAGGCCACCAGGGTTCCGTCGACGGTCCGAACATGGGATTCCAGGTGCATGATGCGCTTGTGCTCAAAAATGACGGTCGTCTCCGCTCGCAAGCGTCCCGTCCGGACCGATCGGAAGTAGCGAACATGCACCTCAATCGATGCGCAGGCTTCTCCTTTGGAAAGGAGGGAGTGCACGGCGGCACCCATGGACGTATCCGCGAGGGCGAAAACGGTCGCGCCGTGAACAACACCATTTGGGTTGTGCAAGCGCTCATCGGCTTGTATCTCGGCAACGGCTCGTCCAGCGCCGACGCTGACGATCTCGACACCGAGGAGTTCTGCAAAGGGATGATGTTTTGCCATGGACGCTCTTGAATGGTTGCGAGGAGCACCTGGGCTCTGGTAAATACCTACCACTGTTTCGCGCTCCCGTAGCTCAGCAGGATAGAGCGACGGTTTCCTAAACCGTAGGTCGGGTGTTCGAGTCACCCCGGGGGCACCCAAGAGCGAGCACGAGCCCACCTACGCTCCTCCGAAATCGGCCCTTAGTCGTTCCCGAAGTCCACGAACCTGTGCTAGGAAGCCGACAGGCTGAAGTCCTCAAGCGCCAAGAAAGGACCCGATCATGTCTGCAGCAGACTTCGACGCCATCATCGTGGGAGCTGGCCATAACGGGTTGGTGACCGCGTGCACCCTCGCTCGTGCAGGATGGAAAACTCTCGTTCTTGAGCGCAGGCACGTCGTAGGGGGGGCGTGCGTGACGGAGGAGGTTTTCCCTGGGTTCAAGGTCTCCACCGCAGCTTACGTCAACAGCCTGTTTCGCCCCGAAATCATCCGCGAGCTGCGTCTTTCGGATTACGGGTTCGCCATGCTTGAGCGCAATCCGTCGTCGTTTACGCCGCTCCCCGACGGGCGCAGTCTCCTTATCGGCCCCGACGCCGCGCGGAGCCAGCGAGAGATCAGCAAGTTCAGCACCCGCGACGCCGATAACTACCCGAGGTACGAGGCGATGCTCGAGCGGGTCGCTTCCTTCATCGAGCCCATGCTCACTCAAGTCCCGCCGAACGTGCAAAGTCCGGGATTTGGGGACCTTTGGAAATTGTTCCAGCTCGGGCGTGGCTTCAGGAACCTAAACGGCGACATGGGCCCCGCTGTCGAGATCCTCACCGGAGCCGCGCGGCCGATCATCGAGCGGTGGTTCGAGTCGGAGCCTCTCAAAGCCACCCTCGCCACCGACGCCATCATTGGCGCCATGGCCTCTCCGTCGGTGCCGGGGACGGCGTACGTGCTGTTCCACCACGTCATGGGCGAGACGAACGGCAAGCGTGGCGTCTGGGGCTACGTTCGCGGCGGAATGGGTGGACTCAGCCAAGCGCTGGCGGCCGCCGCGCGCGACCTCAAGGTTGAAATCCGCTGCGAAGCCGAGGTCAAGGAGATCTTGGTGCGGGAGGGAGCCACGCGCGGGGTGGTCCTCCACGACGGGAAGGAGTTCTACGCTCCCGTGGTCGCGAGCTGCGCCGATGCTCATGTCACTTTCCACCGGCTCGTCGGTTCCAAGTACCTGCCACCCGAGTTCATGGAAGCCACCGGGAAGATTAGCTACGACAGCGCGTCGATGAAGATCAACGTGGCTCTCTCGGAGCTGCCGAGTTTTACAGCGTTGCCCGGGACCGCGCCGTCGCCCCACCATCGAGGGACTATCCACCTGTGCCCAGACCTCGACTACATCGAACGGGCGTACGACGACGCGAAATACGGTCGACCTTCGACGAACCCCGTCATCGAGTGCACCATCCCGTCGGTCGTCGATCCAACGGTGGCTCCCGACGGGAAACATCTCATGTCCATGTTCGTTCAGTACGCTCCGTACCGGCTTTCCGACGGGAACTGGGACGACCTGCGCGACCGAGTGGCCGATCGATGCTTCGAGATCGTCAATACCTACGCGCCCAATTTCAAGCGCTCGGTCGTCGCCAGGCAGGTCCTTACGCCCCTCGACTTGGAGCGAACCTTCAACCTGACCGGAGGCAACATCTTCCAGGGGGTCATGTCCCTGAATCAGATGTTCTGCTTCCGCCCCCTTCCGGGCTTCGCGAACTACCGCACGCCGATCCGAGGATTGTACCTTTGTGGCTCGGCCGCACATCCAGGAGGCGGGGTCATGGGTGCCGCGGGCTGGAATGCGGCACGAGAGATACTCAAAGCGAGATGAAATGAGGCGGGCTGAAGTAAGCTCTCGGGATGCTGACCAACCTCAAGCTATCCCGGGACCATGCTGCGCTCCTCGTCATCGACGTCCAAGAGCGACTCCTTTTGGCCATGCCCGAGGAAGAACGGGGACCGCTCACGCGTGCAACCCGCACCCTCGTCGAGGGAGCCAAGCACCTTGGCGTTCCAGTTTTCGCGACCGAGCAATACCCTCGTGGCCTTGGACCGACCATTCCTGAGATCAAGTCCGCATTCCCCCAAGGGGTCCTTGCATTCGACAAGCTGGACTTCTCGTGCCAGGCCGTGGGCGGGCTCATGGCCGCCCTTGAGTCAACCGGCCGCAAGCAGGTCATCGCGTGCGGAATGGAAACCCACGTCTGCGTGTTCCAAACCGTTCGGGATCTGAGCTCGCTGGGCTTTCAGGTCTTCGTGCCGGAGGACGCCGTGGCGTCCCGCACGCCAGCCAACCGCCGTGTCGGATTGTCGCTCATGGAACGGGCGGGTGCGGTAGGCGCCTCGACCGAAGCCCTGCTCTTTGACATGTTGGGCCGGGCGGGCACGGGCGAGTTCAAGGCGATTTCAGCGCTGGTCAAGTAGCCTGGCGTGCCCGGGACGGGCCGAAAATATGAAGAGCGGCCGGAGCCGCTCTTCAGGTGGTTCATGGCAAGGAGTTAGGCGCGACGGACGTTGGCAGCCTGGAGTCCCTTGGGGCCTTGCACGATATCAAACTCGACGGCGTCGCCCTCTCCTAGGCTACGGAAACCATCGGACTGGATGGCAGTATAGTGCACGAACACGTCTGGACCGTTCTCGCGCGTGATGAAGCCAAAACCCTTCGCGTCATTGAACCACTTCACAGTACCCTTTTCCACGACGAACCTTCTCTTGCCGGGTGGTCCCTGTCGACGGGGTCCTCACCCATCGAAATCCCACGGCACCCTGGAACAATTTCTGGAAATGCCGAGTCGACGAACGAAAGGGTGATTCGATACGTGACCTGTGTCAAGTACTTTGGTGATGGAGCTCACTGTCAGGGGCTCGCCCTCATCGTTGACGCACCACAAAGGTCGAGCGTACGATTTCCTTGGGCTTGGCTGTAAACCCCATGCGCGGACTCCGTGGGATCGCTATTTTCGTCGCGTGCTGCCTGTTCATTCCAAGGCCGGCCGTCGCTGACAGGGTTGATGACTTGGTGCGGCAGCTCAGGAGTGACCCGGACTACAAGGTTCGCCTGTCCGCAGCACTAAACCTCGGGAAAATTGGAGACAAGCGCGCGGTGCCCCCCCTCGTGGATGCACTCAAGGACGGGGACAAGACCGTGCGTGGCGTCGCCTCTGCTGCGCTGGGGCGCCTCGTTGATGGAACGGTGGACGCCACCCACAGGAACCGGGCCATCTCGGAGCTCGAACGCGTGGCCAAGAACGATCCAGACGCGTTCGTGCGGGGGCAGGCACAGAAGTCCTTTGACTCCCTAAAAGGCCTGGGCGGCGGGGCCAAGCTCGGCGAAGGAACAAAAGGGGTCTACGTAGAAGTGGGCCCAATGGCGGATACCTCCAAGCAGGGAGGATCCGGCATTCTTCTTGCCATGCGCCAAGCGGTGGAGAATGCCCTGAAGAAAAAGGCGCCTTCCTACTCCACTCGGTGGCCTGGCGGGAAGTCACCTACCAAGGCGGAGCTTAGCAAGGCTGGGACTCACGCGGCGTTTTACGTGGACGGCACCTTGACGAAGGTGGACGTCAAGAAAACCGGCAACATGGCGGAGGTCTCGTGCAAGATCTCCCTCGTGCTGGCAACGTATCCGGAAAAGAGCATGTTTGGCTTTGCGAGCGGCGCGGCTGCCGTCGAAGCGGAAGCGAGCGACAAGGACATCGACGAGGCAAAACGGGAGTGCGTGGGAGCAGTCCTCGAGGACATGGTGGCGAACAAGGTGGTTCCCACCATGCAGCAGCGGGTGCCGTGAAATGGGGACCAGGAGCCAGACCATGACCTCGCAGCACCACAAGCGCAGCTGGAAGAACTACCTCATCAATGCGAGGGTGCAGCTCCGTTTTGCGCTGCTCATGGTCGGTGCCTGCGCGCTTCTGATGGGCGGCGTGGGTTACATGGTGATGGACGCAGCCCACCTGGCGACCAAAGTGAGCATTCAGCAGGTCGAGAGCAACGAAGCCTATCTCGAGAACGCTCAGGCTGAGATTGAGCACCTTAGGCGGCGCGAGCGACTCACCGGACAGGTGCTCCTTTGCACCGGGATGTTTCTCTGCCTTGGTCTCTTCCTCTACGGAATCAAGATGACGCACCGGGTCGCAGGACCGCTCTACAAGATCTCGGGTCATCTCGACAAGGTGAGGCAGGGTCACTTTGACCCCGTGTTCAGCCTGCGGAAGGGAGACCAGCTCACATCGTTCTTCGAGCACTTCAAGGAAGCCCACGAGGCCCTAAGGCGCCGAGAGCAGGACGACGTGGCGACGCTTCGCGAGCTCATCTCCGTGGCCGAACGGGACGGGCTTCCCCAGCGTTCTCGTGACATCGCCGCAAGCCTCGAAGAGCTTCGGAGCCTTCTCCGTGCGAAGGAGACGAGCCTTGGGTAGCGCGAGCAGGCTGGACGCGGGTCCTCGGGAGGCCTCGAGTCACAAGAGGCTGCTTCGGAATTACATCTTGGACAAGAAGCTGCAGCTTCGGTACGTCCTGGTCGTCACGCTTCTGTCCGCAGCAATCACCGCGCTCCTCGGCTACTTCGTCTGGTACCAGCAGAACTACGCCTCCGAGAAAATCCAAGAGCAACTCGCCCGTCCGGACATGAGCTGGCTCAGCGTGCAGATGAAGGCAACCATCGTGCAGGCTCTGACTCGGTCGGACCAAAGCCTCCTGCTCAAGATGGTCACCGTCGGCCTCGGGCTCATTTCGGTGCTCAGCTTGTTCGTCATGGTCATGACCCACAAGATCGCGGGCCCCTTGTACAAGATAGGCAAGTACTTCGACCGGATCCGGGACGGACAGCTGCCTCGCGTTCACGAGTTGCGGCGCGGGGATGAGCTGCAGGACTTCTTCGAGAAGTTCAAGGAAATGGATGAGTCCCTCCGAGCCCGCACGAAGGCCGAGGTAGAAGTCCTGGAGCGCTTTCTGGGGGCATGTCGCTCTGCCGGCATGGAGACCTCACGGGACCTAAGCCATTGCCTCGATGAGCTCCACGCCATGAAGCGTCGGAAGGAATTGGCGCTTTCGGATTAGGCCGGGTGCGACTACCTGACCCGTTCGTTCAGGCTCGGAAAGCGGGTGGGAACCGCTGCGGCATTGACGACGCAGCAGATATGCAGGATGAGCCCAGGGACCAGGAACAAGAGGTAGCCCAAGCACGTGGCGACCATCCAGCCAATCCCCTGGGGAATACGCCCGCTGTAGATCTGTCCAACACCCGGCAAGAAGAAGCTCAGCGCCATCGCAGCGACTGGCGAAAACCGTCGATCGCTCTCTGCCACTTCTGGCACGAGCTCAAGGGTCCCTCCTTCGCTTTGAGCTCGCGCCAGGGCGGTCTCGCCCTTGTTCCTGCGACGGCGTGGCGGTTTCGGGTTGGGCAAGGTGCCGACGTCGGGGCGCATCGGGAAGTTGTAAACGAGCCGGCCGGCGTCGTCGCTGTCGAGCTCGAGGATTCCGGCCGAGACCATGTGGTCCAGGTGGACCCTTGCCTCCGCCACGGGGACGTCCAGGTAATAGGCAACATGCACCGGCGTGAGGGGAGTGTTGCTGCGAAAAACGAGCCTCAGGAGCCTCCGCTCAAAAGCCAGGTAGTCCATCGAAGGGATCCCCTCTCATAGCCTGAGGTGGGAATGGCCTGCGTGCAAGGGGAATGCATGAGGAGTAGGGGAAGCTATGGGGAAAACAAGCGCTCGAGACGATCAAGGGCCAAGACGGTGAGGCCGATTTTTGCGCCGCCGAGCAGCAAGGCGACGAACCCGAGTGCGATGGCGCCGGCGCTGCACAGCCTGGCGCTTGCCGCACCGTGCCGAAACCCGAAGAAGCCCAGGCCGCAGGCCATGATCCCAATGCCGAGGGAAAGGAATTTCCCTATTCCTGGCACCGCTACGAGCAGCACCGCAGCGAGTGACAGGACGAGTGCCATGTATCCCACCCTGGCACATTATCATTTCCGCGTGAGGCACGGTGACTCACGCTCGCGGCAATATCGTGCTATAGAGCCGCCTGCTCCATGACTTCTCCGAATCAACCGTCCAAGTTTCGCGCTGGGTTCTGCGCCATTGTCGGTCGCCCGAACGTCGGCAAGTCCACGCTCCTAAACCGCGTGCTCGGGGAAAAGATCGCCGTCGTCACGGCCAAGCCCCAGACCACGAGAAACCGCATCCTGGGCGTCAAGAACAGGTCGGATGCCCAAATTGTCTATGTCGACACTCCGGGTATCCACAAGGGGCGATCGGAGCTCAACAAGTACATGGTCGAGCAGGCACTCGCAGCGGCTGCAGAGTGCGACGTCGTTCTCTACCTCGTCGAAGCCCCGCGCGCGCGGGCGATCGATCTGGAACGCAGGCCATTTGATCCCGGCGAGGGCAACCGCTTCATTCTAAAGAAGCTCGAGGAAATCAAGCGGCCTCGAATCCTCGGCATCAACAAGATAGACCTCCTCGAGGAAAAGGCCGCGTTGCTTCCGCTTATTGATCACTACCGAAAACATTTGCCCTTCGAGGACATCGTGCCCGTGAGCGCCACGTCGGGTGTTGGTGTAGACGAGCTCGAGGATGCCGTGGCCAAGCGCTTGCCCGAAGGCGAACGGCTCTATCCCGAAGAAATGATCACCGACCGTGCAGAGCGTTTTCTCGCGGCCGAGCTCGTCCGCGAGCAGGTCTTCCACCTTCTCTCGGAAGAGCTGCCGTACTCGATCGCGGTGACCGTGGAGGGTTTTCAGGAACGAACCGCCAAGAAAGACGTGGTCATTGACGCAATCATCCACGTGGAGCGGGACTCGCAAAAGAAAATCGTCATCGGGGAGCGGGGACGGATGATCAAGGAGATTGGCACCCGCGCGCGGGCCGAGATCTCACGCCTCCTTCACGTGCCCGTGCATCTAAAGCTTTTCGTTAAGGTCGACCCCGATTGGACCCGCACCCAGAGCGCCTTGCGCAGGCTCGGATACACATGAGTGAGCGTCGTGTCGATGATTTTCCCCTAGTGGCCATTGTCGGCCGTCCCAACGTGGGGAAGTCCACCCTTTTCAACCGGCTCGTGGGAGGCCGGCCCGCGCTCGTCGAGGATGAGCCAGGGGTGACCCGCGATCGCCGGTACGGCGAGGCGGAATTCGGCGGTCGAAAATTCCGGGTCGTTGACACCGGAGGCCTCGATCCCGCTGCCGAGACAGGCGCCATCACGGCGGGAATCCACCGGCAGGCGCAACGCGCCATCGAGGAAGCGGACCTCATTGTCTTTGTCGCAGACGCCCGCGACGGAGTCACCCGCACGGACCGCGATGTGGCCACTCTGCTTCGTCGCTCGCGCCGCCCGGTTCTCGTCGCTGCCAACAAGGTAGACGGCGCCGCACAGGAAGTGCTGGCCGCGGAGATCTACGAGCTCGGGCTCGGGGAAGTCATTCCCGTCTCGGCAGTCCATGGCCGAGGCGCCCGTGAGCTCCTCGACGAGATCTTGGCTCGCCTGCCGGATGAATCGACCCGGCCACCTTCCGCCCCCGAAGAGGAAGTCGTGGAAGGCACAATTCGGGTGGCCTTTGTCGGACGTCCGAACGTCGGGAAGTCGTCCCTCGTCAACCGGCTCCTCGGCGAAGACCGAGTGCTCGTCCACGATCAGCCGGGGACTACGACCGACCCGGTGGATACGCTTTTCGAGTACCAGGGACAAGACTACGTCCTCGTGGATACCGCCGGAATCCGCAAGCGCGCGCGCGTCGAAAAACCCACGGAGAAGCTCGCGTCTGCGATGGCGCTCTCGCAGATCGCCCGGTCCGATGTCGCGGCGTTGGTCATTGACGCGGAGCTCGGGCCTTCGGACCAGGACGCCAAGATCGGCGGCGCCATCGAGGAAGCCGGTCGAGCGGTGATGATTGTGGTGAACAAGAGCGACCTCTTGGGGACAGGCCGCAAGGCGGAGGACGCGGAACGCGAGCTGCGCAAGAGAATCAGGGATGAGTTGCCGTTCCTCTCGTTCGCGCCCATTCGTTTCGTCTCGGCGAAATCAGGGCGCGGTGTTGCGGATCTCATCGCGGACGCGACCACGTGCTACCACGAGCACGGCAAGCGCATCACCACCGCGCAGCTCAATCGGTTCTTTCGCGAGACATGCGAGACCCACCCGCCGCCGACATTTCGGGGCAAGGCGGTGCGCATCTACTACCTCACCCAGCCGGCCGCGCACCCGCCGACGTTCGTGCTTTGGGCCAACCGCCCAGAGCTCGTCCACTACGGGTATCGTCGGTTTCTCATGAACAGGCTCAGGGAGCAGTTCGGGTTTCAGGGGACCCCAGTGAGAATCGTCACCCGTCGCCGTGCAAGGGCGTAGCTCATGAAGCTCTAGAAGTAACCCCACCTCCACGTGACGCGCGGACCGATGGTGAAGGTCGAGAGGTCCGCTACGAAGGAGGCGTAGCGCATGGTGACGCCCCAGCTCGCGTCACGCGACCTAAGGACATCGACCCCGAGGCCAAGCTCAATGAGTGCCCAAGCGGATGTTTTTGGCGCACTACCACCCTCGCTCCCGAGCGCCATGACACCAACAGCCGCGCTGAGGTGCGGCACATAGCGCAAGACGTCGAAGGTGTACACGATGCCTGCCGTGGCACTCGCAGAGAACCCGGCCCCTTCTGGGGCATCGTAGAGCCCCCCTTGGGCGGAAAGGCGGAACCACGTGCTCTCACCGAGCCCATGCTCGAAATCCAACCCGAGCGCTCCCCCGCGGCCGGTAACCGTCTCGCGTCCTGTCGGGACGTCTTGCGTCACGGCAAAGCGTGCGTAGCTCGCCCCAACAGATAGCGTTTTTTCCCCCTCGGCCGCGTGGGCCACGAGAGGGAACAAGAAGAGCGGAAGGACACGAAAGCAGCGCACGCGCCCCATGGGTACCAGCAAGTGAGCCCATGGGGCAACCATTCCGCCGCCGGCCTGTCCTAACCTCCACAGAGGTACAGCAGAATTGACACCCCCTGATCCGTCTGGTAAGACCGCGCATCGTGCCGAAGAACAAGGGGAAGTTCCATCAGAAGGAAGAGGGGCAAGTCACGTCGAAAGGGCCACAGGACGAGCTCGTGACCCTCACGGATCGGGCGATAAAGGCCCTCAGCCCTCACTTCAAGAAGATCGCTGTCCTCGCGGGTGCATGTGCGCTGGTCATTGCAGCAATCAACATTTACAACTCGCAGAGGGAGAAGAAACGGGTCGCGGCGACCAGGAACTTTGGGGAGGCCATGCAGGTCCTCAAGGCGCCGATCGATCCCGAAGGAGCGCCTCCCGTCTCTGGGAAGAAGGACGAGACGCCGAGGTTCAAGACCCCGAAGGAGCGGGGCGAGGCAGCCTTGGCGAAGATTTCGACGCTTCGAAAGGAGCACGCCTCAGCCCAAGTGGCCCTTCAGGCGCAGCTCGCCGAGGCAGGCGTGCTTTTCGACCTCGGGCGCTACGACGAAGCGATTGCTGCCTACAAGAGATATCTCGAGCAGGCCGATTCGGCGCAGCTTCGGATCGTCGCGCGGGAAGGGCTCGGGCTAGCGATCGAAGCCAAGGCGCTAGCCGAAAAAGACGCAAAGGCGCGCGAAGCTGGGTTGTCCGAGGCCTTGAAGACGTTCGAGCAGCTTCAGCCAGACGAGAATGGCTTCTACCGCGAAATGGCGCTCTACCACCAGGCCCGCCTCAAGGCCACGCTCGGCGATCGTGCGGGCGCCACGGCCCTGTACAAGCAGATTGTCGACAAGTTCCCGTCCACCTGGATGCGTGCCGTCGTGACGCGACGGATGGAGCTGCTCGAGCAGAAAGGCTGAGGGCGATTGTGCTTCGCGATGCCGCTCTCGTAGCGCTCGTGGTGCTCGTGGCCGCCTGCGGAGCGCGTTCCGTGGGCAGGGGGGACGCCATCGATCCGCTCGGACCCGGGCGCGACCAGCAACCCGCCGTCGAGGTGCTCTCGTTTTCGTGGAAAAAGGTCGTCCACGACAGGTCTTCCGATTACAAGCCCCAGGAGTTCGCGTCGGTCGCAGCCACTGAGAAAGCGCTGTACGTCGGAACTCACGACGGGATGTTTTATGCGTTGAACCCCACGGACGGCGCAGTCTTCTGGAAGCAGCCCACAGGTCAGGTGAGCTCGCGTGCGCTCGTGGACCTGCCACGGATCTACGTGGGCACGGACGAGGGTACCCTGGTCGCACTCGACATGAGCGGCAGGGTCCTTTGGAGGCATGCCGCCAAGGGTTCCATTCTTCACCCGCCGGTGGTGGTTGGAGACATGCTCGTCTTCTCCGACGACGCTGACCACGTGACGGCCCTTGACCGAGAGACGGGCAACTGGCGCTGGGGTTACGAGCGAGAGACCCCAGAGGAATTCACGATGCGGGGGCACGCGGGCGCATTCTCCGACGGTGAGAGGGTATTCGCCGGCTTCTCCGATGGCTATCTCGTCGCTCTCCAGGCGTCCTCGGGTGAAGCCATGTGGATCCATTCCCTGGCAGGCGACGAAAAGCGGTTCGTCGACGTTGATACGACGCCGGTCCTGGCGGGGAACCTCCTCCTGGCGGCGTCGGCGGCCGGCGGCGTACACGCCGTGGATCCACGCGACGGGGCCGAGAAATGGCGCGTTCCGGCCAAGGGGGTGACCGGCTTGTCTGCAGGCACCGACAGGATCTACCTCGCCGCGGCAGAAGAAGGGCTTCTCGCGTTGGATCTTCGTGGAAACCTCTTGTGGAGGCAGGGCCTCAAAGGAGCCGGAGATCCCGCGACGCCTCAGGTCGTAGGGCCTTACCTCTTCTTGAGCACCGCGGACCGAGGGCTCTTCATTGTCGACAGGAACACCGGAGATCTGATGCAGTCCTTTGATCCGGGCCCGGGCGTTTCGGCGCCCCCGACGGTTTTCGGAAATCGAGTCTACGTGCTCTCCAACGGCGGCGTGCTCTATTCCATGTCGCTGCATCTTCCCTAGCGGTCCATAGAACGCGCCTCCGCTAGCCCACGTCTCCATCGTCCATGGCACCTCGCTCTCTCCGCTTGCGGGAAAGCGTCAGGACCCTAGAAAGATCATGAGCGCGACGCAATGCGTTAGGTTTCGCGAAGCGTCCTCAAATGGAGGTGACGATGAAGCGGGGAATCGCATCAGTGCTCGCTACGACGCTACTGGGCTTGGGGGCTTTTGCCATCGCCGACGACATGCCAAAAGGAGGGCAACCGCAGGGGGCGATGCCCGCGGGCCAGGCCGGTGCCATGGACATTCAAGCCATGGAGATGAGGAAGCACCTCTTGCTGGTTGACGTGTACCTGAGCGACGCCGTCAACAATACCAAGGCGATCTCTGGCTTGTCCGAGCTCAAGCTCGAGAAGAAAGACAAGCCCATCGTGGATGAGGCCCAAAAGAACATCGACACGAACCTCAGCATGGCAACCACGCACATCGGCCATGCTCGCCAGCGGGGGATGGCCGGCACGGCAAAACGTGAAGAGGGCGCCATGGAGCGCCAGCCAGTAGCGGGAGTCGACCCTCAGGCGAAGCTCGGCGAGCTGGAGCAGCACCTGAAAGCAGCTCGCGATGCCGCCAAGAAGGTCAAGACAGCCCGCCTCGAGGAGCTCGACCGGGCCATCGAGCCCGTCGCGGCGCACCTGTCCGCGGCAGAAAAGACCTTTACCGACCTCGCTCGTTCGGCCAACTACACCCGCCTTGAGCAGATGGAGCTTGGGAGGGTCCCTGTGCGCGGCACCGAGGAGCAGAAGCCGCAGCCCTCGATGCCCACGGAGCAGCCGGGGCAGCGCGGGGGATACTAGTGCGTCAACGTGGCGCTAGTCCTGCTCGTCCTTTTGGGTAAAGCCGATGATCCGCGCCCGCACGAGGCTGGCGTGGAATGTCAGGGAGTAGCCATCCTGGACGCGGGGGTCGCAAGAGCAGCTTCGACCGTCCATGGGCTTGCCGTTGCCATCCAGGCACGCCCGAACCCCGTCCGAACCTCCCAGAACAAGTGTTTCCAGGCCGTCTGAATCCATGTCGATGTCCGGCTGAACGCCGAATGCGACGACGAAGTCGAGCATCGATCGATCGTCGTCGGCAGCGCCTGGGAACTTGATGCGGGCAAGATTGCAGGCGGTCCACACCGCACTCATGCGGCCCGCGATCTCCGACCCGTCCTCCTTGATCGCGGCGATCACATGCGCGCGATGGAGGAGCACCGTCCCGAAGTCGGGATAGACCGACGGGAACTCTGGCGTGCGAGCAAGAAGGAACCCATTTTTCACCTCGGCCTCGGGAAACCGCGTCGTGGGGTTGCAGTTCACGTCGAGCTGCTCGCGCGCGATGAGAAACTCCCCCTGGCCGCTCGCGTTGTTCAGGGCATTGGCCGGTTCATCGGCGTCCACGCCGTGGAAGAACGCCAGGCCGATCTCGTCGTCGTCCGACGTCCCCGTCCAGCTCGTCAAGTCCCAGAGATAAATCGCCACGCCATCGCGGATGTCTCGTTCCCATCCCTGATTGGCCGCGACATGAAGGAATCCGAGGGAGTTGTCGGGCTTGCCATCCCCCGTCTGATCAAGGCCTTCGTCCGGCGGCAAGAGCTCGAAGGAACGAACCACGAAGGTTGCCTCAGCCATCAAGGGGCACTCGACGGTCGGGAGGGCACCAGCATCGAACGACGGTGCGCCTGAATCGGGCTCGACGGGCCGTGGCTCCTTTTCGCAAGCGAGGCAGGCCAGGGACAAGGTCAGCCCCATGTGGGTCTTGCCCATCACTCCTCTTCATCGGCGACAACGCGATCTTCTTGAGAAGAGGGTGGCCCCACCGAAAAGGCGTGGATTCTCCGTGCTCTCACCGACGTTCCGTGGTCTCCTGGAGAAGGCATGTTCGTTCAGCCGGTGCGATCGCCTCGCGACCTAGATGGATTCCTTTCCGTGGTGCCTGCCCATGCGCCGCTTCAGCGCAGGCGCTTGGATCCGCAGAGTGAGCCGTTCTGGCGGCATGCGGAACGGGAGCTCTTTGTCCTCAAAGAAGGGAGACGCGTCGTCGGGCGCATCGCCGGGGTGTCGAATCACGCCTACTCCAAGCTTCACGCCGATGGCGCGGGCTTCTTTGCCTGGCTTGAATGCCCTGATGACCTGCACGGGGCCCGTGCGCTCCTCGAGGCCACGGCCCGCTGGCTCAGGGACCGTGGACACCGGCTCATGCGTGGCCCACTGCACATCGGCCTCGGGGAAGAGCTCGGCCTAATGACCGCGGGTTTCGACCGGCCGGCGAGCCCGCTATGCCCCGTGAACCCTCCCCACGTGCCCGTCTTGCTCGGACGCCTGGGCCTCCGCACCATTGCCGAGCGGCACGGATACTCTTGGACTCGCGAGGAAGTGCCACCTCCGCCTGCGTCCCTGAGGACGCCCGCGCAAGGGCGATCACCTGACCACGAGGTCGCATACCGCCCCATTGATGCGCTCCGGCTTGAGAAAGAGGTCGATCGCTTCCTCCCGACCTACAACGCGGACTTCTCAAGGCGCTTCGGTTTTGTCGCGATGTCGCGGGACGAGGCTCAGGCCAGGGTGCGCGACATCATGCGCTTCCTCGATCTTCGCCTGATATGGTTGGCTGAGGTGGGCGATCAGCCTGCCGGCGTTGTCCTCGCGGTCCCGGAAATTGCACCTTCGACGCCGCGGCAGGCGGGCCCTCTGTCCGCGCTGCGGGCCATTCGTTCGGCGCTGGCTCGCAAGCGGGTGGATCGCGTGCACGTCCTAGCGGTAGCGGTGGAGCCGCGATTTGGAGGGCGGGAAATCGCCGCCCAGCTCCTTCTCCGGGCGTGGCGAGCGTCCCTCGACCTCGGTGTGACCCAGGCCGAGCTATCGGCTGTGGACCCAGAGGACGAGGGGTTCCACCAGCTTCTGTTTCGGCTGGGCGTCAAGCGAAACCGAAAGTGGAGCGTGGTTGAGACGGCGATCTAGCGAAACCCTGGGATCAGCGCGTGCGCCCGTACTTGCGGCGCAGATCGCCGATGGTGTGCAAGATTAGCTGCATTCCGGCCAGAGCGAGGAGCGCTTGCCCTAGCCCCTCATAGCGCCCAGCGGCGAGGAGACCGGCGCCCGAAAGAGTGAACGCCCCGATCGTGAGCGAAGAGTAGATTCGCCTTCCAAGGCGATCTGCGGCGGGTGGCAGCGCAGGGTCGGTCGAGCGCAATTCCAGGCGGCCCGTCCGCAAGTCCTCGAGAATGGAGTGAAGCTGACCTGGGAATTTCGCAGTGGCGGTGCCTACTTGGGCAATACCACGGAGAAGCTCCCGGCTAATGCGCTCTGGGTGATAGCGCTTCCAGAGGAGCTTGAGGAAATACGGCCTAAGCTCGCTCCACACGTCGAGCTCCGGATAGATCTCTTTGCCAATACCCTCAACCGTCATGAGGGCTTTCCCGACCATCACAATCTCGGTCGGCATCTCGATCTCGTACTTGATCGCGCCCTGCACGAGGTCGCGGATCATCGCCGAGAGCTGCACGTCGCGAAGCTCCTTGCCCAAGTACTTCTCAGAAAGGACCGCCACTTCGGCCCGAAAAGCGGCCATGTCGACCTTGCCGCGCGGCCGCCCCATGGCGATGAGAGCGTCGGCAAGGGCATCGGTCTCTTGGCGAACCGCAGCAACCATGAGATCGATGGCCTTGTCGCGCATCTCGGGGGTAATCCGTCCCACCAAGCCGAGGTCCAAAAATCCGATCACGGGCTCGAGAGGGGAGCCGAGGATGAGCACGTTGCCGGGGTGGGGATCCGCATGGAAGAAGCCGTCTTCGAAGATCATCTGGGCGATGATATGGACGGCGTTCTTGGCGATCCGCTCACCCGACGCTCCGCCTTCGACCGCGGCGTAGATCTTCTTGCCATCAAAGAACTCGAGGGTGACAACCCTTTTCCCGGTGGCTTGGCGATAGACGAGGGGAAAGCGACAGGTCGGATTCCCCGAGAAATTGCGCGTGAACTTCTCGGCATTTTCTGCCTCAGTCGTGAAGTCCAGCTCGGCCATGATGGCCTTGTCGAATTCACCGACGAGACCAACCGGGGAATAGATCTTCGACTCTGGGATCGCCCGCTCCGTCAGGCGAGCCAAGAAATAGAGAAGGTCCAAATCTCGCTCGATGGTCTGGCGGATGCGAGGGCGCTGGACCTTCGCGACCACCTCGAGCTCCTGCGCGCCGTCTCGAAGTCGCGCACGATGCACTTGCCCCACCGACGCACAGGCGAGCGGCTTCTCGTCAAATGCGGAGAACAGCTGGGACGCCGTGGCCCCGAGCGTTTCCTCGATCACGCTCTTCACTTCTTCGATCGGAATGGGCGGGACATCGTCTTGGAGCTTCTTTAACTCCTGGATGACGTCCGCTGGAATAAGGTCCGGCCGGGTCGAGATGATCTGCCCGAGCTTGATAAACGACGGTCCGAGGTCTTGGAGCACGAGGCGGAGGCGCTCGCCAAAGCTCATCCTCTTGGCTTGAGCTCCGGCGTCCCCCTCGGGCTTGGTGCGGCCGGACACGAGCGCACGAAGGTCCGTCCTGGCCACGAGCTCACCAAACCCATGTCGCATGAGGACCATGGTGATTTGGCGCAGCCGCTCGATGTCCTTGACCGCGTTGACGATCGAGACCATGCGCCAATATATACGAGAATCCAAGGGCGTAAGAGGCACGTCGCGCGGGGACCGGCGGTTTTCGTTACACTGAGTGTTGTAGAGGAGGTTCCATGGGTAGATTACGTTTCAGGTCTTTGACGTTGGGCGCCGCCCTTTTTCTTCTGGCACCGGGTCTTGCCATGGCGCGTGGTGGTGGTGGGCCAGGACGACCATTTGGCCTGGGACTTCAGGTCGGATCCCCCACGGGTCTTTCGGGGAAGTACTACCTAGGCGGGGGAGCCGCCATGCAGTTCGGGGTCGGAGAGGCGTTTGGCCACGGCGATGGGCTCCACGTGAACCTGGAGGCCCTGTTCCATCCGGTGATCCTTGCCCGCGTGCCGGCCTTTACGCTTCCGTTTTACCTAGGGGTCGGCGGCCGGATCCTCTTCCACGACGACTATCGCCACGACAACCACTACCATGACGACGACGTGCACGTGGGACTCCGAGCGCCTTTTGGCCTGCTCATGGACTTCAACCGCGTTCCCATGGATCTCTTCCTCGAGCTCGCGCTCGTCATCGACCTCGTCGATCTCGACGACGAGGACGACTACGACGGCGACCATGAGGACCGGACGGACCTCAACGCCGCGATTGGCTTCAGGTACTACTTCTAGCTGGCGTTGCGAGGAGCCATGACAGGCAATACTGCGGCGCACAGTCAAGATTGAAAGCGCGCGGGATGCGCCGTAGAACCGCTGTTCATGTCTGTCCCGGTACGCGATTTTCCTTCCATCATTTCTGAAGAGCTCCAAATCCCTCGAGCAGGGGTCGAAAAGACCGTGTCCTTGCTCGGGGAAGGCGCCACCATCCCGTTTGTTGCGCGGTACCGCAAGGAGATGACGGGTGGCCTCGACGAAGTCCAGCTCGGGCAAATCCAGGAGCGCTTCGAGTACCTGACGGAGCTCGAGTCAAGGCGAAAGACAATCCTCGAGTCGATTTCGGAACAAGGGAAGCTCACTGACGAGCTCGCGGCCAAAATTCTGGCCACCAAGTCAAAGACCGAGCTGGAGGACTTGTACCTGCCGTACAAGCCAAAGCGTCGCACCCGCGCCATCATTGCAAGGGAGAGGGGCCTCGAGCCGTTGGCGGACGAAATCCGGGCCCAGAAAGAAGCGCTTTCCGCGGGCCGTGACGAGCTGGCCCGGCCCTTTGTGTCGGCTGAAAAGGGGGTTCCCGACGTGGAGTCGGCTTGGCAGGGCGCACGCGACATCGTCGCCGAGCGCGTCGCCGACGATGCCGACGTGCGGGGGGCGCTTCGCGAGCTAGCGCTTGCCGAAGGACGATTCGTTTCGCGAGCCGCGGACCTCAAAGGGAAGGGGCCTGAGGCCGAGAAGGAGGCGAAGAAGTTCGCGGACTACTTCGACTTCGAGGAACCGGTCAAGTCACTGCCGTCACACCGAGTGCTCGCGCTTCGTCGCGGAGAGAAAGAGGGTTACTTGCGGGTCGTCCTAGAGATGGACCGAGACGAGTGCTACCGATTGATTCGCAGCCGCGTGCTTACGAATCCGCGGGCCGCTCTGGCCGCCGATCTCATCGCGTCCATCGAGGACTCCTATGATCGGCTGCTAAAGTCCTCGATCGAAGTGGACGTCAGGCTCGCGCTCAAGGAACGTGCGGACAGCGAGGCCATCCGCGTGTTCGCAGACAACCTGCGTCACTTGCTCCTTTTCTCCCCGATGGGAACCAGGCGCATCCTGGCCCTCGATCCGGGGTTCCGGACCGGGTGCAAGGTCGTGGTCCTCGACGACACAGGCAATCTCTTGGAAGACGCGGTTGTCTATCCGCACGAGCCACAAAAGCGGGAGGCGGAGGCGCGGGCGACCTTGGCCGCGCTGGCCAAGAAGCATCGCGTGCAGGCGGTTGCCGTCGGCAATGGAACCGCCGGCCGGGAGACCGAGGCGCTCATGAAATCCATGAAGAAGGCAGGGGAGTTGCCCGAAGGCTGCATCGTCGTCTCGGTAAACGAAAGCGGGGCATCGGTCTATTCGGCGTCCGAAATCGCCCGCGAGGAATTCCCGGACCGCGACGTGACCGTACGAGGAGCCGTCTCCATTGGCAGGCGCCTGCAAGATCCGCTCGCCGAGTTGGTGAAGATAGATCCCAAGTCCATCGGCGTGGGGCAATACCAGCACGATGTGAACCAGTCGGCGCTCAAGAAGTCGCTAGACAGCGTCGTCGAGTCGTGCGTGAACGCCGTGGGCGTCGAGGCGAATACCGCGTCAGCGAAGCTCCTTTCCTATGTCTCGGGCATCGGTGAGACGCTGGCCAAGAACATCATCGCTCATCGGGCGGCAAGGGGACCGTTCCGGTCCCGCAAGGAGCTCCTTTCGGTCCCGCGACTTGGCCCCAAGGCGTTCGAGCAGGCGGCCGGGTTCCTGCGGATTCGTGGTGGTGAAAACCCGCTCGACGAGAGCGCCGTGCACCCAGAGAGCTACGACGTCGTCGAGAAAATGGCGGCAGACTTGGGGGTCAGCGTCGCCGGGCTGGTGGGCATGCGAGAGCTCGTGCGAAAGATCGACATCAAGCGCTACATCGATGAGAAGCGGGGTGAGCCAACGCTCCGCGATATCCTCAGCGAGCTCGAGAAGCCCGGACGGGATCCACGCGAGAAGTTCGAGGAGGTTGGGTTCCGAGATGACGTGACGGAGTTCGAGCACCTCCAGGAAGGGATGGTCTTGCCTGGTGTCATCACCAACGTCACGGCATTCGGCGCCTTCGTCGACATCGGCGTGCACCAAGATGGCCTTGTGCACGTGAGCGAGCTGTCGCACCGTTTCGTCAAGGATCCAGCGGAGGTGGCCAAGGTCGGCGAGCGGGTCCAGGTACGGGTGATCAAGGTGGACAAGGAGCGTCGGCGAATTGGCCTGTCGATCAAGCAGGTGAAGGCCCTGGAACCCGAAGCCAAGGGGCCAGGGAGGAAGCCTTTGGGTGGCGCTCCGGCGAGTGGGAGGCAAGGAACCTCCCAAAAGCAGGGCAAGTCGGGACCGTCGCCGCGGACTCCGTTCAACCAAATTCGAATCAAGCCGATGCGATAGGCCGAGTTCGGGGTGCGATTGGGCACGGTCCTGAGTCGTGCGGATGGGTGGACATGTGTAGTTGACATAATCCATATTATGCGACGCTCTGCGAGCGACGCATGACATGGTCGTTACTCTGCACCGGCGCGCGCATGGCCAACGGCCCACGAGATGAACAACGCAGGGAGCACCAGGAGATCGGAAGCGTCCTGCACCAGCACCAGCGGCTCAAGACCGGGAATCCGTCCTCGCGCCGTGAATTCCACCAAAGCCCAAGCAGGCCACCTGAGCGCCGCGAGCCCGTAGCAGTACGCCAGCTTGGCCGGGAGCCAAAGTTTCACCAGCGAAAACACCATCCCGGTGGTCAGGACCGACACCACGACGGCACGCCTCGATGGACCGCGCCAGGGCGCCCTGGCGCGGTCCACGAGCTCCCATGCCGCCACGAGGAGTAGCGGAAAAAACACCAGGCCGGCCAGGTCCGAGAGCTTGCCCGTCCAGAAGTTCCCAAAAACCCGCTTCAGGACGTGATCGTTCACGACCAGCAAGGCGATCGAAACCATCGGAACCGGATGAAGCAGCCCGTCGCCTGGAAGGACGCGCGGCACTCCGTCTCCGATGCGAGCGCTACGGCGAAACCACTTGGGCCAGGTCTTGATCGACTCGCTCGGCGACGCCACGAAAGACCTTGGCCATGACACGGGTGCGCTCGCTACGCAGGTAGTAGTCGAACTTGCCCGCATCTTCCCCAGGCTTCTTGAATAGCTCGAGCCACCCCAAAGCCGCTCCCGCCTTCGACTGATAATCAAGCCTCACCACCGGCGTGAGCCCTTCGGGCGTGACCTCTGGCGAATACTCAATTGGGGTCATCTGATCCACCCGATCCATGAAATTGGCCAGGGTCTGATCCGCCTTGTCCGGAGTGGCAGCGTCGGCCCAGCTGCCTCGTGCCGGCACGCCTGGGACCGCGGAAGGCTCCCCACCTGTGCGAACGAGCGCTCGCTCCTTGGCCGACGTCTTGATGACCACCTTCCCGGGATCGGTCGCCGCAAATCCATGAAGCTTGCGTTCTCGAAGGGAGGAATCGGCGTTTTCGAGCGAGCGGATCGCGTCCCCCGGCAGCACGTACACGCGCTTCGACTCGGGCTCGAGCACGTAGCGGTCCCCGCCGCCATACACGGATCCACCAATGATCAACTCACGCGGCCCGCTCGCGTAGTGGACGGTAAGCTTGTCCTTGGCCTCCGCGAGGCCGAAATCGGCCTTCTGCTGCTCGACGAGGACCCCAAGGTCCCGAAGCGCTCGCAGTGGCGTGAATTTCTTGAAGAGCTCGGTCCCGTCGTCACCAACAGCGAATTGCCTGACCGTTGTCTTTGGGGGCGGTTCGTCGACGCTCGACATCCCGGCATGCGGACCTGCGTCCGGACCTTGCGCGGGCTTGGGTGCAGGCGGCGACGACCGGGTGACCGTGCCCCACAAGAACTTCTCTCCGCCCTCCTCCCGACGTTCGACGACGACATCTCTGAGCTCACCGTCGAGTGCAAGGGATTTCAGGTCAGACGACGCACCCTTCCAGACTTCGACAGTCCGAAGAGCGGGTACCGCCGAGCGATCCCGGGTCCATGTTTGATAGGCCAGTGCGAGCGCTGCCACGAGCAACGCCCCATGGACGAGAGGTCCGCCTCTCATGATCTCCTCCGCGTGCGCCGACGACGCACGACCGAAAGCAGCCCCCCTGTCAAGACGACCAGCGGAGCGCAGATGATGGTGCCGTAGAACCAGGCCACGTCTTGGCTCTTGGTGTGCTCGATGGCGACGTCTTTCTCCGACTTGGTTTCGCCCGTGAATTGCTCCTCGCCCCCGAGCCATTTCACCCCGTCGTGGAAGAGAGCCGCGTTCAGTCCCACTTGCATGAGCACCGAATCCGAAAGCATCTCGGCATCCGCCAGGACCAGGGCCCTCATTGCCTTGCCCCGCTTGTCCTTCCCGTCTTCCTTCGCCCCGCCCTTTCCGGCGGCAGCTTGGGCAGTGACTGGCTGCGCGGGTGCCGCCCCCTCAATGGCGGTCACGAGGTTGTAGGACTCACGTTTCTCGTCCGGGTCGAACGCGTTGTTGTCGTTCTTGTCCGCATACGTGGATGACAGCGATC
This sequence comes from Deltaproteobacteria bacterium, assembly GCA_016210055.1. Taxonomy (GTDB): domain Bacteria; phylum Myxococcota_A; class Polyangia; order Haliangiales; family SHYZ01; genus JACQUZ01. The sequence continues at coordinate 7,761 of JACQUZ010000079.1, read as the reverse complement.
GGACCACGTGGGTTCGCTTTGGCATGGCTTCGCCTTCGGCAACTGCGGGCGCATCGGCAATGGAACCGCTTCCGACGAGCAGGATTCCAGCGCCCACTCGGCTCCTGGAGAGCGTCGTCACCGACGCGTGCGCGGAGAATTGATCCGTGATGATCAATCGATGGTCCGACGGGTTGTTCCTCCGCACGATGAACGCCTCGTCGTTTTCGAGGGGCGTGCGATCGAACCGCACGCCCAACCGCGCCTCGAGCGGTCCGAGCGCTGCTTCGCCGGCTGGATCCAGCGCCATGAACAGCGACCCACCGCGTTGGAGGTAGCGATCCAACGCTCGCAGCTCCTCGTCGAGGAATGGCTTCTTGGGACCCAAAGCAAGGACTATCGCCGCGTCCTCCGGCACGTCCTGGCCAAGTCCTTCTTTGAGGCCCAGGTCATTCACCTTGTAGTTCAACACGCCGAGGATCTGCCGAATCGCTGAGGCGCCAGCGAGGAGCCCCTCTGCCCCAATTCCCTCGGAGCCGGGGTCGTTGAGCTCGCCGTGCCCGACCGTTAGGTACGCGACTCGGCTCCCGCGCGCGACCTTCATGAACGCCTTTTGGACTTGCTCATCAAAGGTTCGCAGGCTTCGGCGCGCCTCCTGGATCTCGGTGGAAAGGGAGATGGATTCGCTTTGCGTGCCGTTGACCAAGACTACCGTGCCGTCTTTCGAGACCCGGTACTCCTTGGCCAGTTTCGCCGACACCATGCGGTCATGGCTTTCGAGCTGCACCCGACCGGCATGCTTGGCGAGCTCGTTGAAGTAGCTCTTGACCTCGTCCTTCACCTCGTTCACCTCGGGGAAGAACACCAGGACCTTGAGCGGCTCCTTGAGGCTCGCCACCATGTTGCGCGTGGCGCTGCCCGGCATCGAGGTGCGGAAGTAGCTGAGGTCGACCTTGTGATCCCGCTCGGACGCCACATAGTTCAAAACGAACAACATGGAGCCGGCGAGGGCCACCGTGAGGGCGCTGCTCGTGGCCTCCGAGACGCGGAATGCCTCGACCTCGCCTCCTCGGGCGGCGCCCAATGCCCACTTTGCGAACACGAGCGGCGAGAGTGAGCACGCGAGGAGAATCGGCCATAGAACCGCGAGCACCCCCTGCCACCGTTCTCGTGTCTTGGCCTCGGAGAACGTGAAGCTGAGCCACCGCATTCCATCGTCACTGCTCACGAGGTACAAGAGCAGGGCCGCCACGCACCCGACCGAGCCGAGCAACAAGATGCGTTCCACGCGGCGCCCGGCGCCATGGGAGCTGGCGAACGACACTGCCCGCCACGCGGTGGCCATGACCACGAGCCATGCGCCCGCAATGGAAAACGATAGACGTGCCGTGGGGAGATGCCCGAGGACCCGCTCGCCCAGAAAAAGAAGGATCAGCCCTGCGGCGAGCGCCCAGGTGATCCAGCCGGGTGCTTGCCTGCTCATTGCCATCTCTTGGCCTCCATGGTCTTGGTCGAAAGAAGCAGGAAGAAGTACGTGGTGGCCAGGTAGAACACCACGTGTTTCAAGTGGAGGACTCCGTTTCGAAACGGCACGAAATGGCTTGCGTAGAGGTCGAGGGACGAAAACACGTTCTTGAGGGGCGCATCCAGCCTCTTGGACAGGTAATACATGAGCAGGCTGCCACCGACGAGGGCGGCCCCAAGTGCCGCGGCCAGGAGCTGGTGGCGCGTCAGCGACGAGGCGAACACCCCCATGGCCAATGCTGCCGAGCCGATCAGCATGAGCCCCGAGTACCCGATGACGATCTGACCCGCCGAGATCTTGCCGCGCACCATGACGAGAAGCGGCATGTAGATCGAAAGAACGGTCATCCCTGCGAGAAACACGAGCGCCGCGAGGTACTTGCCGACGACGATTTCGGCGTCCCTGACCGGCGACGTGTTGAGGAGCACCAGCGTCCCGTTTTGCCGCTCCTCCGCGACCAAGCGGACCGACAGGATGACGGCTGCGATCATGGTCGTGCCGCTTGCCAAGTGGAAGAACTCGCTCAGCACGTCGGCCGAAAGGCGCTTGTCCGCACCGAGTGCCCGCGCCTGGAACAGGATGCCATCGATGAGGAGCACGATGGCCGCGACGATGTACCCGATGGGGGAACGCAGGTAGGCCCCGAGCTCCCGCCTGAAGATGATGCTAATGGCGCGCAACGTCCCCTCCCTTCACGAGCTTCAGGAAGATGCTCTCGAGCTTGTGCTGTGCCCGGTCGAGCTTGACCACGTCGTGTCCTGCGGTGACCAAGGCGCGGCACACCTCCGCGCGCGCGTCCTTGCTCATCACCACCTGGAAAAGGAGCGCTCCGTCTTCTTCCCCGGCGAGGCCCACCTCGGTGACTGACGAAACGTCGCGGATGCAGCGGACGACATCGTCCGTCCCCCTGTCGGTCCTAACCCCCACGATCGAGCGCCTGGCCGATGCCAGGTCCGTGGAGAGCTGCGACTCGGTGCCCGAGGCGACGATGGTCCCCTCCCCGAGCACGAGCAACCGGTCACAGGTCTCGCTGATCTCAGGAAGAATGTGGCTCGAGATGAGCACCGTGTGGGCCTGCTTGAGATTCCGGATCATCGCCCGCACCTCGACGATTTGCACCGGATCGAGCCCGCGCGTGGGCTCGTCGAAGATCAGGAGCTTTGGGCGGTGCATGATGGCCTGGGCTACGCCGACTCGCTGCCGAAACCCGTGAGACAGATTGCGGCAAAGCTCGTCGTGCGCGTCCTCGAGGTGGGTAGTCGCGGACACTTCGGGCAGCCGCTTTTCCACGTCCTGTGCGCTCATGCCGCGAAGTCGCCCGGCAAAGCGAAGGTAGTCCCCAACGGTCATGTCCGAGTAGACCGGCGGGTTCTCGGGGACGAACCCCACCTGCTTTCGGACTTCGTGCGGGTTCTCGACAGCATCCACTCCGCCGATTACGAGCGAGCCGCCGGATGGACGAAGGTCACAGGCGAGAATTCTTAGCACGGTGGTTTTTCCGGCCCCATTGAGCCCCAAGAACCCCACCGTTTCGCCGGCCGCAATGTCGAAGGAAACCGGGCCTAGGGCCCGTCGGCCATCAAAATACTTTGCGAGATCGCTAACTTGTATCATGGGCGGTTCAGAAAAATGCCGTGTTCACGCAAAGACGTCAAGCCGTCACTTGCCACCGCTGTAACTCGAGCCCATGTCGGCTTATTTCCGACACCGTGTTGTCAGGTCGGAGTTGCGCTCGGCGACTAGATGGAGCGCCTCGCCGGTCCCATGGCGCTCGTCACCGAGGAACACCGGATCTGGCCCACCTGGTAGCCAATCGCGAGGGATATCAAGATGGTGCGAGAGGAGGGATTCGAACCCTCACGCCCTTTCGGACAGGAGATTCTAAGTCTCCGACGTCTGCCATTCCGCCACTCTCGCAAAGGTCGCGAACTATACTAGCATCACCCTGGGCTGGCAAAGGGTTCACCTTGCCCTACGTCTCAAGATAGCCGGCAACCCGCCGATTGTAGTCGTTGGTGAGCGCGCAGGGCGACGCACTCCAGTCCAACACCTCTGCATCTAGGCAGAGCCTCGGTTTTCTTGCGCCTTTTGCCGCTGCAAGCCTTGTTGTCATTCAGGCGGTCCGAATCGCGCAAGGAGAGCAATTTGACTGGCATTTCTGGCTCAGCGTCGGATGCGCTCCCTGCCTGGCTGTGCTCGGCGTCCTGCTCAAGGGGGCGCGTGCGGGCGTCCATCGGGTTGCGCTTCGTGTCCTCCTCGCCTTGATCACCGTCGCTGCCGTGGTCCCAGCTGCGCGCCATGGGTTCGTCTTACCTTGGCTCTTCCTCATGCTCGTTGTGCTCCTGCCTCCCCTCCTCTCCTCGACGCAAGTGACCGACGCCCTGCTCGTGGCCGGGCTGGGCATTCCCATCCTATTCTCATCACACGAGGCAGTCGCGGCCGGGATTGGCAAGCTCCACGCGCTCGCATTCCTCCTTGTCCTCACTTCCTTGGCTGCAGCGGTGGCCGCCACTCGGCGCCAGGCCGCTGTGGTCCAGGACGCCCTTTGGGAAGCCGTTTCCGAGCTCGGTCGAAGGACAGGTGAGCTTTCCATTCGTGACGAGATCTTGCTTGCTCTGGCAGAAGTCGACGGATCGGTCGAAGAGCGCACCAATCGTGCGCTTCTCGCGATCCAGCGGTTCACCGACGGTCGCACGCTTCTCTTGGCCTGGTCGGATGGCCTGGCGTCGGCAGGAGTCCCGGAGGACGCGCTCGTGAGAAGTCGCCACGCGTTGGGCTCCGGACGCCCTCTCACCGAGGTGGTCGGCATTGCGCTTGCCCATGAGAAGACCCACGACATGCTGCCGCTTGGGCGTGAGGGTTCGCCGATCGCGTTCCTCGGCATCGCAAGCGATTCGCGGTCGGAAGACATGAGGCGTGTCTCTGCCCTATGTCCGGCACTCCTCACTGCCCTTCTCGGAGCCCTCGCGCGGGAAAGGATCCAGAGGCAGGCGTACTTCGAAGAGCGCCTCGCGCAGGTCGCACGCGTGACGGCCACGTCCCTCGACGCGAGCACGGTGCTAGAGCGGGTACGGGATGAGGTTCGCAAGAGCCTCGGTGCAAGACGGTGCTCCATATCGATCGGTGGCCCGACCATCGACACCGCCAACATCGAGGGCTACATGGTCGTTTTTCCGCTCCACGAGCAACGGCACGGACGAATCGTGGTCGACTTTAGCCCTGACAGTCGCCGGCTACTTCCCGAGGAGTCTGCTTTCGTCCAAAACGTCGCATCGCACCTGTCGACGGCTCTCGAGGCGTGTCGCCTTCATGCCGAGGTCGTCAGGGCATCGCGCACCAAGAGCGAGTTCCTCGCCAACACGACTCATGAATTGCGGACCCCCCTGCACGCGATCTTGGGCCACGCGGAGCTCCTCGGCCACACCCGCCTTGACGAGCGGGCGAAGCAGTCCGTCCTGAGCATCCGAGAAGCCGGAAGCCACCTCCTCACGCTGGTCAACAACCTCATCGATCTAGCTCGAATCGAGGCCGGCGAGCTGACGGTGACGTTTACCACCGTCGACATGAGGGAGATCATCGCGTTGGCGGTCCGGAGTGCTCTTGGAGCCCTCAAGGATCGGCCGGTCGAGGTTCGTGCGGAAGTGCCCAACGACGCGCAGACCCAAATTGAGACCGACCCGACGCGCGTAAAACAGATACTCTTGAACCTGGTGGGGAACGCGGCCAAATTCACCGAACAGGGAGAAATCGTCTTTTCGGTCATGGAACGCGGGGAGCACCTCGCCATTTCCCTGAGGGATACGGGACCAGGGATCGATCCTGCGTACCACGGCACGATTTTTGAGAAGTTCCGCCAAGCCGACGGGTCGGATACCCGGCGTGCCCAAGGGGCCGGGCTGGGCCTGGCAATCTCTCGCGAGCTAGCCCAACTTCTCGGCGGGGATCTTGCGGTGGCAAGCTCACTAGGTGAGGGAGCGACATTTACCCTTACCCTCCCCTTCCGAAGACGAGCAAGTCCAATATCGCCCGGAGACGACGCAGGACGGGCGCATGGGCCGAGAGGGAATGAGGCGAATGGTCTCGCAATCGCGGGGTAACGTGCTGGTCGTTGACGACGTCGCGCTTAATCTCGACGTCGCAGAGGCCATCCTTTCCGAAGCCGGGTACACCGTGACGCGGGCGGCCAACGGGGCCCAAGCGATTGCCGCCGCAAAGATGCGCGCCCGGGACGCGATCCTCTTGGATATCCAGATGCCCGATCTCGACGGCTGGACCGTGTGCCGGATCCTCAAGGCCGATCCCCAGACCCAGCCGGTCCCCATCATCTTCATGACCGCAGCCTATGGAGACGACACAGACGTCATCCGAGGCTTCGAGATGGGCGGGGCCGACTACGTCACCAAGCCGGTCCATCCCCGAATTTTGACATCGCGCGTCGGAATCGCAGTCCGGGCCTACAGGGCACAGCTCGAGGAACGAAAGGTCGCCGAACAACGGGCCGAGGCGCTCCGCGCACTTCAAGCAGCCCAGGCGCAGGCCCTCGAGGCGCGCAAGCTCTCTGGCCTGGCGACCATGGCGCGCGGCCTGGCGCACGAGCTGAACAATCCTCTCGCGGCCGCCCTGGCCGATGTCGAGTTCCTCCGCTCCTGCCACGGGTCGGAACAGGAACAGGACGAAGCCCTCGACGCGGTCCTCGAAAGCCTTCGGAGGGTCGCGCGGATTGTAGACCGAATGCGCCGCCTGGGGGCGGACATTGAGACCGATGCAGCCGGATCCCTTGACGAAATCGTACGAGCTGCCGTGCTCCCAGCCATCGACTCCCTCGCGGTCAAGCGGATTCGACTCGACTACGAGCTGTCTTCCTCTCCTCCCGTGCGCGGGGTCGCTCGCATGGCTCCTGTCGTGACGGAGCTCATCACCAATGCGAGCCGTGCCTTGAACGAGGGAGGGCGAATCACGGTTCGGACCTTCCTGGACGGGGATAGCGCGGTGGTCACCGTCGATGACGATGGGCACGGCATGGATGACGCGGTGCGCGACAAGTGCTTTGAGCCCTTTTTCACGGTGAAGAAGGACTGGCGTGCCATCGGCCTGGGCTTGCCCATGTGCCACACCATAGTGACTGGCCTCGGCGGGACGATTTTCATGGACAGCGCCCCCGGCCTGGGAACCCGCGTAACGATTAAGCTCCCACTCGACAAGTCGGACGCTGACCCTACCGGAGACTAGGCGGGCAAAAAAAAACGCGGGATTCGGAGTACCCGATCCCGCGTTCTTGTGAGCCCAGAAGGAGTCGAACCTTCAACCAACGGATTAAGAGTCCGCTGCTCTGCCAATTGAGCTATGGGCCCGTTCTTCTTTTCAATCCCTGCATTCCCAACCCTGTGCGCCCGGGGCGACTCGAACGCCCGGCCTGCGGATTCGAAGTCCGACGCTCTATCCAACTGAGCTACGGGCGCCCAATTCGGGGTGGGTTTCTATCTGGAACAAGCGTCCTTGTCAAGAACTTCTGCCGGTTCCCAGGATAAGATGTTCTAACAACCGGTCGGCCACCGCACAAGAAAAAGAAGGAGCGCTCGACTTGCGATGGCCTTCTTTGGTACGTTTCGCTTGCTTTTCTTGGACGGGAGGGCCCATGAAGCGTGGTGGATTTCGTTTGGGCGCAGGACTAGCTTTTCTTTGCTTGCTCACTCTTGTCGGAGGCTGCTCAGGAGGATGTTCGGCACTGGAGCCATTGCCCGCGCCGGTACCGAAAGATCAAACCGTAGAGGGAGGGGTTCAGCTCCGCATCACGCCGGCCGGGTTCAAGAAACTCAAAGACCTGGTCCCCGGCCTCATTAACGACGCGCTTTCGCAAGGTTTCTGTTTCGGAAAGCAAAGCAAGAAGATCCTCAACGCCACTGTTTCCGTGTGCGGGGAAAAACAGTGTGCGGGCGACCAGGAAGGCTGCCGCATCAACATCAAGATCGAAAACCTCGAGATGTCGGTTCCCGACACTCAGAACTTCAAGATCGACGCGACGTTCGATGTGAATACCACGCTGCCGGTCAACGCCGAGTTCGACTGGGGCCTCCTCGGTAAGACCAATACTGGCTGCAGCTTCGACATTGGCTTGAACAACGGCCGGGCGATCGCCAACATCAACTTCGACATCGACTCTGCTACCGGTGAATTGAAGATCAAGCTGGGCAAGGTCGAAGCTGTCGACATAACCGGGATTTCAATCGATGGGTGCGGCGTGCTCGGTGACATCCTCG
>JACQUZ010000077.1 GCA_016210055.1 Deltaproteobacteria bacterium | reverse complement strand
TAGAGCAACGGTTTCGTAAACCGTAGGTCCCCGGTTCAAGCCCGGGCGATGGCTCCAGAAGTTAGCGAAGACCGCCTCCAATCGCAGCAAAGCCCACCGAGGAAGTTTTCCCCGTCGCTGCCCAGAAGAATGGGTCCGAGACCACGATAGAGTGCTGGCGTTACTGCGGCGGGGAAACGCCGAATTGGTTGGAGGTTCACAAGTTCCGGGTCGAGCCACAGGGGCGCCCGATTCGACCCGAAAACACGACTGTGTGAGCGACTTGCTCCGTGCAGCCGAGGAGAAAAGCGGAAAAGCGAGCGGAGGAATGGGGCCACGACGAACCTTGCACCTCCCAGATAAAGGAGGTCCGAGAAAAGATACCGACCAGCCAGTCCAAGGTGGCCGTTGCAGTCACTGGGAGGCATGATCCTCTTCTGCCATCACCACCTTGAGTCGCTCTCGAATGGCCGGCGGTACTAGGACACGCGGGAACACCGAGAGTACCTCGGAGAAGATAGCCTCCGGTCGCCGCTCGTAGCGCCTGGAGAAGTGAAAGGGAACGAGCAGTCCAACCTGAGCCTCTGCGGCAATCTCAGCGCAGGCTCTCGCGGTGAGATGGTAGCTCGCGCCGGCCACGTGCCGGTCCGCGTGCAGAAACGTCGCCTCACAGATGAGCATGTCGGCACCACGCGCCAAGCCCACCAGTGCCGCGCGGTTGGCGGCACGGTCGGCGAGGTCAGTGGCGTAGACGATCCTTTGCCCTGGTTTCTCGACGAGGAAATCAGAGGCCAGGCGGCGAACCAGGACAAGTTGACCTGTAGGAATGCGTAGCGGTTCGTCGAGCCTGTTCTCGAGGACTCTTGACTTTAGCTCCGCGAGCCAGGGCCCAGGGGGAAGGCAGGCTGCCTCCAAGCGCTCCTTCCTCACCGAGACGTGGCGTGTCTCTTCATAGGAAATGGCGAGCACGGGGATCCCGTGGTCGAGAGTGACCGCGCGCAAGACGTGCGACGGCTCGCTCCAGAGAAGCCCACGCACGGTCTTGTGCTCCGACCCCACGCTCGGACCAGAGCGGCCCGCGGTGACAAGGAACGAGCGCAACGTGTCCCCGTCGAGCTCCGTGACCTGGAACCTAGGTCCTCGATCCTCAACTAGGTTCCACGTGAACGCGTCCACCGCAGCTTGGACTCGATGAGCGAGTTGCGGCGGTCCATAAACTCGGCACGGCTTGGCCACGCCCATGCGAGACCTCAGGAGCCAACCGAATCCCGCAAAGTGATCCAAGTGGGCGTGGGTCACGCACGCGTCGGTCACCTGATGCGCAACCCGAGGCGAGAGGTCGTGCGCCCCAAGGTCGAAAAGGATGCTGCGCCCCACGCGCGGCAACCTAATGTGCAGGAGGGGGTCTCCGAGCAGACCTCCCACGAGCGTGGGCGCCACTGACGCCCGTGGAGCGAGGTGAAAAGGCTTCACGTCGAAGGACTCCAACGAACGGTCATGATAGGGACGTCCCCGGGAGGCGCAAGGGCCTTTGGGCGCGCCACTTGCATCCTCTCAGAAAGTGGCGCGGATGACGCTTACCCATCACGACGCAGTGTGGCTGACCATGTCTGCCGTGTTCCTGGCTGTGGCGCTCGTCACGGCCATGCTGGCTTCCAGGTAGCTTGGTCTCAAGGCAGCCGGTTCCCGTGGTAAGCTCTCGTAATGGTCCAGCCCGTGGTCACCCAGGAAGGCGCGTCGTCGCCGGTCCTGGTTCGGACCCTCGACGACCTGGTGACTATCCTGGGCAGCGATCCAAGGTTCGACCAGTACCCAATCCGGGCTCGCGGCGATGGATTCGTTGAGGTTGCCCTTCCAGACGGGTGCCTCGTCATGGCGTGGCCAGATCTGTGGCGGGACCGGTCACGCCTGAATCCGCACCTGACCCGCGCCCGCGCTGGCTATCTGCCTCTGGTGCTTCTCGGCACCGACGCGGAGTTCGCCGCGCTCTTTGCCGATGAGCTCCGGAACGAAGGGGAGATGTCTGCCCAGGCACTGCCCATGGGAAGAGAGCGCTTGGCTATCCTCTTGCGGAACTACCGTGAGATTTGCCGCATGCGGCGCGAGTCGGCCGAAGGCGAGCTTCTCGCGGACCGATACCGCTACGAGCTTGACGAGTTCAACGCGATTGGCCGCGCTCTCTCCTCGGAGCGCAACCTCGACAAGCTCCTCGCGTTGATCCTCGAGAAGACGAGGTACGTGACCGGAGCCGACGCCGGCTCCGTCTATGTCGTCGAGGGAGAGCACGAGGAAATCGCCGATCGAACGTTGCACTTCAAGGTGTCACAGAACGACAGCTTGAGATTGGACTTCACTGAGTTCACTCTCCCTGTGAGCGCTGATTCGATCGTGGGCAGGTGCGTCATGTCGGGGGAAGTCATCAACATCCCCGACCTCTATCGCCTCGACAATCCGGGCACCGGAAACAACCCGTGGGGGTTTCAGCACAACCGCGCGTTTGACGCGAAGACCCATTATCAGACCCGTTCCATGCTCACGGTGCCCATGATTGACGCCGCTGATCAGGTGATTGGCGTCATTCAGCTCATCAACAAGAAGAGGCGTCCTGAAGCGCGGCTCCAAAAGCCCGCGGACTTCGATCAGTGGGTGGTGCCGTTTGACACGCGATCCCAAGAGCTCGCCAAGACGCTGGCTTCCCAGGCCGGTATCTCCCTCGAGAATGCGCTGCTCTATGAAGACATCCGCCAGCTCTTCGACGGATTTGTGCGCGCATCGGTGACCGCCATTGAGTCACGTGATCCCACCACCTCGGGGCACTCCCAGAGGGTGGCCGACCTCACGGTCGGGTTGGCCATGGCGACCGAGAAGGAAGGCAAGGGGGAGTACGAGGCGCTTGCGCTCACGCCCGAGCTCGTGAAGAAAATCGAATACGCGGCGCTCCTTCACGATTTCGGCAAGGTGGGGGTTCGCGAGAACGTGCTCGTCAAGGCGAAGAAGCTGCTCGACCACGAAAAAGAGCTCATCCTCGCCCGTTTTGGCTATATCCGAAAGTCCATGGAGGCCGACTGCTCGCGCCGGAAGGCGAAGTACTTCCTCGAGTGCTCGCGAGAGGAAGGGCTTCGACTTGCTGGCGCACTGGATGCCGATCACGCGGCGAAGCTGCGGGAGCTCGACGAGTTCGTGGACTTCATCCTTCGGGCCAACGAGCCCACCGTCCTTGACCAGGGCGGGTTCGAGCGAATCGAAGAAATCGCAAGGCACACGTTCGTGGACGAGCAGGGCAACGCCCAACGCTACCTGAGCGCCAGCGAAGTGCACGCGCTCGAGGTACCGAGGGGCTCCCTCACGGACACTGAGCGACGGCAGATTGAAAGCCACGTCGTACATACTTTTAACTTCTTGCGGCAGATTCCATGGGGGCGCAGCCTGCGCGACATCCCAGAAATCGCCGGCGCGCACCATGAGAAAATGGATGGCTCAGGCTATCCGCGCGGCATCAAGGGAGACAAGATCCCCATCCCGTCCCGCATGATGACCATTGCGGATATCTTCGATGCCCTCACCGCGTTCGACCGCCCCTACAAGAAGGCGGTCCCCGTGGAACGGGCGCTCGACATCATTGCCTTGGACGTCAAGCAGGGGAAGTGCGATCCCGAATTGTTCCGCATCTTCGTCGAGGCCAAGATCTACGAGATTGTGATTCGATAGGGCATGCCCGTCCGTCTCATGGTCCGCAGCCGTGCTGCCAAGAAGGCCCTCTCCACCCAAGCGCTGCAGCGGCTGCGTAGACAGGCCGATCGCATGGTCAAGGCAGCAGCGCTTGGCGATCCGGACCTGGGTCCGCCCGAGGAGGTCGAGGTGGGTCTCACGCTTGCCGACGACGACGAGGTTCACAGCCTCAACCGCGAGTACCGAGGAAAGGATCGGCCGACCGACGTGCTCGCGTTTGCCATGCGAGAAGGAGAAGGCGGCGGCCTCCACCCGGGCCTTCTCGGAGACGTGGTCATCTCAGTCGAAACAGCCGAGCGTCAGGCAAGACGTGCTCTTGACGAGGAATTGATGTTCCTGTGGGCGCATGGGTTGTGCCACCTCCTCGGCTATGACCACAACACCGACGAGGAAGAGGCCGAGATGAACGCACGCATGCAGGCGCTCCTCGCGGAAGCGCGGAGCACCGGCCGAATAAAGCCCGCATAGCGGGGAGATCCCTAATCACCACACCCCCTAACGCTCGGCGTTTTTTTGCTACAGTGCGCGGCGATGATTCCGGCCATCATAATTCATGGCGGCGCCGGCGAGGTCGCCGACGAGAGGGTTTCTGCCGCCACGGCTGGCGCCGCCGATGCCGTGCGCGCGGGTCTCGCGGTCCTCACGAGGAATGGCTCGGCGATGGACGCTGTCCAGGCTGCCGTCGGGGCGCTCGAGGACAACCCAGAGTTTAACGCGGGCGTTGGCTCGGTCTTGACCCGAGATGGCGCAGTGGAAATGGACGCGGCGATCATGGACGGTCGCACCCTTCGCATCGGCGGCGTCGGCGCCGTCGAGAACCTTCGTCGTCCGATCGACTTGGCGCGTCTCATCTTGGAGGACGGCGAGCATGTCCTGCTGGTGGGCTCCGCGGCGTGGGAATTCGCCCTCGAAAGGGGCATTTCCCCGGTTCCGGCAAGCGAGCTCGTGACCGAGCGCTCCCGGGCAGCATGGGAGAAGGAGCGCTCACAGCGCCTGCTAGGGATCACGGCCCGTCCATCTGGCGGAGGGACCGTGGGAGCCTGCGCGATCGATCGCCATGGCCATGTAGCTTCTGCTACGTCCACGGGCGGTATCACGTTCAAAAGGCGGGGTCGTGTTGGAGACACGCCCCTCTGTGGCTGCGGGACGTACGCCGATGACCTGAGGGGCGCCGCGTCGGCCACTGGGCACGGTGAATCGATCGTTCGGGTCAACATGACCCGAGCCCTGGTAGAACGGCTTGGCGCAGGAATGCCTGCCCATGAGGCGGCATGGGCCACCGTGGATGAACTCGGTAGCCGCGTGGAGGGCCATGGCGGGATCATCTGTGTCGACGCCCGAGGCCAGGTGGGGTACGCCCACAACACGCACCGCATGACGTACGGCTTTGCCACGGCCGATAGCCCAGAGCCTGTGTACGGCGTACGGGCGACGAGAAGCTCGCCAGGGACTCGCTAACTGACCTGCCCGGTGTAGGGCTTTCCTACTTCACTTCCGGCTCGTTCACCGCTGGGGGCGGGCCGGAGGCCTTGGCCTCCACGCGACGACGCTCGGCCGCCCTCATCTCATACGCCCGAATGACCTCTTGCACGAGCGGATGTCTCACCACGTCGATGTCCGTGAAGGCGCAGAACCGAATCCCCTCAATCCCGGCCAGGATATCGCGTGCCTCGAGAAGGCCGCTCCTTGCTCCCGTCGGCAGGTCGATCTGCGTGACGTCCCCGGTGATCACGGCTTTTGAGCCAAACCCGAGGCGCGTGAGGAACATCTTCATCTGCTCGGTAGTCGAGTTTTGCGCCTCGTCTAGAATCACGAAGGCGTCGTTGAGAGTGCGCCCTCTCATGAACGCCAAGGGCGCGACCTCGATTACGCCCTTGTCGAGGAGCTGGTCAGCCCTCTCGAATTCCATCATGTCGTGGAGGGCATCGTAGAGCGGTCGTAAGTATGGATTCACCTTTTCCTGCATGGAGCCAGGGAGGAAGCCCAGCTTCTCGCCCGCCTCGACCGCTGGGCGTGCCAGGACGATACGCTTGACCCTCTTGTCGAGGAGCGCCCGCACCGCCATCGCCATGGCCAGGTACGTCTTCCCGGTGCCTGCCGGCCCGATGCCGAACACGATGTCGTGCTCGCGAATCGCCTCCACGTAGCGCTTCTGTGCCAACCCCTTGGGGGTGATGGGCCTGTGTCGGCTGGCGACGAGCAGGGTGTCGGAAAAGATCCCCTTAAGCTCAGCGGTGCTGTCAGCCCGAAGGATCCGGGTGGCGCGGACCACGTCCTCGCTGCCAAGCGGCGTGCCGCGCCGGGCAAGGGTGTAGAGCTGATCGAGCAGCGACCTGACGAGGGCGAGTGCATCGGTCGCCCCAATCACCGTGACTTCATTTCCCCGGACGTGAAGCGAAGCGCCGACCTCCCGCTCGATGAGCTTCAGGTGGTTGCTCTGCGGACCAATGACCGACTGGAACGTCAAGGGGTCGTCAAAAACGATCTTCTCCGAAAAGCTGCCTGCCGGCAGCGCCTGCTGATTCAATTCCTTCTCCTTGTGGTCGGGATTAGAGAACTCACGCGAATGCGGGTCAACCTCGCGCAACGTGCCTATTCTTAGCATGGGGGAGAAAAGGCCGCATCCCGCATTGCGCGAAGGAGGCGACCTGCGCCATGCTCACGCGCCATGGCGAAAGGCGAAACCTTTTCCGATCTCGTCTCCGTGATGGACTGCCTCCTGTCGGAAACCGGTTGTCCGTGGGACCGCGAGCAGACCTTGGAGACATTGAAGCCGTTTCTCCTGGAGGAGACCTATGAGGTCTTGGAAGCCCTCGAGGAAGGAACCCCCAAAGAGCACTGCGAGGAGCTCGGCGACGTGCTGATGCAAGTCGTGTTTCAAGCCGCGCTGCGCGAGGCAGAGGGCGCCTTCACAGTTGACGACGTGGTGCGCGGCATTGCCGACAAGCTGAGGAGACGCCACCCGCACGTCTTTGGAGAGAAGAAGCTGGAGACCTCGAAGGAAGTTCTCGATCAGTGGTCAGAGCTTAAGGATAAGGAGAAGCCGCGCCGCACCCTCGACGGGGTCCCCCTAGCCCTGCCTGCATTGGCACGTGCCCAGCGTGTGACCGAACGGGCAGCCCAGGTCGGTTTCGATTGGCCGGAGGTTCAGGGTGCACGGGACAAGGTGACCGAGGAGCTGGCAGAGCTAGACAAGGCCATCTCGAGCCGCAAGACGGAGCACGTGGCAGACGAGCTGGGAGATCTCCTGTTCGCCGTCGTGAACCTGGCGCGAAAGCTTGGCATGGACGCCGAAGGAGCCCTCCGCGCAACCACGTTGCGGTTCGTCAAGAGGTTCGAGTACATCGAGGATCGCCTTAAAGAAAAGGGGAAGTCGCCCAAGCAAGCCACGCTGGAGGAAATGGACGAGCTCTGGGACAAGGCGAAACACGCGCTCAGGGACGAGACTTGCGCTTGACAACGACACCCCTACGGGGTAGAAGTGGTCGGCTTTTTCCTGGAACATCAAGGAGCTAGAAGTGGCGAACGTCCCGTCAGCTGAAAAACGAAACCGGCAGCGCATCAAGCGCCGCCAGCGCAATCTCACTCATCTCACCAAGGTTCGTACCTACATCAAGCGGGTGCGGGCTTCTCTGGCTGCCAAGGACGGCAAGGCTGGCGAGGTACTTCGGGAGGCCATCAAAGTCATCGACTCGGCCGCCCAAAAAGGGGTCATCAAGCGCCAGACTGCTTCGCGCAAGATTTCCCGACTGACCAAGCAGGTCCAGGCTACTGTCCGAGCGTAGGTCGCCTACTTCGCGAGCGACAAGAGCCCATCCACAAGCCGCTCCACGACAACTTGCTCCCCAAGGGCTCCCTTGACGGGCCCTTTTAAGTCGCGGTCTGCCCGAGCCAGTAACCGAAATGCGCTAGGAATTGCGCGGGCGGGGAATCGCTTGGCCTGCGCTAGGAGCCCTTCCATGGCAAACGGTGGCGCACCGACGATCCGGGGGAGTTCTCGTTCTGGCGTCCGACTCTCTACGAGTTCCCTGACAAGGGCGAGCTGACGAAAGTGCCGCGCCAGCATGAGAGTCATGCCGATGGCGCTCTCCCTTTGATCCACGAGCTTTCCCACGGCCCGCAGGGCCCTCTCTCGGTTCCCATCTCCTACTGCTTGCGTGAGCTCGAAAACGGTACGCTCCCGGGTTTCAGCTACAAGCTCGTCGACGTCCTCCGCTGTGATCTGCTTGTCCCCGGCAAAGAGCGCGAGCTGGTCAATCGCCGACGAGAGGCGACCGAGATCTCGCCCAGCCACGTCGGCGAGCCGACGAACGGCTTCCTCGGTCATGCGCGCGCCGGCCTGGCGCGCCTCGTCTCGGATCCAAGCCCCGATCTGCCTGGGGATCTCGAGCTGGTGCAGGAACCCCTTCTGCTTGGCCTTGGCGAAGAACTTCAGGCGTCCGTCTGCCTTGGCGCAAGTCAAGACGAGAACCGACGAGGGAGCTGGGTTCTCGAGGTACGGGATCAACTCGGCGAGGGAATCCGCAGCCAGCGCATCCACGTCTCGAGCGAGGATCAGCCTTTTCTTCCCCATCATGGGGAGCGTGCGGGCCGCGTTCAGGATGGCGACGGGCCCGACGGCCCTCGCCTCGAGCACGTCCAAGTTGAAGGCGCGCGCGCTCGGGGGTACGACCGCGTCACGGAGGACGCTGATCACGCGCTCGAGCATGACGTGATCGTCACCGGACAAGACGTAGACGGGCGCCACCTGTCCTCGGGAAATGTCAGCGCGCAAGTCGGTCGTCATGTGGGCTCACAGTAGCATGCCCCATGCGTGTAACCTACGCGGACGATGACACGTACCCTGCTCAACTGCGACCGGGTGCTCACAGGAACCACGGAACGAGGGCCCACCTCTATTTTGGTCGAGAACGGCGAGATCCTGGCCGTCGAGGATGCAGGAGCTTTGGACCCAAAAAGCGCGGTGCTCCTCGATTGGTCCGATCGAGCCGTGGTTCCTGGGACCGTGAATGCGCACAACCACTCATTTCAATCGCTCTTGCGCGGTTTCGGCGACGATCTTCCTTTCCTGGAATGGCGCGACAAGGCGCTCTACCGCTACTCCCCACGCCTCGATGCGGGCGGCCTGCATGTGGGCGCGCTCCTCGCGTTCGGCGAGATGCTGCTCCATGGAGTCACGACCGCGTGCGATTTCTTCTACATCAATGATGGCGCGAACGAAAACGCGGCCGCGGTCATTGGGGCGGCGCAGCGCCTCGGAATCCGCGTCGTCATGGCGCGGTGTTTCTACGACTGGGAGGGTGCTCCATCGTCCTACCGTGAAACCGTCGCCCAGGCGGTGCAAAACTTCCAGGCCCTCGCGAAGGCGCATCGCGGAGACCCACGGCGCATGGTCAGCGTGCACCCGGCTCCCCACAGCTTGCACGGTGCATCCCGGGACATGATCGTGGCGGGCGCATCGTGCGCCAGGGAGGCGGGGGTGCCGTTTCACATCCACTTGGCCGAGGAGAAATACCAGGTGGATGATTCGCTCGCGCGGAATGGCAAGCGCCCGCTTTGGGCCGTTGACGACATGGGCGTCTTGGACGAGCGACTTGTTGCGGTCCATGGCTGTTGGTTTGACGAGTCCGAGCGGGCGCTCCTCGCGGATCGCGGTGGCAAGCTCGCGTACAATCCCAACTCGAACATGTTTCTCGGCGATGGCGTGACCGACGTCGTGGACCTGCGCGCACGCGGCGTGCCCGTGGCCCTTGGCACGGATGGCGGCTGTTCCAACAGCCGAGTGTCAGTGTTCGACGAAATGCGCGCCTGCGCGCTCCTGCAGAAGGTGCACAGGCTTGATGGACAGGCCATCTCAGCAGAGGAATGCTTCCGCTTGGGTACCGTGCTCGGTGGCTCGGTGCTCGGCTTGCCCGTCGGAAGGATCGAGCCTGGGTATCGAGCGGATTTCGTCGCGCTGGACCTCGGCGATCCGTCCCTTTGGCCCGAGCAATCGCTGGCCAAGAACGTCGTGTACTCGCTCTCCTCACGCGCGGTTCGGGACGTGATGGTCGACGGGAAGATGGTGGTGAGAGACGGAGAGCTCCTGACCGTTCCCATGAGGGAAATCCGCGAACGGGTGAAGGCCCTCACCAGCGACTGGCGGCGAAGTTGAAAGCGTTCTTTTTTCTCCTCGCATGGCTTGTCGCAGGCGGAACAAGGCTCCCGCCCGAAGGCACTCTCTACCTCGACCCGCAAGGGCGTTTCGAGCTACGTCTCCCCGAAGGTTGGCGCCTTTCGCCCAACGCGCCTGCTCCTGCTCATGCCATGGCAGCCTTTTCGCACGAGCCAACAGGTCAGGTTCTGGTCGTCACGCGCCTCGTCGGTCCAACCGAGAATCCGCACGATACGGGCACGCTCAAGACGATCCTTGCGGGGCTCCGGGGGAGCGCAAGGGGCTATCGCCTCATCTCCGCCCGGGCGCGTGACCTCAAGCTCAGGGACAAGCGCCCCCCAGCCGTGTATGACGCCTGGCTTGGCGCGACCCGCCATCGAGCACGGGTCGTGATGGGCGCGCGCTTTCTCGTCTACCAGAGCCACGTGCTTGCCCTGATGATTGAGGTCCCCCGAGGCTCCAGGGACTTAAGGAGCGCACGAAGAATCGTGGAGAGCTTCCGCCCGGCACGGCGGTAAGCGGGAACGGGGAGCGTCTTAGGCCGCGTCCAGGGCATCGCGGATGTCCCGCAGGAGATCGCGCCAGTCCTCGGTCCCCACCGAGATGCGCACCAGCCCTTCGCCGATGCCGGCGCGGTCGAGCTCCTCCACGGGCAGCTCCGAGTGCGTCGTGGTGCGTGGGTGGCAGGCCAGGCTCTCCATGCCGCCGAGCGACACGGCGTTGCGCACGATGCGGAGCGAACGCAGGAACGTAAATGCCGCGGGACGCCCGCCCGCAAGCTCGATGGACATCATTGCACCGGGGAAGTCGCACTGGGCGTCCCGGATGCGTGCTTGCTCGTGATCCGTGAAGAGCGACGGGTAGAGGACCCGCGTGACGGCCGGGTGCTTTGTGATCAGCTCGGCGATTCGCTGCGCGTTCTTGCTCTGCCGGTTCATGCGGAGCGTGACCGTCGGCAGCCGGCTCTGCAGGAGCCAGCTCTCGTCGGGCTGGAGGATGTTGCCGAGAACGGCGCGGGTCCCGCGTAGCGACGTCACGAGCTCCGGGTCTCTCGCCAGCACGACACCGGCGAGCACGTCCGAGAAGCCCGCGAGGTACTTGGTCGCTGAGTAGACGACAAGGTCAGCACCCAGCTCCAACGGATGTTGGAACGTGGGGCCGAGGAACGTGTTGTCCACGACCACGAGCGGCGAGTCAGGGCGCCTTCGCGCAGCCTCCACCGCCGCGCGGAGGTCGGTCATCACCAACGTCGGGTTCGCGGGCGTCTCAACGAGCACGATCCGAAGATCCTTCGCCGACTCGACCGCGCGCTCGAGGGCCAAGGTGTCGCCCGCGGGGACAGCGATAGTCCGAAGGCCCCACGGCTCCATGAGAGCGCGCAGAAAATGCCGGGTCCCGCCGTACACCGGTGTCGTATAGATGACGGTCTGCCCGGGCCCGCAGAAGGTGAGGAAGGTGGTCGAGATAGCAGCCATGCCCGAGTTGAAGACAGCGGCGGCCTGCGCCTCGCGCTCCAGCGGGACGACCTGGTCCTCGAGAATCTCGGCGTTCGGGTGCGAGAGGCGCGCGTAGATCAGGTCAACGTTCTCGCCGGGTGCCGGTCGCGCCCGCCCGAGCGCGACTTCGAAGGCCCGCGCCGCCGAGTCGGGGCTGGTGAAAACGTACGTGGAGGACCGGAAGACAGCAGGGCGCGCCGAGCCCACGGACAGCCGCGGGTCGAAGCCTCGCGTGAGCACTGCCGTTGGCGGGCGAACGACGTAGGGGGGCTCGCGCTTCTTCATGGCGTCAACTCCGTCATGACGGTCATGATCGACCGGGAACACGGCAAAGCGCAACAAGGGCGAATCCCCTCGCTCGCAAGCTCGCTGTTAGGAATGACGCACGACTGTCGCCACGGCCTCGACGTGGTACGTCTGCGGCATGAGGTCCACCGGGGTGGCCTTTTCCGTGCGAAAGGGGCCTGCCGCCGCCAGGGCGATGAGGTCTCGCGCCAGCGTCGGCGGGTCGCACGACACGTACACGATGCGCGCGGGCGAAAGGGCTGCCAGGAGGTCAGCGAGGCCTGGCGGCAGGCCAGTTCGCGGTGGATCGAGAACCACCACGTCGAAGCGATGCGAGGCCCTGGTCATGGACAGGAGTGCCCGCTCAACGCGATCCCCGATGAAGTCCACTCGCTCTTCGAGCCCTCGCAGGGAGAGATTGCGAAGGCCGAGCTCCCGTGCCATGGGAGCTTCCTCTATGCTTGTGACCGCCTTCGCAAGCCCAAGGTCGCGCGTGAAATTGCCACTTCCAGCAAAGAGCTCCAAGACGTCGTGACCAGAGAGATCCCCGCATGCCATGGCCACCAACCTACGGAGCTCGGCATTGCCGGCCGCCGATACCTGGGCAAATACGTCCGCCCGGGCAAGGAAGGGAAGAGGATCGTCGGCCAAGTCGATGACCGGCGTGCCGATGGTCTCCTGGCCGTCCTTGTCCCAAAGCGCGACGGAGACGATCCCCTCTCGGCCGAGGAGCGAGCGCGCATGCTCCGCCATCTCCCGCACTCCATGCCCGCGGACCACGGCCTGGACGTCGCCACGACCACCCAGGAGGAGATCGATTTCGCCGGCCCCTTCCAGGCTGCTGGCCAAGCCGTGCCGGATTGCGACGAGCGCGCGGTCGAGCGGTTTCTCGAGCTGCGGGCACGTCCCGACGTCGATGAGCCGGTGGGAGCGCCTCATCGCATAACCGACGATGGCTGGCCCATCCCCTACCCGGCGAAAGTGCAGCCGCGCGCGGCGACGCCAGTTGTACTCTGGTGACGGCGCGCGCATGGGCTCCACGTCGTCGGTCACGTGGCGGAGAGCGCGGCGAACCACGTCTTCCTTGGCAGCCCGCTGGGCAGAAATCCCCACCTGTTGCCACTGACACCCACCACAGCCAGCGACAAAGAGTGGGCAGGGGGGCGTTACTCTCGACGGGGAGGGGCAAATCAAGCGTGCGATTTCGCCTCGGGCGTGCCCTTTTTTCTCCTGGACAATGACGACCTCCACTTCGTCTCCAGGTGTGGTGTTGGGCACGAGCACGACGCGGCCTTGCGGATCCCGCCCTACTCCATCGCCACCAAACGCAAGGGACTGCACCTTTAGCCTCACGCGCGGGCGAGGCGCCCCATGGGTCGGGCTCATTTGACGAAAGCCACCCTTGCCCCTCGCGCAGGCTTGTAGGCTCGGGCCGCAGAGCCATCGCGCACCGCAAGCTCCAGGGTTCCCATGGACCCGATGTAGGCCACGCGGGCTCCTCTCGCCACGTCTTCGAACGTTCGGCACACGGGCCAGGACACGCGCAAGGCGCGCACGTTCTGGATACTGCCAAGGCGGTGACCTGGAATATCGGTAACCAGATTGCCGAACCGATCCACGTGGATCACGCGCCCCGCTCCTTGCCCCCGCTGTGGCCTGGCCAGCCGGCAAAGGAGCGTCACGGCCGGGCCTGCGTCGCTCGGCTTGGCGCCACTTGCGAGTCGCGCCGCAGCCGGGGAAAACACGTCGCGGCCGTGGAACGTGGGGCACACCTCCTTGCTTCGGAACTTGGGAGAAGCGATTTCATAGGCGGCCCTTGGGGCCGGAACTGCGAGCGAGAACACGCCGTTGTCTGGGCCCACAAATAGGTGCCGGCCATCGTCGACCACCACGCCACGCCTTTTTCCGCCGACCCCAGGGTCCACGACCACGACGTGCACCGTCCCCTTGGGGTAGTAGGCAGCGGCCTGCGCAAGGACGACGGCGCCGTGAGCCACGTCCTCGCGTGGAACATCGTGGGCGATATCGACGATCCGGGTACGAGGCGACAAGGAAAGAATCACCCCTTTCATGGCCCCGACATACCCGTCCTGGGTGCCAAAATCGGTTATCAGGGTCACGATGGGCATGGGAACGCAATCCTAGCCGACTCCGCCGCACTGTCACCTGTGACGTGTCCGTCACCTGGGTGTCACCGCGCGAAATGTGACGCTGTACCCATCTCGGACGCCCATCTCTCGCAATTCCGCGGGGCTTCGCCTACCAGTGGCCTGGCCCACGCCGTGCAACAGGACGGTCGCTCAATGCGAGGAATGGCCATGCCACGAACGAGGGCTATCCTGTTGGTCTCTGGCGGTGGACTTGTCACGCTTTCCGCTGCGGTCCTCCTCGGGCTGCTCGCACCTGCGACCGCAGGGCGATCGGCGTCCCGGGGCAGCGGGACGGAGGTCGAGTCGCTCTACCAGCAGATCGATGACCTTCGTAGCGAGCTCACGCGCCTTGACCGCAAGCAAGACAGTGCGCTCGCCAAGACGATCCAAGGCCCCTCTTCTCCCGATTTAAATGCCGAGGAAGCGCGCGAATCAAGCAATGAAGCCGCCGCGCCCCAAGCGCCGCAACCGACCCCGCAAGAGAAAGTGGAAGAGGTGGCATTGCGCCTCGATGACCGAATCGCGACGGAACCGGCCGACCCAAAGTGGAATGCCGAGGTCCGGCAGGAGATCGCACTAGCCCTGCGGTCCGAGAAGCTCCTGCGCTCCAAGCTCGTGTCGGCTGATTGCCAGGCCACGCTTTGCCGGGTTTCGCTGTCGCACGCGAGCGAAGAGGCGCGGGAGGATTTCCTGGACGTCCTCCCCACGACACGCCCATTCAGCACTGAGGGGTTCGTTCGAACCATGGACAGAGATGGATCCCCGAGCACCGTCGTCTACTTTGCGCGGCAAGGGCATCCGCTAAACGACTAGCAAGGAGAGTGAGCGATGAGTCGAATGGCAAGGTTCGTCTTGGGCGTGGGTTGTGTCGCCATGTCCATGTTGTCCCCTACCAGGGATGCGGGCGCAGGCAGCACCGACGACAAGAGCTACCCCGCGTTCATGTGCTTGGAGAGCGGCTCCGAGACAGGGGACTTCAATCGAAGCGAGTACCGGATCACGCGGACCGGGAGCGCTGGGAGCGGCGTCCTGCTCTGCCCGTTGGTACGAGACGCTTTTTCCTCTCCAAGCGTGTACAGCGACTATGACGCAGACATGACCGTCGAGGTGACCCTTCAGGACAACCATTTCCGAGAGGACATCACCTGCACCGTCATAAACAAGCTGCTCTCCGACGGCAGCGCCTTCAGCTACAAGTCGGCGACTACCGAAGGCGCATCCACGACTGCAAAAAAACTCACCATGAAGGGTGGCTTTGCGCTCCAGGGCTACAGCTTCCTCAAGTGCCAGGTTCCCACCAACGGCACAGACGGTTGGACTCGCATCTTTGCGTACAAGGCCCTGGAAGGGGCTCTATAGACAACAGAGTGACTCAAGGAAAGGAGTGGAACATGCGTGGACTAACGAAGCTCGTGCTCGGGGTGGGCGCGGTGATGGCATTGTCTCCGGCCAAGGACGCGGCCGCGACCGACGACAAGAGCTACCCGGCAGTCATGTGCTTGGAGAGCGGCTCCGAAACAGGTGACTTCAACCGGAGCGAGTACCGAATTACGCGGACCGGGAGCACGGGCAGTGGCCTCTTGCTCTGCCCCATCGTGCGCGACAATTTCTCGAGCGGAGGCATCCTTAGTGGCTACGTGAAGGCCATCACCGCTGAGATTACCTATCAAGACAATCATTTCCGGGGCGACATCACGTGCACGCTCATCGACAAGCGACTCTCCGACGGCAGCGCCTATAGCTACAAGACCGGAACCACCGAGGGCGCGTCCACGACGGCGAAGAAGCTCAAGATCACCGATGGCTTCGAGATCGAGGGATACGCGTTCCTCAAGTGCCAGGTCCCGACCAACAGCACGAGCGACGGCTGGACGCGGATCTTTGCCTACAAGATCTTGGAGGGCGCACCATAAAAGCCTTCATTTGACACGCCCCGTCCCCCCACATAAACATTCCCTCCATGGACAAGGTCTACCCCTCGGCGGAGGCGGCCATCCATGACATCGGCGACGACGCGGTGCTCATGTCGGGCGGCTTTGGCCTCTGCGGCAATCCCGAGAACCTCATCCGCGCAGTCCACAGGAAAGGAATCCGGAACCTCACCATCATCGCCAACAACTGCGGCACCACCGACAAGGGGCTCGGCATCCTCCTGGCCGCTGGCCAAGTAAAGAAGATGGTGTCGTCGTATGTCGGCGAGAACAAGATCTTCGAAAAGCTCTTCCTCGACGGAAAGCTCGAGGTGGAGCTGAACCCGCAAGGCACTCTCGCCGAGCGCATCCGCGCCGGGGGCGCTGGCATCGCGGCGTTCTTCACGCCGACCGGGTTCGGCACCAAGGTCGCCGAAGGGAAGGAAACGCGCGAGTTCGGCGGCAAGATGCT
Source organism: Deltaproteobacteria bacterium (assembly GCA_016210055.1). Classification (GTDB taxonomy): domain Bacteria; phylum Myxococcota_A; class Polyangia; order Haliangiales; family SHYZ01; genus JACQUZ01. The sequence goes on along the minus strand of JACQUZ010000077.1, from coordinate 2,024 downwards.
CGTCATGGAGACCGCCCTGCGTGCCGACTTTGCCATGGTCAAGGCCTGGAAAGGCGACCGGTGGGGAAACCTCATCTACAAGAAGACCGCGCGCAACTTCAACCCCATGATGGCCACTGCTGGAAAGATCACCATCGCTGAGGTCGAGGAGCTGGTCGAGGTGGGCCAGCTCGACCCCGACCGCATCGACACGCCAGGGATCTACGTGCAGCGAATCATCAAGGGAGAGCATTACGAGAAGCCGATCGAGCAGCGGACCGTGAGAAAGAGGAGCTAGAATGCCTGCGCTTAATCGAGAACAGCTGGCCCAGCGCGTGGCACGAGAGCTGCGCGATGGCTACTACGTGAACCTCGGCATCGGAATGCCTACCCTCGTCGCCAACTACATCCAACCGGGCATCGAGGTGGTGTTGCAGTCGGAAAACGGAATGCTGGGAATCGGGCCCTTCCCGCTCGAGGGGGAAGAAGATCCCGATCTCATTAACGCCGGGAAGCAGACAATCACGGAAATCCCCGGGTCGGCGTATTTCTCGTCTGCCGAATCTTTCGCCATGATTCGAGGCGGACACGTCGACTTGTGCATCTTAGGAGCAATGGAGGTTTCGGCGGAAGGCGACCTGGCGAATTGGATGATCCCCGGCAAGATGGTGAAGGGCATGGGAGGCGCGATGGACCTGGTGGCCGGAGCGCGCCGCGTGATCGTGATGATGGAGCACGCCACGAAGGACGGCGGGTTCAAGATCAAGCATCGCTGCGAGCTTCCGCTCACCGGCGTCCGGTGCGTCCACCAGATCATGACCGACTTGGCGGTGATCGACGTAACCCCGCAAGGGCTTGTTCTCAAGGAACGCGCCCCTTCCGTGAGTGTCGAGGAAATCCAAGAGGTCACCGAGCCAAAGTTGATGCTCCATCCCGAGCTCAGGGAGATGCAGGTCTAGGGCATGGAACCTGGGAAGAAACGGCAGGTCCACACCCCCAGCGATATTCCCGTCGACGAGATCTACACGGCCGAGTCGCTCCGCCGGATCGGCTTCGACGAGGCACGCGATCTCGGCCGCCCCGGTGAGCCGCCGTTCACCCGAGGGGTTCAGAAGACGATGTATCGCGGCCGGCACTGGACGATGCGCCAGTACGCCGGTTTCGGCACGGCCGCCGAGTCGAACGCTCGGTATCACTATCTCCTGTCGCAGGGACAGACGGGGCTTTCCGTGGCGTTTGACCTGCCCACGCAGATGGGTCGCGACTCCGACCACCCCCTCTCGCGAGGAGAGGTCGGAAAAGTAGGGGTGGCGATCGACAGCCTCGAAGACATGGAAATCCTCCTCGCGGGGCTGCCGCTTTCCGAGGTAACCACGTCGATGACCATTAACTCGACTGCGGCTACCTTGCTTGCGCTCTATATTGCTGTCGCAGACAAGCAGGGGGTGCCTCGGGAGAAGCTCGGCGGCACCATCCAGAACGACATCCTGAAGGAGTACATCGCCAGGGGAACGTACATCTACCCGCCGGGCCAGTCGATGCGTCTTGTGACCGACGTGTTCGAGTTCTGCCGACGAGAAGTCCCCAAGTGGAATACCATTTCGATCAGCGGCTACCACATCCGAGAGGCTGGCTCGGATGCAGTGCAGGAGGTCGCCTTCACCCTCGCCGACGGAATCGCGTACGTCGACGCCGCGCTCAAGCGGGGCCTGAGCGTGGACGAGTTCGCCCCCCGGCTGGCGTTTTTCTTCAACGGCCATAACGATTTCCTGGAAGAGATCTCCAAGTTCCGGGCCGCGCGCCGCATGTGGGCCAAGATCATGAAGGAACGGTTTGGCGCCAAGGATCCGAAGAGCATGGCGCTCCGATTCCATGCACAGACGGCCGGGGTCTCGCTCATGGCGCAGCAGCCCCTGGTCAACGTCGCGAGAGTGACGGTCCAGGCCCTCGCCGCGGTGCTCGGAGGGACCCAGTCGCTACACACCAACGGCTACGTCGAGGCGCTGGGTCTTCCGACCGAGGAGTCGGCACGCATCGCCCTTCGC
>JACQUZ010000078.1 GCA_016210055.1 Deltaproteobacteria bacterium | reverse complement strand
TCCCGGTCCGCTCGAATCGGCCCAGGCCGCGGGGGACCAACACGCGGGCGGCAGGCGCGTGGTCCTCCTTCGGTTCCGATCGGGAGATCGCCTCGTGTACAAGCCGCGGTCCCTCAAGGTCGACATGCACTTCCAGGAGCTCCTGGCGTTCATCAATGGGCTTGAATCGGAAGCGCCGTTCCGCACCCTAGCCGTGCTGGATCGCGGCCCGTACGGGTGGATGGAGTTCGTCCCGGCGCGTCCCTGCGAGGACGAGGGCCAGGTCCACCGCTTTTACCAGCGCCAAGGCGGTTACCTGGCGCTTCTCTACGTCCTTGCGGCGACGGACTTCCATTTCGAGAACCTGATTGCCTGCGGTGAGCACCCGGTGCTCATCGACCTCGAGTCGCTGTTTCATCCGCGCGTCGGTGGCAAGACGACCCAGGCTTCCGAGGATGCCGCATTCCAAGCCATCGATGAGTCGGTGCTTCGCGTTGGCATGCTCCCACAGCGCCTGTGGGGCGGGCGAGACGCGGTAGGAATCGACATCAGTGGGCTCGGGGGGGCACCGGGCCAGCTCGCCCCCACCGCCAGCCCCACCTTCGAGGGAGCTGGGACGGATGAAATGCGCTTTGCACGCCAGCGCTTGGCGATTTCCGGGTCACAGAACCGGCCATCGCTCCGGGGCGCCGACGTGGACGTCGCCCAGCATGCAGAGGCCCTGGCCGCCGGCTTCGATCGTGTCTACGGGATCCTCAAAGACCACCGTGAGGCTTTTCTCGCCAAGGACGGGCCCATTCATCGCTTTGCCAACGATGAGGTGCGGGCGATCCTGCGCTCGACGCGAACCTATGCCTTGCTCCTTCAAGAGAGCTTTCATCCCGACGTGCTCCGGGACGCCCTGGATCGCGATTGCCTGTTCGACCGGCTATGGCTCGCTGCCGAGGAGCTCACCCATCTCCAGCGCCTGTTCCCCTTGGAACGGGACGACTTGTGGCAAAACGATATTCCGATCTTCACCACCCGTCCCGGCGCCGTCGATCTTTGGAACAGCCGGGGAGAACGCCTGGAAGGGTTCCTCGCCCAATCGTCTCTCGATCTCGTTGTTCGCAGGTTTTCCGAGCTCTCCGACGACGATCGCTCCAGGCAGTCGTGGTTTGTCCGAGCGTCCCTGGGCACGCTGGTCATGGGCGAAAGCGACGCTTCCTGGCGGGGATACCCACCCACGCCCGCAAGGCGAGCGCACGCGGCTTCCGACTTCTTGGAAGCGGCGAGGCGCATCGGGGACAGGCTCGACACCCTCGCCCTCGCGGGACCATCAAAAGCCGACGCGATTTGGCTAGGCCTGCGCCTGCTCGAGAATGGGCAATGGTCTCTGCTCCCGTCGGATATCGACCTGTACAGCGGCGTTCCGGGAATCGCGCTGTTCCTGGGTTATCTAGGAGAGGTCACGGGAGAGCCTCGTTACACGCAGCTCGCCCGCGCGGGCGTGGAAACCCTCGGGCGATTGGTCGTGCGGGCAAAGGGACACCTCGAGCACGTGGGCGCGTTCAATGGATGGGGTGGGGTGATCTACACGATGGCCCACCTGGGCACATTGTGGGGTGATGGCGCGCTCCTCGACCAGGCAGGTGCCCTCGTCGAACAATTGCCCGCGCTGATTGACAAGGACTCGCAGTTCGACGTCGTCTCGGGATTGGCAGGGTGTATTGGTGCAGTGCTCGCTCTCGATCAGGTTCGGCCTCGGGAGGCGACGCGAGCAGCAGTGGTCCGCGCTGGTTTGCGGCTGGCCCGGCACGTGATGACTCATTCACGTGGCCCTCACGTCGGGAGTACACCGTTTCTCGCGGGATTTTCACACGGCGCGGCGGGCATGGCGTGGGCACTCATGGAGATCTATGGCACGAGCGGTGACCGCCAATTCGCGGACGCAGCGCTCGCAGCTCTCGAGCTCGAGCGCCGCTTTTTCTCTCCCGAGAACGACAACTGGAGGGACCTCCGAAACCTAGGTGCCCAAAGGCGCGTTGAATTCCCCTGTGCGTGGTGCCACGGAGCGCCGGGAATTGGACTGGCTCGACTGCGTGCCTTGAAGTGGCGCGACGACCACGAGACGCGCGAGGAGATCCAAGCGGCGCTTCGCGCCACAATGGCCCAGGGATTTGGCGGAAACCACTCGCTCTGCCACGGCGACTGGGGGAATATCGAGCTCATCACCCATGGGGCGAGGGTCCTTGGGGACAAGGCCCTGTCTCACGATGGGCAAGGCCTCGCGGGCATGCTCCTCGAGAGCAGCGAGCAGCACGGCTGGATCTCGGGCGTGCCGCATGGGGTTGAGACCCCGGGGCTCATGACCGGCCTTGCTGGCATTGGCTACGGGCTTCTACGGATCGCTTGTCCGGATGCCGTGCCCTCGGTCTTGCTCCTCGAAGCGCCGAGGACCAAAGTTGTGGCGTGAACAACGAGCACTACCGTGTCGCTTCCGCGCAACCAGAAAATGAAGTACCGCGCAGAACTTCCTTGACCTGGGCTTCGCGCCGCCGCATAGTGCCCGATATCGAACGCGGCGTGATCGTCATCCAGATTTCCGTTCCCTCTCCGAGGGCGCTCAAGTTCGAAGTTGTCGCGGTTTTTGATAAAGGGCTCCACGCTTCGAACGTGCGCCCGGTTTGGTGAAGTTGCGGTAGGGGGTGGGCCAAGAGGTTCACTGTCCCTTATTTCGGGAGAAGGCGAATGGCAATTGGAACGCGCTTGTATGTAGGGAACTTGTCTTTTGGAACGACTGAGAATGCACTTCGGGCGGCATTCGAGCAAGACGGACGCTCGGTCGTCGAGGTGAAGGTCGTGACGGATCGCGATACCGGGCAGCCTCGAGGGTTTGCGTTTGTCGAGATGTCTAGTCCGGCCGATGCCGAATCGGCGATCTCATCGCTTGATGGCCACATGCTCGATGGACGGACGCTCAAGGTAAATATGGCCCAGGAGCGGCCGGCCGGTGGTGGGCGTGGTGGCTTTGGCGGCGGTGGCGGTGGCGGTGGTCGTGGCGGCTTCGGTGGCGGTGGCGGTGGTGGAGATGGTGGTGGCCGCGGCGGACGAGGTGGCTTCGGCGGTGGCAAGGGTGGTGGCCGCGGTGGTTTCGGCGGCGGCGGACGCGGTCGCCGAGGCGGCTGAGCACGCGGGGCTGTACCTCTCGTTAGTCCTCGACGGGTGAGCTTCACCTTCGGTGACGCGGAGAGGCCGTGCTAGCACGGGGCTAGCCATTGCGTTAACTTGTCGGACGTGAACGAGCGCGACGCCGGCCACACTTTGGTTAGGGCCAGAAAGCGACGGCCCTCTGATGCGGGTATGTCGCACGGGTGCCTTGTTCTGGCGCTCGAATGTGGCCGTCCACTCGAATCCCCTTCGGTAATTTGTCTGGAAGACTTGGACGAGGTTCACCTCGGCCGGGGTGAGTTCAGAGCGCTCGAAGAGGTGCCAGGTAATCCTGGCCGCACCCTACAGGTGCGAGTGGCCGACAAGTGGATGTCTTTGTCGCATGCCACCCTGTCCCACGACTCGCGAAAGTGGCATGTCAAGGACGAGGGATCGACCAACGGTACTCTCATTAATGGAGTTCCTCAGGCGAGCGCTGTGCTCGCTCACGGCGATCTCCTCGAGCTCGGTGAGACGCTCTTTCTCTTCCTGGAGCTCGAGGAGGATTGCGAGCGTATTCTTGTCGGAGGTCGAGCGGCCGACCTGGGCCTCGAGACGCTCGTCCCCAAGCTAGCCAAGCAGTTCACCGCTTTGATGCAGTTGGCCGACTCCGACGTGTCGGTGATGATTTTGGGCGAGAGCGGCACGGGAAAGGAGCTAGTTGCCCGGGCCGTGCATGCCTTGTCCCACAGACAAGGCCAGCTCGTTGCCGTGAACTGCGGTGCCCTGCCGGCCAATCTCGTGGAGACTGAGCTCCTCGGTTATCGAAAGGGAGCCTTCTCGGGTGCTACGGAGAACCGACCGGGCCTCGCCCGCGCTGCCGACGGCGGGACGCTGTTTCTCGACGAGATAGGGGATCTGCCGCCTGCTTCTCAAGCTGCGTTCTTGCGCGTGCTTCAGGAACGAGAGGTACTGCCGGTGGGCGACACCGTGCCGGTGCGGGTAAACCTCCGACTCGTCTCAGCAACCCATCGTGACTTGCAGTCCCTGGTCGAGGAAGGCGAGTTTAGGTCCGATCTATTGGCTCGGGTGTCCGGATTCACGCTCGCCCTCCCGCCTCTCCGGGATCGGCGGGTGGACCTCGGGCTCATCATGGGCTCGCTGCTCAAGAAAATCGCTGGCGATCGGGCCCAGAGGATCTCGTTCTCCTGCGAAGCTGCTCGGGCTCTTTTTCTGCATGACTGGCCGCTCAACGTGCGAGAGCTCGAGAAGCACCTGGCCACAGCGGTCGCCCTTTTGCACGGCGACCACGTGGAGCTGGAGCACTTCCCGTCGTCACTTCTTGAGCCTCGTCGTGCAGGCGACAACAGGCGGGACCAGGGCGAGAAGAAGGCACTCTCGGGTGACGATAACCTGCGCCGCCAGGAGCTCATCGAGCTCTTGCGCCAACACCACGGCAACATCGCGGCGGTCGCGCGCCTGATGGGCAAGGGGCGCATGCAGATCCATCGCTGGCTCAAGCGATTCAACATCGACGCAGAGAAGTTCAGGGATGGAGAGCGCTGATCAGCTGATGCGTCCATCCCCGAGCAGCGGCAGGTCAAAGTAGAACGTACTCCCTGCACCGAGCTTGCTCTCTGCCCAAATCCGGCCGCCGTGGGCCAGTACGATCCCCTTTGCGATGAACAGGCCTAGCCCGGCTCCTCTCCGTTCACCCGACGGGCTCCTAAAATAGCGATCAAAGATACGCGGGAGGTCCTGTTCTGGAATGCCCGGACCGTTGTCCGAGACCGAGAAGACCACCCGCTCTCCGCGCACGAACGCTTTGATTGAGATTCGTCCTTCGGGTGGGGTGAACTTGATGGAGTTTCCCACCAGGTTGGAGAAGACCTGCTGGATGCGCTCGCGGTCTCCGGAGACCTTCGCCCCGTTGGCCTCCACTTGGGCCTCCAACTGGATATTCTTCTCGGCCGTCAAGGGCTGGAGGGCTCGGAGCGCCTCTTCCACGAGATCTGGGGCCACGCAGGGCTGTCTTTGGATGGTGAGCTGCCCTGCTTCAATGACCGAGAAGTCGAGAAGATCGGCGATCAGGCGCTCCATCCGTCCCGCGGCCCGGAGGATCAACTCCGCTCTTACCCTGAGCTTCTCGGGATCCATTTTCTCTGGGATCTTGGAGAGCTGCCTGGCGGTCACGGAAACCGCCCCCAAGGGGTTCCTTAGGTCATGGGATACGACGGCTAGGATGTCTTCCCGGGTTTGCACGGCTTTCTGTGCCTCCCGGAGCAGGCGCACGCTTTCGCCAAGGGCCCGATTCCGCTCCGATACCACGACGGCGAGCAGGAGGAAGCTCGTCGCGACCATCCCCATGAAGACTTGCAGTCCCATCAGGCGCTCTGCAAGGGTTCCCTGTGGAAAGGGTCCATGACCCACGGCAGTACCCCAGATCGAAATCACCGAGACCAAGAACGTCGCGCTCGCCGCCCCTCGTTGTTGAAAGCTCAGAGCAGCCCAGATGAACAGCGGCGCGAGCACGTAGGGTTGCTGAAACGGGGCTGTAGCTATTGGGACCAAGCCATCAAGGGAAACATAAAGAGCCGTCCATGCGAGAAGAAGCGCGAGGACAAGCCCTTCGAGCAGTCGATGAGGCCGGACCCTGCTCGTGAAGCCTCCCCTCCACGTCAAGAGAAGCGGCGCCACAACAAGGTCGCCGAGCACGTCACCGAGCCACCACGCTTGCCAAGTCACCCAGAAGCGGGACGGAGGCACAACTCCTCCCAAGAAAAGGCTCGACACGCCAACCGTGGCGCTCACCATGGTGCTGAGCCCCGCCGCCAGGACGACCAAGCCGACGACATCCGTCAGGCGCTCCAGGGAAGGGCGAAATCCGGGAATTCGGCGGAGCGCAAGAGCGCCCAAGATCGCTTCCAGTGAATTACCCGTGGCTATCCCGGCGGCGACCGGGAGTGGTGCTCCGGTCCACACGTTGACGACAAGCGCGCCTAGCCAAACGCCTGGCCACAGGCGATAGCCTTGGGTCAAGAGGAGCGCCAGGGAAATGCCCGTGGGAGGCCAGACCAGGGTGGCGAATCCACCGACGGCATCCAGCATGAGGCCAAGCCGGCCGACGACGGCGTAGAGCACCGCCACAGCCAGGACTTGTGCCATGTACCGGAGATGCGCGCACATCGCGTAGCAGGGTGCTCTTCTATCCCGAAAGGTATTAGGAGGAAACTAAAATCATTAGGTTAGACAAGCTCTTAGCACTACTGCGTCACGTCTCCTGGCGAGCCGATCGGTCGCGCCCGGTCGGGTGAGATGGGCGTGCCCGGTGGCGTGATGGCGTCGGTTGGGCGTGTGTGTCGAGAGCGCCGGCATGGCCGCCGGG
>JACQUZ010000076.1 GCA_016210055.1 Deltaproteobacteria bacterium | reverse complement strand
CCGACGCCTGTGCCGTGGCGACGGGAACCACCGAGACTTTTCGGCGGTTCTTCCCGAGTCGTTCATACTTCACGACCCCGTCCACCAGGGCATAAATCGTGAAATCACGACCAAGCCCGACGTTGTGGCCGGGGTGTACCACGGTCCCTAGCTGCCTGACCAGGATGTTTCCCGCGCGAACAACCTCACCACCGTAGCGCTTGATACCTCGCCGCTGGCCACCAGAGTCACGACCGTTGCGGGATGAACCTTGCCCTTTTTTGTGAGCCATCTTCTACCTTCTTACGCGGTGATGCCCGTGATTTTCAAAGCGGTGTAGGGCTGCCGATGTCCCCGCTTCCGTCGGTAACCCTTTTTCCGCCGGAACTTGAAGACGACGAGCTTCTCGCCAAGTCCCTGCGAGGCGATTTCAGCCGTCACCTTTGCTCCAGGAACGGAAGGGGCTCCGACCTTGATGTTCTCGCCGTCGGCAACCAAAAGAACCTGGTCGAATTCCAGAGTTCTCCCCCGGTCACCTTCAAGCTTTTCCACTCGAATGGTCGCGCCTTCTTCGACGCGGTATTGCTTGCCACCAGTTTGGATCACCGCATACATCGCATGGACTCCGGATCTATCCGTTGAAAGCGAAAAGCCGAGGTAGTGTATTTAGCTGCCCTTTTCCGTCAAGATCTTTTTCAAGCGCTCGGGTACTGGCTCCAGAAACTGGATTCCCATCCCATCGTCCCGACCAATCAGGCGCTCCCAGACCACCTTGCCCTTGATCGTCATGGGCTCCTCGGACCCATCTTCGAGGTAAAGCTCAAGCGTCAGCTCTAGGCCAACGGGAAGTGGGCGGAACGTGCGCACAAACACGCCTCCGCCGGAGATGTTCTGCACGTACGAGGAGGCCAGCTCGTTGCCATCCCGATAGCGAACCCGGAGCAGAACCGGGACCCGTTGGTACAATCGCTGGTCAGCCATACTCGCATTTTAGAGGGAGGGTAAAATTTTCGTCAACGGAAGTCGTACGGCGGTCGGTAAACCCCCTGCTCTGTTACGATCGCCGATACCAGGCGTGCTGGAGTGACGTCGAAGGCCGGGTTCCTGGCTGCGACGCCTTGGGGTGCGATTTGGATCTCGGCGATCTGCGTCACCTCGCCTCCCTGCCGTTCCTCAATCGGAATTGCATCCCCGTCTGGGGTCGACGGGTCCACGGTGGAGAATGGAGCCGCGACAAAAAAGGGAACCTGGTGCTCGCGTGCCGCCAGGGCCAGGGGGTATGTCCCGATCTTGTTAGCGACGTCGCCGTTGGCGGCGATTCGATCGGCGCCCACGACGACGCAAGAGACCTGTCCGTTTCTCATGAGCCAGGCCGCCGCCACGTCTGGGATGAGGGTGACGTCGATTTTATCCCGAGCTAGCTCCCAGGCCGTGAGTCGTGCTCCCTGCAGGAACGGGCGGGTCTCGTCGGCAAGCACGCGGATACGCTTGCCCGCATCGCGGGCGGCGCGGATGACTCCAAGGGCGGTCCCGTATCCTCCCGTAGCAAGTGCTCCAGCGTTGCAATGCGTGAGAATTGTCGCGCCGTCGGGGATGAGCTCTGCCCCTGCTTGGCCGATCTTCAGGCAGCGATCCACGTCGTCTTTCCAAATGGCCATGGCGCGCTCTTCGAGGGCCCGGGCGGCGTTTTCGGGTGGCCCTTGACAGGCAGAGCGCATCTCGTTGAGCGCCCAAAAGAGATTGACTGCCGTGGGACGCGTGGACGCCAATTGGTCGATGGCCTTGCGAACCCCCTGCTCGAACGCAGGTGAGCCTGCCCCTTGGGCAACAAGGCGTCGTGCCGCAAGGGCTACTCCGAAAGCTGCCGCGCAACCAATAGCCGGAGCCCCCCTTACCACCATGCGCCGGATGGCGTCGGCGACTTCGACTTCGTCCCTGCAGGGGATCCAAAGTTCTTCCCGAGGAAGACGCAACTGGTCAATCAGGAAAAGAACACCGCTTTCCCATCGGAGCGGGCTGAAAACGCTCGTCAACGGGTCTCCTCGAGCAAGCGCTTGAGGATCTCGTTCAAAGCCTGCGGGTTGGCCTTGCCTTGAGTAGCCTTCATTACCTGACCGACGAAGTACCCGAGGAGTGAAGTCTTGCCAGCACGGTACTGCTCGACCTGCTTGGGACTTGCGGCCAGCGCAGCTCGAGCGGCTGCCTCGATGGCGGTGGTGTCAGTCACCTGAACGAGCCCCTCACGCTCGACAATCTGCTTGGGGCTTTCCCCAGAGGCGAACATCTTGGCGAAGACCTCCTTGCCGATCTTGCCGCTGATGACGCCGCCGTCGATGAGCCGAACCAGCTCGGCGAGCTGCTCGGGGCGGATTGGACATTGCTCGATCGAGCGCTCGTCTCGATTGAGCTCTCTCAAGAGCTCGGTCTGAATCCAGTTGGAAATCTTCTTGGCATCTCCGTGGGAGCGTGCCCCAGATTCGAAGTAGTCGGCGAGGGCGTGCTCCTCGGTCAAGATACGGGCGTCGTACTCGCTCAAGCTGTATTCCGACATGAACCGCACCCGTTTCTGTGCAGGAAGCTCGGGCAGGGAGCGGCGGATTTCCTCGATCCACTCGCCCGGCACCATGAGGGGCGGGAGGTCCGGATCCGGAAAATAACGATAGTCGTGCGCCTGCTCCTTGGTGCGCATGGAGTGGCTCACGCCCCGGTCCGCGTCCCAAAGACGGGTCTCCTGGACGATGCGTTTCCCTGCGTCGAGGAGTGCGGCCTGGCGAGCGATCTCGTGCTCGATGGCCTTCTGGACGAACTTGAAGCTATTGATGTTCTTGAGCTCGGTCTTTGTGCCCAGCTCGCTCGTTCCCACTTCACGGAGCGAGACGTTGGCGTCGCAGCGGAGCGAGCCCTCCTCCATGTTTCCGTCGGAAATCCCCAGGTAGCGCACGATTTGCCTGAGGGTGCGCATGTACTCGGCGGCTTCTTCGGCGGAGCGGATGTCCGGCTCGCTCACGATTTCTACGAGGGGGACACCTGCCCGGTTGAGATCGACGAGCGAGAAGGCGGAGCCTGCCTGGTGCAAGTTCTTGCCGGCATCCTCCTCCATGTGAATGCGGGTGAGGCGCACCGTGCGCGACACGCCCCCGACGGCAAGCTCTATCGTTCCATGCTCGCAAAGGGGCTCGTCGTACTGGGAGATCTGATACCCCTTGGGCAGGTCCGGGTAAAAGTAGTGCTTGCGGGCAAAACGGGAGCGGCGCCGAATTTCGCAGCCGGTCGCTAGCCCGATTTTGATGGCGTACTCCACCGCGCGCCTGTTGAGGACTGGCAGAGCGCCCGGAAGGCCAAGGACTACTGGATCGGCCTGCGTGTTGGGCTCCGCGCCGAAATGGGACGCAGAGGCCGAAAACGACTTGGACGCCGTCATGAGCTGCACGTGACATTCGAGGCCGATGACCGCCTCCCATCTGGACTTGGTCATTTAGCGGCCTCCATGTTCTCGGGGGGACGACGCTTGTACCACCCGGCGTGCCTTTCGTAGGCGGCGGCAGTTCTAAGCAGCGTCGTTTCGGCGAGAGGCTTGCCGAGGAACTGGATGCCAATCGGGAGGCCATTCTTCGTGAAGCCGCACGGCACGCTGATTCCAGGCAGGCCTGCCAGGTTGCAGCTAATGGTGAAGATGTCGGCGAGGTACATTTCTAGTGGATTTTCTGTTTTTTCCCCCAGCTTGAAGGCGGGGGTTGGCGAAGCGGGCGTCGCGATGACGTCCACCCGGGCAAGCGCTTCGTCGAAGTCACGCTTTATCAGGGTCCGCACCTGCTGTGCTTTCTTGTAGTACGCGTCATAGTAGCCAGAGCGAAGAGCGAAGGTCCCGAGCATGATCCGCCGCTTGACCTCCAAGCCGAAACCCTCACCTCGGGTCTGGCAGTACATGTCTTGGAGCGACGTCTTGGGGCCGGCGACGCGAAGGCCATACCTCACCCCGTCGAAGCGAGCCAAGTTGGACGAGGCCTCGGCCGTCGCGATGAGGTAGTAGCAAGCCACCGCATATTCCGTGTGCGGCAAGCGGATGGGCTCAATGCGGGCACCGAGCGATTCAAGATCCTTGATGGCCTTGCGCACCGCGCTTTCGACCTCGGGATCCATCCCGGGGACAAAATACTCGTCGGGGATCCCAATGGTGAGGCCCTTTACCCCCTCGCGGCAGGCTTCGCGGTAGCGAGGGACCGGCGAGTTGATCGACGTTGAGTCGAGTGGATCATGCCCGGCGATGATTTCGAGGAGATACGCAGCGTCTTCGACGGTGCGTGTCATGGGGCCTACTTGATCCAGCGACGACGCGAACGCGATCACGCCATAGCGGGACACGCGTCCGTAGGTGGGCTTGAGCCCAACGATCCCGCAGAGCGACGCGGGCTGGCGAATGGAGCCACCGGTATCGGTCCCGAGGCTGCCGGCGCACAGCGCGGCAGCGACCGCGGCAGCCGAGCCTCCTGACGACCCGCCAGGAACCCGCTCGAAATCCCACGGATTGCGGCATTTCTTAACGGAGGAGTTCTCGTTGGACGAGCCCATCGCGAACTCGTCCATGTTGAGCTTCCCGAGGAGCACCGCACCCGCCTGCTTCAGCCTCGCGACCGCGGTTCCATCGTACGGGGGTAGCCATCCCTTGAGGATTTTCGAACCCGACGTGGTTTCCATCCCGCGGGTCACAAAAATATCCTTGAGCGCGAGGGGTACCCCTGCTAGGGGGCCCACCTTCTCCCCACGAGCGATGGCCTTGTCGATCTCGGCTGCCGCGGCGAGCGCGCCCGCGTCGTCTACCAGGAGGTACGAGCCAAGCGTCGCGTCGAGTGCCGCGATGCGGTCAAGGTACGCACGGGTGAGCTCGCGGGCCGAGATTTCCTTGGAGAGCACCAGCCCGGCCAGCTGGCTTGCAGGCCTTGCGCAAAGTTCGGAATTCATGGCTTGCGCTCCTCGGAAGCGGCATGCACGTCGATAATCCGCGGCACTTCGAAGAATCCGTCCTGACGCCTGGGAGCACCCATCATCGCTTCCTCTGCCGCAAGGGACGGCTTCACTTCGTCTTCTCGGAGTGGGCAGTCCATCGGAACCGCATGGGTCATGGGCTCGACACCGCGCGTGTCCAGGCGGCGAAGCTTGTCAATATATTCAAGAATCGACCGAAGGTCCCCTTGAAGGCGCTTCACTTCCTCGTCGCCAAGGCGCAGGCGTGCCAAGAAAGCGATCTCCTGGACTTCTTCTAAGGTAATGGTAGCCATGCCCCGCCGTTTCTACGTCTTGTCCTGCGCGAGTGCAAGTCCAAGGGTAACCCCATCCGTGGGATGGGCTTCTCGGGGTGCGCACGGAGGCCTTGCTCTGGGTTGATCCGCCGAAATTCGTCTACTACAATGTCCGGGTCTTGTCGCGCGGGTGGTGCCTCACGGTTCTTGCGGTTTTCGCCTGCTCCTCGGGTGAGGGGCGGCCCGACGCATTTCCGGAACAGGCTGGGCGAACGCATGGCGAGATCCAAGTCGTCTTGACCGTGCCGCGTGCGGGTGATGCTTCGATTTCGACCGAAGCGCGGCTGTTTCGGTTTCGAGACGTCGACGTCGAAGGCGCTCAGGTCCTGGCCGGTGCGACGTCACCGTCACTCTTGCGCTTGCCTCCTGGGGCGTGTGTTCGCGTGGACGGCGAAGCGCTTCTATCGGACGTCTTGGCGCGGGCATCGTCAGATACAACCGTCGAAATGCTCGACGCGGGTGAGCTGATGGTTCGGGCGGCAGGGGGAACGGTACGCTTGCTCCCACGCTATGTCCCAGAGATCGTGCCCCTGGTGTCCGGAGTGCTCTACGAAAGCGAAGGAGCGGATCCCCTCGCTTCTCCGCCGGATGTCGGCTTGGCCGAAGTGCTTGTGTCCTCGCTTGGTGGGCCGGACATCGGGCGTTTTGACACCTTGGCCGAGTTCCCGCCGGTGCCTCGAATCACATCTCTCAACGGCGTTGACCCCGCGGTTGCTTTGACCCTGGACCGAAGGCGTGACCTGAGGATTGGTTGGGTGGGCGGCGGCTCGGGTGAGTCGCCGGTCATCATTTTTGCCTGGAGCCATAGCGGCGGCGGTGAGCTGCGTTGCCGGGCAGGAGCCATCGGCCACTTGGTCATACGGCAAGCGGTGCTTTCACGAATTCCGTCGAACGGGACGGTGCAGTTGTTCTTGGAGAAGTCATCCGTTGGTTCATTTGCCGCTCCTGGGCTTCAGGTCGGTGAAATCCAAGTGAGCGTCCGCGACGCAGTCTATCTTTCTGTGATTTAGCAGGGAACAGTCGAGGTCACCTTGGCGACGCAAGCACAACCACAAGGGCATGTTGGTACGAACGGGCGCGGGTTCCGTCCCTTCCAAGGAGAGAGGCGACGTGATCCGCGACAAGGCGCTGAGATCTCGGCCACCCTCGTCATGGACGCTGCCTCATCGACAGGTGCGGTTCGATTTCCGGTGGGCAACATCTCCGCCGGTGGACTATTTCTTCGCTCGACCCTTCTCTTCGAGGTCGACGAGGAGTTCACCATCATTCTACCTCTCGCCGACGAGCGGTCGCTCTCGGTGACCGGGCGGGTGGTCCACGTGTCCCTCGGCGAGCGTTCAGGCATGGGCTTGGCCTTCCTTTCGCTGAAGGATGAAGATCGGAGCGCTCTTAGGGCACTTGCGCAGAAGAACTGACTATTTCTTTCGTAGCTTGTCGAAGAGTCCTTTCTTTTCCCCCTTGGCGCGGCGCATCTCCATCAGGCGCACCTCCCGCTCCGCCTCAACGTGGCTCGGTTGCAGGTCGAGGGCTTTTTGAAAGTGCGCCGAGGCACGTTCCAAGTCCCCAGAATGCTTGAAGACCTGTCCGGTGTAGAAAAAGGCCTGGGCGCATTGCGGGTTGAGCTCAATTGCCTTGTGCAGCCCCTTGCGGACCTCGACCAAGACCTTGTCCTTGTCCGGAGCCACGCACCACGTGGCCCATGCGTGCATGGCGTGGTGCTCACCCTCATCGGGGTTGAGTTCGAGCGCTTTCTTGAACGCCTCGAGCGCCTGAGGCCAGAGCTGTCTCCTTAGTGCCATTTCGCCGATGCGGAACTGCTCCTCGGCCGATAGGATCTTCATGGCCCTCGCCGCCTCATCGCTTTCCCGCTGCTTGACGACGGCTTCCCCGCCCTGACCCAGAATTGTGAGGTATTCTTTTTTTCTCGCATCGTCTCCGAGCGTTGCGAAAGCTTCGGACAACCGTACGAAGATTCGCTCAACCTGCGGGCGTAGGTCGTCGAGTTTCACGATCGCGAGCCGGTCAGGGTGGTACGTCTTGGCGAGCTGGAAGTACGCCGCCTTTACTTGCTCCTTGGACGCGTGTCGGTCTATCTCCAGCACTGCGAAACAATCGGCGCCCGCCTCCACGGCTGCAAACTTGCGGAGCATCTGCTCGCGAAGACCCGGCGGGACCGTAGATACATGGGGTGCTTGCATGGAGGGAGCTGCCGTCGGGCGCGACACGCTCGGAGCGGTGACCGCGGGCGGCGTGACCGCAGCGGCAGTGCTCCGAGAGGGCGGAGAAGGTGCCGAGGGCCCCCCAGGAGGGGGGGGCGCTGCTTGCGAAGTGGGCTGTGGAGCGCCTTGCTTGATGGCCGATGGCGTGGGTCTTGTGGAAGTCACCACGGCGGGCGCTGGCGGTCGCGGCGCCGACGCTGCGCCTTTTCTGCGCAGTCGGGGAACTTGATCGGCGGGCTGGAGATCCAGCGCTCCGAAGAGTACCAGCGCGTGCACGACGGATAGCACGACCTCTCTCGGAGCTGCTGCGCAGGCGTCGGCAAGATCCTGGGCCTCCCAGTAGCCCCTCTGAAGGTATGCAATACAGGCGTGCTCGGCTTCGCCAAATCCAAACGGTTCCAGGAGGCTCTCGGCGTCTCCAAGGCGCTTCATCGCCTGTCCACTAAGCCTCTCGAGTTCCCGCAAGAGGCGCGCTTCGTCGTAGAACTGCCTGAGCCCACGGTAGAGGAGCCAGCGTGCATCGAACGGTCCGCCACTCTGTCGAGCGTGTGCCTGTTCGTCGACATGAAAGGTTGTGCCTGCCAAGGAAAAAGCGCGAATGGCTCGCTTGGCAAGACCCATCGTGGCTGCGCGTTCCAGGGAATCCCTTTGGAGGGCTTCCATCTCGACCAGGACGTCGAGTGCGCGCTTGCCCGGGCTTCGGGCGAGACGGGTCACCATTTCACCGACTTGGGCGCTGGTCAGGATTCCCGCTGCAAGAAGGACGCGCCCCAGTTGATCCTCGGGGACCGGGCTGTCGGCGTCTACGACTGCACCGTCGGAGAAGAAGATGGCGTACCGTCGGCCCTCCCGCTCGGACGAGAGCACGCCGGAAAACGACGATTGGGCGAGCGAGGCGAAAATCTCGGGGAGCGGGCGATCGTCGGCACTCCCGGGAGGTGCGGTCATTCCGGCCTCCTTGAACGTCCGGTTCGAGTACCCTGCCAACCTCGAAGGCGTCTTGCCAGAAACGTGACGGCGATGAGGACCACAACCACTACGATCAGTCCCGCGACGATCGGATCCGCCTCAACAAAACCGGAGAGCATGGATGCGCGCGCCGCCACCAATTAATTATACCCTCCAAACCATGGGGGACATCGGCGTCATCGTCAATCCGAGGAGCCGCCAAATGAGGCGCGACCCGGGGCGCCTAAATCGACTTGCCCAGGTGTTGGGCGAGACTGGACGTGTCGTCGCGACCCAGTCTGTCGATGAAGTCGCGGACAGGCTACGGGAGTTCCGCAATGAGGGCATGAGCATTCTTGCCATCCATGGGGGGGACGGGACCATCCACGCAACCCTGTCGGTGCTCCTGGGCATGGGTACGTCGGAGCCCCTGCCAACCATCCTTTTTCTCCCCGGCGGGACGCTCAACACCATCACGACAGGCCTGGGCGTTCGCGGAGATCCAGAGGCGCTCCTTGGGGCCGTGGCTGAAAAGGTGCGGCGGGGCGAACCGCTCCCCGAAGTGGAAAGGAATGTCCTGCAGCTCGAGGGTCGCTCTGGGTTCATCTTTGGCAACGGCGCAGTAGCAAGCTTCCTCGAGGCCTACTATGCGACGGGTCATCCGAGCAGGACGACCGCAGCACTTCTTCTCGCCCGCACCGTCTGCTCAGTCCTGGTCGGGGGCCGCTTCTCCCGGGAGATCCTCGACCCATTTCAGGGACGGGTGGTGGTCGATGGAAATCCCTGGCCGCCCAGGGCGCTCGTCACTGTTACCGCTGCTACGGTGCCAGAAATCGGGCTCGGGTTCACACCGTACTACCGCTACAACGAGCGTCCCGACCATTTTGCGCTTCTTGGGATCTACGCTGGTCCCCTGGCGCTCGCGTCCGAGCTTGGACGGATATGGCGGGGGCTTCCCATGCGACCAGGGAAGTGCTTCAGCGCCGTCGCGAAGGAGGTGCGAATCGAGAGCGACAAGCCGTTCTCTTACGTCATCGACGGCGAGCTCTACAAGGCAGACCGGGAGCTCACTTTGAGGATCGGGCCGCGCCTTCGGTACATTGGACCATTTCGAGGATCCGTTCTGAGCTAGGGCGCCGTGTCGCGGCAGCAGCGGAATCCCACGCTCGGGAACACGAACGTTCCGTCGGCGACCACGAAGTCTAGCGTGCAGCTCATGCCGCCTGCAGGGCTGTCGTAGGAGCCACCTCGGAGTGGGTTGATGCCCTGCGAACGGGCAACCGTGAATTCCTTCACGTTCCCCGACATGTCGAATACCTTCGCGGTCGAGCTCCATTTCGCGTAGCAGCTCGCAAGGGTTCCGGTTGGGAGTAGCCCGTCTTCGTTGACTGACGCGGTCGCTGGATCATAGTCGTAGTCATTTCCATTGCAGGTGTTCGGGCTGTAGGTGGTGCAGCTCGAGGCGTACGACCACGTGCACGCTGGATTGGCGCTGGTCGTGCAGGCGCGTTCCCACTCGGCCTCGGTGCACAGGCTGCCACCTGCGGCCGTGCAGGCTGCCGCCGCCTCGCCGTAGGTCACGTTGGTCCATGGAAGCTTCCCCTTGCTTGCGCAAGCGCGGTGGCTCATGGTGCCCTGAGACGAATCCGTGGCGTCGGGGCGCGAGGCTTCGTAGGCGTAGATCCACCGGGTCACGGTGCTCGACCCTATCTTGATGGTGAAAGGTACCCAGTTGTCACTGGCCTTGTCGTCGGGCGTGCCGTTACAGTCGTCGTCTATCCCGTTGCAGATTTCGGCGGTCCCGCTGGGAGGTGTAGCGGCGTTGCAGACGACGCCGTTCTTGGCGGCGTTGCAGATCAGCTTCCCCTTGGTCGTGCAGGCGCCTACCCCCTGGCTGCAAGGGTTTCCAACCGTGGGGAACGGGTCGTCGACGACGTCGTTGCAGTCATTGTCCTTGCCGTCGCATGTCGTCTCGGGAATGATGGCGCCGGACGTGTCCTTGGATACCGTGTCCTTGTAGGGGCATGTCCATCCTCCCGTTCCCAGGCACTTGGCCACGGTGCCGGCGCACTCGCCGAAGGTGGAGCAGATGCTGGGAGGCACGACATCTTCGTCGATGTCTCCGTCGCAGTCGTCGTCCGTGCCGTTGCAGATCTCGGAGCCCTGGAAGTTGCACTCGTACTCGCAGCCGTCGTCATAGATCTTGTTCTTGTCGTGAAACCCGGGGTTGCAGGCGGCGATCTTGCACTTGCTGTCCTCGCACTTGGGAATGCCGTCCCTTACCTTGCACTGGGTTTCGCAGTTGCCACAGCGGTTGACGTCCGTGGTGAAGTTGTAGATCTCGTC
Source organism: Deltaproteobacteria bacterium (assembly GCA_016210055.1). GTDB lineage: Bacteria > Myxococcota_A > Polyangia > Haliangiales > SHYZ01 > JACQUZ01. The sequence continues at coordinate 8,689 of JACQUZ010000076.1, read as the reverse complement.
CGGGGTTCCGTCGCAGTTGTTGTCGAGTCCATCGCAGACCTCGAATGATGGGCCGGTGGCTCCCGTGCACTGAAGCTTGCCCCCCTTGCACTGCCACTTGCCTGGAGAGCAGAGCCCTGCGGTGACCCCGCAGGCGGTGTTGAGGAGCGGATCCTCCTCGTCGAACTTGTTGTCGCAGTCGTTGTCCTTGCCATCGCAGGCTTCGTCGGCTGGCTCGATGGCGCCTTCGCACTCGACCTTGCCCTCGACGCAGCGGGTGCGGCCTCGCTTGCATTCCCCGACGTCGGTCGTGCCACACGAGACGCCGCCACCGGGGTCGCCGTTGTCAACGACGCCGTCGCAGTCGTCGTCCTTGTTGTTGCATTGCTCGGGCTTGGCGAGGACCGCGGTGCCGCCGCACGCGAGCTTTCCGTCGACGCATTCCCAAGTGCCCCTTGCGCACTCTCCCTCGTCGGTACCGCAGGACTCGCCCACGGAAGGGAGCTGCCCATCGTCGATCTTGCCGTTGCAGTCGTTGTCGATGCCGTCGCAAGTCTCGGGGCCACTCGAGGTGCATCCGTCGAGAAATACTTGTGCATCGATGGTGCGGACGTCCGGCTTGGGCCTTGCGTCCGCCTCGGTGCCGGCGTCTGGTGGCTTCGTCGGAGTTTCCCGGCAATCGAGGCAGTAAGGATCCACCTTGCAGGCCCACGAAAGGGCAGCCGCCATGAAGAGGAGCAACCCGCGGCGCATCACCGGCGCCTCCGGATGGCGAGCGCAAGAAAGACGGCGAGGAGCATGAGCCCGCGAGCGGAAGGCGCCTGCGACGACGCGGCGAGCGTGCACCCGCATCCACCGCCTCCGCCCGCCGTTACGAGCTGTCGCTGGGGCTCGGGTCCCGCGTCTGGCTGCTGCCCGCTCGCAAAGCAGTTCCCCTTGCGACATTCCTGGTCGGCGGGGCACGTGACACCGATGCATGGGTCGGGCTTGCACTCGCCCGTCAATGGATCGCACGTGTTGCCAATCGTGCAGCTCGCGCCGATGCACTGCGACTTAACGCAGGCCTGGGTTGTAGGATCGCAAGCGTGCAGGTCGGGGCAGGTTCGGCCCCCGCACGGATCGTTCACGCACTCCCCTCGATCGCAGGACGTACCCGAGGGGCACGTAACGCCCGCGCAGCTCTTGATACAAGCGCCATCTCGGCAAAACTCGTTTTCACCAGGGCAAGACACGCCTGCACAGGGGTTGTTCGTGCAGGTTCCCCCCACGCAGAGCTCTGCCTGGGTGCAGCGTTCAGGGAAGCTGTAGCAGTTGTCTTCGACACAGCGCCCATCCGTTGGTCGGCACACGAGCGAGCCTGGGCACGTCAGGAGCGAGCAGACTCCCTTGCAAGTGCCGTCGACACACACCTGCTTCTCACCGCTGGGAGGGCGCGGACAGGTGACGCCAAAGCACCGGTCCTTGACGCAGAAGCCCTTGGAAGGCTCCTCCTTATTGGTGCACGCAAACCCTTCGGAGCATGGGAACTCCGAGTCGGTGCAAGGCTTGGCACATTGGCAGTGGGGAGTGGCAAGGCAGGTGTAGCCGGGGGCACAAAGGGGCGGGTCGCTGGGTTCATCGACGAGCGTGTCGCAGTCGTTGTCCTTGCAGTCGCACTCCTCTGGGGGAGTCGGTGGCCCCTCGGCGACGCATTGCCACTCGGACGCGATGCACTTGCGCTTGGCGGTGCTGCAGAGCATCCCAGGGACAACGCAGGGCTCGTCCTGGCCTTCGAGGTCCGGGTCGTCGGCGTCGATCTTGCCGTCGCAGTCGTCGTCCACGCCGTTACAGATTTCGGGGTTGATCGAGACATTGTCACCGCTGCAGCGGAGCTCACCTTCTTGGCAGACGGTTACGCCGACGCCGCAGGCGCTGCTGCAATCCTTGCCTCCCTGCGGGTTGTTTTCGTCTACCTTGCCGTCGCAGTTGTTGTCGAGGCCGTCGCAGACTTCTTCGGTAGGGGTGATTTCTCCCTGGCACGCACTCCATTGCCCTGCTTGGCACAGGCGGGTGCCTGGGCGGCATTGCCCCTTTTCGGGATTCCCACAGGGCTCGGCAAACCCGTCGACGACCCCGTCGCAGTCGTTGTCCTTGCCGTCGCAGATCTCGAGGCCCGGCGGGGTGCCGGAGCAGGGGCCCCAGGTGCCGGAAGTGCACAGCTGGGTACCAAGAGTGCAGACACCCTGGTTGACGCCGCAGGGTCGCACGAGGTCCTCGTCGATCTTGCCGTCGCAGTCGTTGTCCTTGTTGTCGCAGATCTCCTGCTCGGGAACGCAGCCCCCGCAATCCGCGGGTGGCTCGTCGATGCGCCCGTCGCAGTCGTTGTCCTTGTTGTCGCAGATTTCCACGGGAGTGGGGCCGCACTCACCACAGGCGTTGCGCTGCTCGTCCGTTATGCCCGCGGAGCAGTTGTCGTCGATGCCGTTGCAGGGATCTCCGGGGTCAGCGCAGAGCGTCTTGTTGCTGATGTTCTTCGTCTTGTCGCAGTACTTGGTGAAACCTTCGTCTACCTGGCCATCGCAGTCGTTGTCCTTGTTGTCGCAGATTTCGGTCAAGAGAGCGCCGGCGACGATTTGGGAGAAGGCGAGGGATAGGGTGGTCTCGTCGGTGGCGTAGAACGCACGCATTGTGCCCGGGGCATCGGTACCGCCTGCCTGGGCGATGGATTCGATTTGCTGGACGGCGGCCCAGTTATCGGCGTTGCTCGTGTCATTCGGGTCCATGCCGAAACCGATGACGAAGGTCTTGATGTCGTAGTTGATGTTGCTGATGGCGGTGGCGCGAAGCTCCCCAGCGGCGACGGTGACGTTGGCAGTCGCGGTGCAAGTCTCGGCCCCGTCGGTGAGGAGGATGACATAGTAGGGGCGGCAACCCTTGTACGGGTCGGTGTTGATGGGGCTCGTGCCAAACCTGGGGTCGTTCCCTTGGTAGTAACGGCGGGCAGAGCGGAGGGAGCCGGCGAGGGGGGTGTATCCATTGGCTTCGATTTCAGAGTTCGCGCCGTTGATGTCACAGCTTGAGCACTTGTAGTCGATCCACTTCAGGATATCGGCCTGGTTGTCCTCGCGTATCGGAACCAGGACCTGAGCGGCATCGGCGGTGGCGCCGATGGCAGGGCAGCCGGTGCCGTTGGACTTGCAGGTTGAGCAGTTCAGCGCCGAACAAGAACACGTGTTGCAAGTGGCTGGGCACGTGGACGTGCCGCAAACAGCGAGGCAATCATCTCGGGCCACGCTGCAGGTTCCTTCGCAGTCTTCGTAGTAACGAGTTAGGCCAAAAACCGCCTCGCCGTACGAGTTCACCATGTTGCCGAGCACGCACTTGGCGTCGCTCATGCGGGTGCGCTCCTTGCCGCAGCTATTGGTGTCGCCAGAAGATCCCGAGGTGTACGCCGCCATCGACCCCGACGTATCCACAATCACCATGAAGTACGGCTTGACCACTTCGCTCTGCTGCGCCCACGCGGTGTGGGCCGCCATGATGCCGCTCGCCAACGCAGTCACGGCTACGGCTAGGCTAGAAAAAAACCGCATGTCTCAACATATATCACGGTTTGACCGCCCTGTTGGCAGGGTGATAGGCTAACCCCCTACATGAGCACTTCGTTCCCTCTCGACGGCATGAGGGTACGCTTCGCTGGCGATACCAGCGTGGGGCTTAAGCGGTCCCATAACGAGGACTCGCTCCATCTTCCCGTCGATGAGCGGTTGGTCATCGTCGCCGACGGCATGGGCGGCCATGCTTCGGGGGAGGTCGCGAGCCGCATGGCGGTAGACACGCTCGTCGATTTCTTCCGCGCCACGTCCGACGAGCAGGCGCTCACATGGCCTTACAAGGTGGACCGGGAAAACCGCGCTGAGATCAACCGGGTGGTAACCGGAATCAAGCTGGCGAACCTTCGCATCCATGAGCACGCCCAAAGGGACCCTCGCTGCAAGGGGATGGGCACCACGGTGGTTGCCGCCCTCTTCCTCGACGACTCGATCATCATCGGACACGTCGGGGATAGTCGCGCATACCGCGTGCGCAACGGCTCTATCGTGCAGCTGACCGAGGACCACTCCCTCATCAACGACTACATCAAGATGAAGCGGATGACCGCCGAGGAGGCAGCTGCCTGGCCTCACAAGAACGTCATCGTGCGGGCCCTGGGGATGAAGGAATCGGTGCAGGTCGACGTGGTCAGCGAGGCCCCGCAGCTAGGAGATTGCTACGTCCTTTGCTCCGATGGCCTGTCCGGGATGATCGACGACAGCGCCATCCACGAGATCATCGCTCACGAGCCGGACGTTGACCGAGCCACGGAGCGGCTCATCGGGGCGGCGAACACCGCCGGGGGGGTGGACAACATCACCGTGGTCCTCGCCAGGATCGAGCCTGCGTAGTGGCGCGCTCCCCTATCCACGCCTTCCGGCTGCTTCTCCTCATTGCGTTGGGCTTTGCTTGCGACAAGAGCGCAGGTGAAGAGCAGTCGCCGGCTGTACGAGCGCCTCCACCCATGGAACAGGCGGAGAAAGCGCGTGCTCTCACCTTTTGTGAGAAATACGTGAAGCGCGCGTGCGACTGCGCGGCACGTCATCCGGAGCTGAAGGAGCAGTGTGATCTCGCTCGGGCCCAGCCCGAGGCGCTCAAGCTCCATTTCTCTCTCCTTGAAGGGAGCGAAGGTCCGCTCAACCCCAAGGAGCGCCAGATGACCGAGGCCAATGCTCGCAAGGTTGTGGCTGCGTGCGTGCGATCGGACGGTGCCCTGGATCCGGGGCGTTGTCCGAGGGAGTGACGCTAGGGACACCCCCTAAAGCACCGCCACCCGCTGCGTGGGCGTGATGATGCAGCTTTGCGCGCGTTCGGTGACTTGCGTGTCCGGCCAGGCCACGGCTTGTCGGACCACGGTGTTCTCAGCGACGACGGAGCGCGCGCCAATCACGACATCGGGCCCCACGGTGGCGTGGCTCCCGATGATCGCGTGGGGGCCGACGCGCACGGGCGGAATGATGCAGGCTGACGGGGCCACGCGTGCCGTCGCGTCCACGCCGACGAGCTCGCCAGGCGGATGGGTGATCACGGCCTTGCCCCTAAGGACGTTGAGGTTCCCCTCGAGATAGCGAGCTGGCGTCGAGTGCTCCATGAAGTAGCCTCGCGCGACGTGGGCGAAAAGCGGCACCCCTTGGGCGAGCCACGACACGTACCCTTGGCGGACGATGCACTGCTCGATGTCCTCGTCTTTGAGGCGCGTAACGAGCTCGGGATTGATGACGTGCACGCCCGTGAACATGAATCCACCGTCGCCGAGCAGGGTCCTGATCGGTCCACCCGAGGGGGGTGCGTCAATGGCCCCCCAGCGCTTCGCGTCGGGGTCGGGCCTGACGACCAGCGTAGCCATCGCCCCACTCGCGCGATGCTTGGCGAGCACATCGGTGAGATCCAGATCGATGAGGATCTTGCCATTGATCACCACGAAGGGTGAGTCCCCGAGGAGATGGAGGGCTCGTCGGATGCCTCCACCAGTCCCAAGAATGCGCTTTTCGCGAGAATACGTAATACGCACTCCGAGGGAAGCGCCATCTCCCAGCTCGCGCTCGATGAGTTCCCCTCGGTGGTGGAGGTTTACGACGATGTCCTTGATCCCGTGGCCAGATAGGAGCGCGACGGCATAGCGAATGAGCGGCACGTCGGCCACGGGTAGAAGAGGCTTTGGTCGCTCGTCGGAGAGGGTGCCCAGGCGAGTGCCAAAGCCGGCGGCCAGGATCATGGCGTGCGTCATAGGGCTCGCTCCAGGACGACAAGGGTGCGACCGGTCGTGACGCCGACCGTACGCTCGTAGAAGGCGCGAGGGCCGATCCAAGCAATGGAGCACTCGACGAGTCCCGCGCGCGCCACGTCGACAAGACACCGCAAGAGCAGGGCCCGCCCGAGGCCCGCCCCGCGCTGCGAGTCCAGGGTGCCCGCCGGACCAAACGAGCCGCGGCCGCTGTTGTTTCCGTCATGGGCGGCGAAAGCGACGAATTCACCGTGCCATCGAGCTACGTGCACTGCTGCGGGCGTGCGTTGCGCCGCCCGACGGACCTCGAACGCCCAGGCCGGGGAGAAGTGCTCGCTGATCCAACGCGTCAACATGACCCGTTCGTCGTCAAGGATACGACGGATTTCGTATCCGCGTTCTCGTGCCTGCTTGGTAGCAGCGCGGGCCGACTCAATTGTGACCAGGGGGTTTCCGACCAGTTGAACCTCGAGGTTCTCGTTGCGCGCAACGCGTCGGAATCCCCGACGCTCGAACCAGTTCATGAACGCGGTGTCGCGAGCGTCAATCCCAGGGGACAGGTAATTTCCCGGCTGGTCCCCGGTGCGAAGGACTTTGTCCCCACGGTTCCGCGCGTTCTCGAGCGCCTGCTCGAGAAGCGCGCTGCCGACTCCAAGCCCCCGCTGCTCGGCCTTCACGGCGAGGACCCTTATCCAGCGCCCGGCAAAGGCAATGACCCCGACGAGCTCATTTCCCTCCCAGGCGCCAAGCGCGCCACCTGGCACTTCTTGCGGGTAACCGCCGAAGAGTTTCTCTTCGGCGACGTCACCGGACGGATCCCATGCCGAGGCGCGATCCAGAAGCACCCTCGCCTGGGAAAGGGCCGTCTCTTCGAGGCGTTCCACGCGGAAAGTCACGGCACCTGAGGCTAGCATGTGCTATAGGACTAACCCATGCGCTTGGCCGTCATTGGTACTGGATACGTGGGGCTCGTCGCAGGGGCAGGCTTTGCGGATTTTGGTAATGACGTGGTTTGCTGCGATGTCGACACCAAGAAGATCGCGCGCCTTCTGGCCGGGGAAATTCCGATTTACGAGCCGGGGCTGGACACGCTGGTCGCTCGGAGCGTGAAGCACGGCAGGCTCCGGTTCAGCTCAGACATCGAGACCTCCATCGCGAAGGCAGAGGTTGTCTTCATTGCCGTCGGGACGCCGCAGAGCGCGGACGGATCGGCCGACCTGTCCTCGGTGGTTGCGGTGGCGGAAGCCATTGGCCGATCCATTACTGGGTTTACCGTGGTGGTCAACAAGAGCACGGTCCCCATTGGGACTGCTGATCGCGTTCGGGAGACCATTGCGGCGCGCACGACGCACCCATTTGCCGTGGTGTCGAATCCCGAGTTCTTGAAGGAAGGGGACGCGGTCAATGATTTCATGAAGCCGGACCGGGTCATTATCGGTACGGACGATGAGCGAGCGCGGGCTGTCATGCGGCATCTTTATGCGCCCTTCGTGCGCACGAACGACCGGCTCCAATTCATGGAGGCTCGCTCGGCGGAGCTCACCAAGTACGCGGCGAATGCCCTCCTTGCCACGCGCATTTCTTTCATGAACGAGCTAGCGAACCTGGCCGAGAAGGTGGGCGCAGACATCGAACACGTTCGCCGCGGTGTCGGTTCGGACCCGCGCATTGGCCCCAAGTTTCTATTCCCGGGTGCCGGCTTTGGTGGAAGCTGTTTCCCAAAGGACATCAAGGCACTTCTTCATGCTGGCAAGGTGTCCGAGATACCCCTGGATATCGTTGATGCGGTAGACCGGGTGAACGCTCGCCAGAAAACCGTGCTCGCCTCCAAGATCGAAAAGCATTTCCAGGGCGACGTGGCGGGGAAGACCATTGCCGTTTGGGGGCTGGCCTTCAAGCCACAGACTGACGACATCCGCGAGGCGCCCGCGCTGGTGTTAATCGAGCGCTTGCTCTCCTTGGGCGCGAAAGTGGTCGCGCACGATCCCGTGGCAATGGACAACGTACGAGCCCTGCATGGGGACAAGATTGCCCTCGCGCCGGGGATGTACGAGGCCCTCGAAGGTGCTGACGGACTCGCGCTGGTCACCGAGTGGCACGAGTTCCGTACTCCAGACTTCGCGCGCATCAAGGGACAGCTTCGCCAGCCGGTGATCTTCGACGGGCGGAACGTGTGGAACCCAGGCGAGCTCAGGAGCATGGGGTTTACGTATTACGGTATTGGGCGGCGGTCGTAAGCCTCGTCGCCGTTGATGAGGCTTGTCCACTGGTGTGCGTTCATCCCGCGGCGCGAGCTGCGGACGACGGCGCAGCTGGGGCCGATGGGTGGCGGCAGCTAGCGTCCCTGGTCGGAGACACGTCTCGGACAATGTCACAGTAATATGCTGGAAAGTGTCCGAGTAGAGTCGCTGCTCGCGGGCGTATCACGAGTGCTCGGTCGAGTTGGCGCTATGTTTCACTTGTATTAGGCCTCTCTACCTGCCCAGCGCCTCATCAAGCGCCGTACTCGGCCGACGGCTCGGTTCGTGCTAGAGGGCTCTCTCCATGAGACCACTCTGGATGGCTAGCTGCCTCTTCATGATTGTCGCCGGGTGCGGTGATTCAGATGAAAGGAAACCGGAGCCGGGAGGCACCGGCGATGCCGGGATGGGCGATGCAGGCTCCGGTGATGCAGGCAGTGGCACCATGGGCGATGCAGGCAGTGGCGATGCAGGGACTGGGGGCACGGCCGGCCAGATGGTGGATCCCAACGCGACGCCCCGGACGCGGGCCCCAGAGTTCGTGTAAAGCGTCCAACTCCACTTGGGTTTTTTCGGCGCTGAAACGGATCATTTCGATCACTTACACGTGAAAAGCACCAAGTTTCATCTGGACAGCCATCTCGACGGGGAACCTCTACGCCAATCGAACTCT
>JACQUZ010000075.1 GCA_016210055.1 Deltaproteobacteria bacterium | reverse complement strand
GGGGCACGACATCACGGCGCGCGCCCGAGAGTGGAACGTCGTCTACCCATGGACGGGCACGATTCAGTTCGTCAACACGACAATGAAGCTCTTCCTCAACGAGGACTTCACCGCCGGGATCATGGAAGCCGGGATGATTTGGACGACCTGCGGCCTGTCGCGCGCCTTGTTCCCTGGGGCGACCGGAGGGTCAATCCTCGACTTCGCGGTGAGTGTCCTGGGCGTCGAAGCCGACATGGACTTAGACCACGATGGATTGGAAAAGGTCAAAGGTGATCCCGCGAAGGGTGTTGTCTCCGAGTGCATTGACGGTGACGGAAAGACGAGGATCGTGGGTCCCGATTGCGCGTGCGACCCCCGAATCGCTGACGGTTTTTCGGTCGCCTTGCGGGCCGACCTGGTTCTCGCCTACATTGATGGGGTGACGACGCTGCCGCCATAGGAGCGTTTCCCCATTGCGCATGGCCGTCCTCGCGGGTTTCCTCATCGGTTGGCTCGCATCCCTGCCCGGTGTTCCTTTCGCCGTGGCGCAAGGGAATTCCCTGGTCGCTGTCGTGAGGGTGCCCACCGAGTCGGACCGCGACCTCTTCGCACGAATCCAGGGCCAGACGAGCGATTTGGATGTCGCGCTGCTGACCGATCATGGACCGCTTGAGGCTGGGTTCCGGGCACAAGTGCTTTCTGCCCAGCGCCTCGCTGGGTCGCGTGCTGCCCGGGTCGTTGCGTGGTTCCAGCGTGACGAAAGCGGTGGAATTGTCGTGTACGTCGCAGAGCCGGGAGCGTCGCGGGTTCTGGTGCGTGAGCTTCGGGCTTCGCGGGAAGCCTTCTCCAGCTCGGCGACCGCGGAGGCCGCCGCGCTCGTGGTTCGTTCCGCGCTGCGCGCCTTGGCCGCCGGCGGGGAAATCGGGATCACTGTTCCCGCGCCCCCTGCGGCCGAGGAAACAGCGGGTGAGAAACCGCGCAGCGCAGCGGCCGAGCTACGGAAAGCGGCGCCCATCGCATGGCAGAGCATGGTGGGCTGGCAGGTCGCCCTCGATGGACACAGCGCCCTGGGCCAAAATGGGCTAGTCGCCAGGCTCGGCGTGGCGCGCGGGCATCTCGAGGGGAGCCTCTCCGCCACGGCTGCATTTCCGTCATCCCTGGACGACGGTCGAACCCAGGTGAACCTTTCGCGCCACAACGTAGCATTCGGTCTTGCCTATCGACCGTGGGCCTTCGGCAATCTAAGGGTCTCCATCGGCGCGTCGGTCGGGGCGGCCGGCTATTCCCGATCCACCCTGGCCCTCGAACCGAGCGTGCGAGCCGCTCCATCTCGCACGACCGTTTCCCTCCTCGTGGGGCCCGAGGCTCGGATCGCCTGGGCTTTTCACCCGAGAGGCGCAAGCGTGGGGATAGAGGCTACACTGGCCGTGGATGTCGTCGTTGGCGCTCCCCAGCTTGGTTACCAGGTGGGGGACGAGTTCGTGACGCGGTATCGCCTTTGGCCAGTTACGCCCCGTGCGGGGCTGGGGCTCGTCGTGCGCACAGACTAACGGAATGACCCGAAATGAGAGCCCGAGCCCTCCATGTGATCGATGATTGCCGCTCTTCAGCGCGCGGTTCCCATGTCGACCGCTGAGCTCTCACCGGATCAGGCGCGAGCTCTTGCCGCGGCGAAGGGTGACCGGCGCGCCGCGGAAGCCTTGCTCGCACAGCTTCTCCCGCGCGTGCGAAACCTGGTGCGCTACCTCGTGCGGGGCGATTGGGACGTGGACGACATCGCCCAGGAAGCCCTCATCGCCATCTTTCGAGGGCTTCCCACCTACCGCGCCGAGGGCACCTTCAAGTCATGGGCCGACCGCGTGGTTGTTCGCGTCACCCTGGCGAGCATTCGGGCGGCGAGGACGAGGCCATCTCGTCCAGGGCCCGAGCCCGTGGAGCTCACCATGGTTCCCGATCCGTCCGCTCCAGCCGACGAGTACCTGACGAGGCGTGAGATGGCGCTCATGCTCGACGAGATCCCGTTCGATCAAAGGCACGCCTTGGTCCTGCACCACGTGGTCGGCATGAGCGTGCCGGAGATCGCAGAGCAGCTTTCCACTCCACTCGAGACCGTACGGAGCAGGTTGCGGCTGGGCATGGCCAGCCTGCGCGCGATGCACGAGAAGACGAAAGCCACGAAGAGGGAGCCATGACGCAGCGCAGACACGACCACGACGGTGGCTTCGACTTGCTTCCCGACCTGGACGAAAGGCCCGGGCCTGCCCGTCGAATCTCGTCTCGGCAAGCCGCGGACATGGTGCGCTTGGCGATGGAGGCGGCGAAAGCAGAGCCGGTGACGCCTCCTCGCCGCTCGCGTTGGAAGCTGGCCCTTGCCCTGGTCGCCACGCTCGCCATGGCGGGCAGCGCCGCTGCGGCGATTTCCTGGCATCTTCGAGAAAGGACCGCGTTGCCGAAGCCTTCGCCGGCCTGGGGCATTGAGCCGCCCACGCCCCAGGCACCCGCTGTGCCCCAGCCACCTCCGCCCATCGCGCCACCGCTACCCGCCGAGGTGGCGACGGGCGTGGAGGTGCCGGTGCCAAAGCGCAGCGCCCACGTTTCTCGTCAACCCAAAGAGGAGGTGCCAGAGGATCTTCTCGCGCAGGCGAACCGCCTGCGCGCGGCCAGGCGATGGCAGGAGGCCGACACCGTGTACCGACAAGTGATCGCCAAGTTCCCTGGCACCACGTCGGCCCACGTGGCCCGCGTGGCCTCGGCATCCTTGCACCTCGAGCACTTGGATGACCCGAGAGGCGCCCTGCGCCTGTATGAGGGGGCTCTGCGTGGTACGCCGAGCGGCGCTTTGACCGAGGAAGCGCGTTATGGGATTGCCGAGAGCCACCGAGCGCTGGGAAGCCCAGGCGAAGAGCTCAAGGCCCTGCGTGCGTTCATCGAGCACCACCCGGACTCGCCCCTCCGTGGCCGGGCCATGGCGCGCTTGCGCGAGGTGGAACGCCTGCCGTGACCCGAAACGCCCCGGCGCGCCCACCATGGAAGGAGGAGGAGAAAATGCGCCGGTGCTCGTTGTTGGGTCTCGCCATCATTCTTCAAGGCATCCTCTTGGGCTGCCACCGCAACGATGTCATTGCCACCAGCGTCCCCTGCCAAGGTCCCCTCGACTGCCTGCCCCAGGAGAAGTGCGTGGACGGCGAGTGCCGGCCGCGTGGGCAGGATGCGGGCGTGCGCCTGGATTCGGGACCAGAAGATTTCTGCAGCGGGGAAGGCCCCCTGATCCTCGTCGGCGATTCGCGCGGGACCAAGCGCACCTGCAGCGGAGGCATTGCCGAAACGACATTCCGCTATGCCATGTGCACGTGCGACGCCTACGCGACGAGCACCTCTCTGGTAACGGACTCATTCGACAGCAGCCGCGCGCCCTACGTCCCGGGTGGCAAGGCCGGCTCGGTGGGCGTCAATGGTGCCTTTACGGTCAACGGGACGGTGGACGTCGGCGGTTCCCTGTGGGTCGGGAGCCCGCTGGGGATTTTCACCGCAGCAGGCCCGCTTTCGGTCAAGGGCGAGCTGCACGACAACGGGGTTCTTCGCGGCGCTGAAGTGACGGTGGATCACCACGCCTGGGTCGCTGGCGACATCGACGTGGCGAGCCTCGCGGTGGGCGGCACGCTCACGCTCCCCGAGGAGAAGTCCTTGGTGGTCCGCGGCGAGAGGAACATTCAAGACCTTTTGCGCGAACCGGTCTCCGTGCCCCCTCCATGCGCCTGCAGTCCCGAAGACCTGGTCGACATTTCGGCCTACGTCGAGGCGCATCGGCAGCAAAACGACAACGCGACAATTCCCCTCTCAAAAGACGCGCTGTCCTCGTTTAGCGGCAAGACAACCCTACGCCTGCCCTGTGGGCGCTTCTTCTTGGAGAAGATCGAAGGAAGCGGAGAGCTCACGCTGGAGATCACGGGGCGCACGGCGCTCTTCGTGGGAGGCACGATTCACCTCGAAGACGCGTTCCACGTCACGGTGGAAAAGGGGGCGGAGCTCGACCTCTTTGTCTCGGGGATTATCGAAAGCTCGGCGGAGATGATCCTGGGGTCGCCTGACCGCCCGGCAAAGCTACGCCTCTACGTGGGCAGTTCGGAATCGATCAACCTGAGCGCCAACGCGCAGCTGGCTGGCAACCTATACGCTCCCTTGGCTCGGCTCGCGATAAGCGGCGGGGCCGAGATCTACGGGTCGGTGTTCGTTCGAAGCTTCGCAAATTCAGCGCCCGTCACGATTCACTACGACGAAAGCGTGCTCCGCGCGGGGGACAAGTGCCCCGATCCCGAGGTGCCCACGTGCAAGACGTGTCTCGACTGCCGGAACCAGGCGTGCCACGGCGGGACGTGCGGGCAGTGCAAGGACAGCAGCGAGTGCTGCAGCCCTCTCGTCTGCTTGCGGGGCGCTTGCGTTCCTCAAATTGAGTAGGCCCTCCTGTCCTATCCCCGGGCGCAGCCGTTCATCAGCTTGACCACGGGAGCGTCCCCGAAATAGTCGATGATATTCACCGCGCAGTACGACTGATCGAGGCGAAACAGGCAAGACGAGGGCATCCCGAGCGCGTCGGCGAGCGTCACGCGGTTCACGCCCGCGTGGGCCACGAGCAGGATGGCCTCGCCGTCGTGGGCCGCGCGGAGCGACTTGATGAGCGGGAGCACTCGCTGCCTCACGCAGGCGAAGCTCTCTCCCGATGGGAACATGACCTCGTAGGGCCTTTCCATCCAAGAATGGTAGAGCTCGGGGAAGCGAAGCACGATCTCGTCCCTGGTGAGCCCTTCGACTTGACCCAGGTCGATTTCCTCGAGGCCAGGGATGGTCTGGAAGGCCTGCGTGCGTGACCCGGCCACGATTTCGGCGGTCTGCCGTGCCCGGGTGAGCGGGCTCGCGTAGATCGCGGAGAATGGATGGGGAAGCAGTGCTTCGGCAGAGCGCGCCGCCGTGGCGAGTCCGGCCTGTGAAAGAGGGATGTCCAACCGCCCGTAGACTCGTCCCGAGGCGATATCCGGCTCGGCGTGACGCAAGAGCACCACGCGCGTGACCCCGGAACGCGGCGTGAACGGAGGAAGCCTCACCTCGTGGCGACTCCCAAGACGAGGGTGAGGGTCTCGCATGCTTCAATCGTGGCTCCGAGGGTGTCGCCCGTGACGCCACCGATGCGCCGCACGCAAATCCAACCGAGGAGGCTTGCCGCCGCGGCCACGGCGAACGTGAGAAGGAGCCCCCGCAACCCGAGAAGCGCCCCGGCTCCGAGGCCGGTGAGAAGCGTGGCGCCCACGACCTCGAACTTGCCCACGTGCCCGGTGAATGCGGCCCCGAGCCCGCCGCTTGGCCGGGCGTACGCGCAGAAGTAGCCCACCGGGACGATCGCCCATCGTCCAAGCACCGGTGCGAGCAGGAGCACGGAGCTGCCCTGCCTTTCGTCCAAGAGCGCTTGCGTGGCCGTGATCTTGGTGGCCAGGAGAAGTACTAGGGCTATGACACCAAACGCGCCAACGGCGTGGTCGCGCATGATTCGGAGCACGTCCTCGCGGGTTCGACCGCCTCCGAAGCCATCCGCCATGTCCGCGAGGCCGTCGAGGTGCAGCGCCCCCGTCCCGATGACGCCGATTCCGACGAGCACCACCGCGCAGAGCGGCGCCGGGAGGAGCGGAGAGCACGCCACCTGGCCAAGCACCACCGCGCCCCCGAGGAGCGCTCCCACGACAGGAAAGAACAGCGCCGCCTGTCCCAGATCGTCGGCCCCTATCGCGGAGATCGGGACTGGAACTCGGGTGAGGAACGACACGGCGACGAGCAGGCGCTTGAGCGGCATGGACGAAGGTGGTCTATCTTGCTTCGCTACGCTCCGAGCCTCAAGCTGCGCGACGCCTCGTAGGATACCACTCGGTTGCGCCCATTCCGCTTGGAGAAGAGCAGGGCGCGGTCGGCCGCGTCGAGAAGGTCGTCCTCGTGGTGCGCGTCTTCAGGGAGCGTGGCGACGCCGATGCTCACGCTGAGCTCGATCCCCGCCGCGTTCGGTTCTGCCACCGCCAAGCGGAGCTTTTCTGCACAGGCGACGGCCTGGCGCTTCCCTGCATCGGGGAGGAGCACCACGAACTCCTCGCCTCCATAGCGGGCCACCGTATCGCTCCGACGGACAGAGGTGGTGAGCGCCGCGGCAACCGCCTTGAGAACTTGGTCGCCCTTCAAGTGACCATGCTCGTCGTTGATGCGCTTGAAGTGGTCCAAGTCCACCATGAGCAAGGACAGGGGCTTGCCACTTCTCCGGGCGCGCTCTACCTCGCAGCTCAAGCGCTGCATGAGCAGCCGGCGGTTCGCCACGCCGGTGAGCTCATCGGTCACCGCGAGGTCGCGCAGGCGCAGGTTCTTTTGGGCGTGGGAAATCGCGAGCGCCGTGTAGCTGGCAAGGGAGCGGACGAGGCTCACGTCCTGGTCGGAGAAACCGCCAGCGCCCGGGCGGAGCACGTTGAACACTCCGATGGTGCGACCCATGACCTCCATCGGAACGCACGCGAGCGAGCCATCGGTGAGGTGCTTCCCCTTGTAGTGCATGTAGCGTGGGTCTGTCCTCGTGTCGTTGATGACGATCGGCTCGCCTGACTCGGAGACCAGGCCACTTATCCCTTCTCCTGGCGCGAACGTAGTGCCTTCGATCTCTTCGCCGTCGCCGAAACCGTAGGTGGCCTTGACCACGAGCTTCCCCGTTCGGTCGTCACGGAGGAGTATCGCCATCTCCTCGAAGCCCATGGCGGGCGCTACCTTTCGTGGGATCGCCCGTAGGATGGCGTCGAGGTCGGACTCGGCGTTGATTTTCTGGGTGAGCTCGAAGAGCACCGCGATGGCCTGCTTGAGCTTGAGCTCATGCCGCGCTTGGGCGAGCTCGCGGTCGGTGTCGATGACGGTCACGGCCAGATCAGCAATCTCGGCGCAAAGCTTGTGGAACGAACGGGACAGGTCCCCGAGCTCGTCGGCACGGCGACCGAGGTTGCCCATGAAGCCCACTTCCTTGCCGCCGGCTGCAGCGCGCGCGCTGGCGACCAGCCTGCGCAGCGGCCTGGTGAGGACGCGGTGGACGACGAGCCACGTGACGAACGCGACGCAAGCCGTGGAGGCCGCGCCTCCCAGTGTCGCCACCAGAAACAAGGTGCTTCGTAGCGGGGCAGGGCAACCCACGCACGCCATCTTGGCTACCAAAAGGACGACGACCGTGACCGCCACCGCAGAGCAAGACGCCGACAAAACAGCGACTCGCTTTGCCACCGAGCACTCTCCCCATCGCCACACGAAGGCGCATGCTAGCGCTGATGACGCGTTGAGTCAATCCGCTTGCGCTCGTGTGTGATTAGGTCTTGCGCCCGAGCCGTCCTACTCCCCGACCTTCACGACCTTCACCGCGGCGAGCGACTTGACGAAAAGGGAGAGGTGCTCGAGCGGAACAGCGGAGAAACGAACCGCACCCTTGCGGACGCGGGCGGTCACGTCCTTGAGCCGTGACTGCTTGCGCAGGGCCTTCTGGATGGCTTCCTCCTGGGGGTTCGGCTCTGGCTTGCTCCCCGTTCCCCGCGCGAGTGCCTTGCGTGCGGCGCGAAGCTCTTCGTAGGTCACGTCCCGCGCAGTCTTCTGCTTGACCTTTCCTTGATGGCGCACGGGGACTCGCAAGCGGTCCATGTCGATGGCCCGCGGCACTTCGTCGGCACCCGCGACTGCCTTGGCATATTGCGCGACCTCCTCGAGGAACGCGATGCCGTGCCGTGCCTCGTCGGCTGGCGTGAAGGAGCGCGAGACGAGGACGTTGCGGGTCACCGTGCGCCTGGTCTCGCCAGCGAGCTCTTTCTTGATGAAGGAGTCCACGTTCGCGTGCCCGCCCGCGGTGAACAGCGGCGGCTCTCCCTCGATGACTTCTGCCACGGCCTCCCAGAGCTCATCGAATGACTCGCTTCCCCGGGCGCGCAGGCGGCGGATGTGCTCCATGGCCGCGTCGTACTCCTTGCGTCGAGCAACGCTTGCACGCTTGAGCCGCGTGACGATTTCGCGGCCGATGGCCTTGGGTGCGGTCTTTTTGGGGACAGTCTTTTTGGGGACGGTCGCTTTGCGAGACGACGGGCGCGCCATGGTCGAGCATTTTCGCGCGCCAAGGAGCATCGGACAAGATTTCTGGCGGGTCTTCTGGCGGGTCCCGATGACCGAATGAGCGGGTCCCGATGACCGAATGAGCGGGTCCCGCCCAAAAATGGGCGGGAATGCCCAAAAATGGGCGGGGCCCGCCACGAGGGGAAGGTCGAAGGAGCAACCTTGCGCCGAGGTGCTCGAAAAGGGGAAGTACGGTCGACCCTCAAGATTGATCACATTTCTCGCCTTGCCCGGCGTTTCTCATTGAGAGCTCCCAGAGCAGCTCCTTTCCCCTCGAGCTCCCTAGCCAGAAACAACCGCGGTACGTCTCAGGCAGGGGCCACGTAGCTCGGCCCACAGAGCACGCGCAGCCCTTCGCGGAGCAGCGTCGTGAAGTCGGCGCCTGGCGGGACCTGCGCGAGCGCCTGC
>JACQUZ010000074.1 GCA_016210055.1 Deltaproteobacteria bacterium | reverse complement strand
TCCGACGAGGTGACGGACTTCCTGCAAGCGCACAAGAACCATTTTCTGGAGCTCGAGGAGGCGGCGGAGCGGAACCGAAAGGACTTTCAGCTGGGCAGGCGGGTGATTTCGGACCAGCTCGTCCGCGTGCTCGAGGATCGGTTTCGGTTCCGGGTGGAGCTGAGGGAGCCGGAAGAGGGGTCGACAGTCGTGCGTCGGATCGATAGGGACCAGCAGGTGATCCAGGTCTCTCGGTCACTCCCAGAGCACGCGCTCAAGTTCCAGCTCGCCGCCACGGCAGGACTCCTGACGCTCGATGAGAACAAGCTGCACGAGCGACTCACGCAAGAGGCGCATCCAAGGCATGCGGAGACTGGCCGGCTGATCAAGATCCACCTCGCGAACTACTACGCTGGGGCGCTGCTTCTCCCGTACGAGGACTACTTCCGCGAGGCGCAGAGGACCCAATACAACGTCGAGCAGCTCGCCTCCACCTTTGAGATGAGCTACGAGGCATGCGCCCACAGGCTGTGCAACCTCTCGAATCAGCGCAGGCAGGGGATTCCGTTTCATTTCTTGCGCGTGGACGTAGCGGGCAACATCTCGAAGAAGTACAGCGCGAGCGGGTTGCGTTTCCCTTATGGGACCGGCTCATGCCCCAAGTGGGCCGTCCACGTCGCTTTCCTGACGCCCTCGGTAGTGACGAGGCAATACAGCGTCATGCCGGATGGCCATGCGTTCTTCTGTTTTGCCAAGGTGATCGCGGCGCCGCAACAGGGGTCGCTGGTGCGCGGCACGACCTATTCGATCGGGGTTGGGACCACGGCCGACGCGGCAAAACACCTCGTCTATGCTCAGGACATGCCTGCGCCCGATCTCAGGCGGGTGGCAATCCCGGTGGGGGTCACATGCCGGTTCTGCGAGCGAACCGACTGCAACCAGCGGGCTGCCCCGAGCTACAAGTTCGCCTTTGCCGTGGACGAGTACACCAAGAAGGACAATTTCTTCTCGCCCTTGACGGGCGGAGAGCGGTGACGGTGCATCAAATGGGAGTCCACATGAGCGACCGCAATGAATCCATTGAAAAGGGACCGGCGCATCGCACTTGCGAAAAAGGCACGTTGATTTCAAGGGACGCGCCCTGGATTTTTCGCACCTATGCCGGGCACACGAACGCGTGGGCTTCGAACGAGCTCTATCGGGCAAACTTGTCCCGCGGGCAGACGGGGCTCTCGATCGCCTTCGACTTGCCGACTCAGTGCGGTTACAGCTCCGATTCCCCGGTGGCGCGGCCAGAGGTCGGGAAGGTGGGCGTGCCCATCAACACCATCGACGACTTCGAGATCCTGTTCGATCAGATCCCCATCGACCAGATCAACACCTCCATGACCATCAACGGGACCGCCGCATGGCTCCTGGCGCTTTACGTGGCCCTCGCGGAGCAGCGCGGAATCGATCCCGGCAAGCTCACGGGCACCACCCAGAACGACATCATCAAGGAGTACCTCGCGCGCGGCACGTACATCTTTCCGCCCAGGCAGTCGATGCGGCTCATCGTCGACATGTACGAGTACTGCCTTAGCCACGTGCCGCAATGGAACGCCTCGAACATTTGCAGCTACCACCTGCAGGAAGCCGGCGCCACGCCGACCCAGGAGCTCGCCTTTGCACTGGCCACGGCCATCGCCGTCCTGGACGCCATCCGCCAGCGCGGCTGCTTTTCGGCGGCGGACTTCGAGAGGTGCGTTGGCCGCATTTCGTTCTTCGTGAACTCGGGAATCCGGTTCGTCCAAGAGATGTGCAAGATGCGGGCGCTTGCGGAGATGTGGGATGACATCACCCGCGATCGTTACGGCGTCCAAGATGCCAAGTACCGCCGCTTCCGCTACGGTGTCCAGGTCAACTCCCTCGGCCTCACCGAGGAGCAGCCCGAGAACAACGCGTGGCGGATTCTCCTCGAGGCGCTCGGCGTGACATTGTCTCGAAATGCGCGCTGCCGGGCGCTCCAGCTCCCTGCGTGGAACGAGGCGCTGTGCTTGCCGAGGCCGTGGGATCAGCAATGGTCCCTGCGGCTCCAGCAGATCCTGGCCTGGGAGACCGACCTCCTCGAGTATCCGGATCTCTTCGACGGCTCGCCCGTGGTGGCGTCCAAGGTGAAGGAGCTCAAGGACGCCGCTTGGGTTGAAATCGAGCGAATCCTAGCGATGGGCGGGGCCATCTCGGCCATTGAGTCGGGCGCCATGAAGGCAGCGCTCGTGCAAAGCCAGGCCGAGCGGCTGGCCAAGATCAATTCGGGCGAAACGGTTGTCGTGGGTCGCAATCGTTGGAAGGAAGGGCTCCCGAGCCCGCTCCTCGCTGGCGAGGACGGCGGCATGTTCAAGGTCGACGAGAAGTCCGTAGCGCGGACCCTCGAGCTTCTTCAGGCCACCAAGAGCCGACGCAACCAAGCCGAGGTGGACTCCTGCTTGAGGCGCCTCCGGGAGGCGGCGCGAGGAGAGCAAAACCTCATGCCCATTTCGATCGAGTGCGCGCGTGCTCGGGTGACGACCGGTGAGTGGGCAGACGCCCTGAGGGAGGTGCTCGGCGAGTACCGCCCCGCCACTGGCGTCGAGGGGCAGGAGCTTCGCCTGGACACGCAGCGCGTGGAAGCCGTGCGCGAGCGCGTCGAGTCGTGGGCCAGGCGCAACCAGAGGCGGCCACGGATCGTCATCGGCAAGCCCGGGCTCGATGGGCACTCGAACGGGTCCGAGATGGTCGCGGTCGCAGCTAGGCACGCTGGGTTTGACGTGATCTACGGCGGCATCAGGATGCGCCCAGAGGAGATCGTGCAGTCGGCGATCGAGGAGGACGCTACCGTCATCGGCCTGTCGGTCTTGTCGGGCTCCCACCTGGAGATCGCCCGTCAGGTCATGGACGAGCTCTTGGCGAGCGGAGCGCGCGAGGCGATTCCCGTCGTCATGGGAGGAATCATTCCGGAAAGCGACTTGGAGCCCCTCCGCAGCCTCGGGATCCGGGACGTTTTCACGCCCAAGGACTACGACCTCATGGCGGTCATGGATCGAATCCTCGACGTGATCGAGGGGGTCAGGCCGGATGGGGCGCGCGCCACCCATGCATGACCGATCACCGGCGATCGTCGACGACCGCCTGCGCGAGCTCGTGGAGCGCGCCGTGCGTCTCGAAAAATACCCGATCGCCAAGCTCATCTCGCTGTTCGAGCGGGCAGACAACTCGACAGCGCAAGGCGACATTCTCGGATACCTTCATGCCCAGCGGGCTGAAGACATGGAGCCGCGGCCTTCGCGGGTCATCGGGATGACGGGCTCTCCCGGTGCCGGAAAGTCGACGCTGCTCGGGAAGCTCGCTCTGAGCCTCATCAACCGCGACCCTCGCCTGCGGATTGCCGTCGTCGCCGTAGATCCGTCAAGTGTCTCCTCCGGCGGTGCGCTCCTCGGGGATCGCATGCGAACCCATTTTCCGGTGGGGGAGCCGCGCATCTTCTTTCGCTCCCAAGCGGCCGCCGGGGATCTCGGCGGCGTCAGCCGGCGGACCTTCTCCGTGGTGCGCGTCTTGGAATACCTGTTCGACCTCATCTTCGTCGAAACGGTCGGGATTGGGCAGAGCGAGGTCGAGATCGGGCGACTGGCCGACACCACGGTGCTCGTCATGCAACCTCTGGCGGGCGATCACGTGCAGTTCATGAAGTGCGGGATCATGGAGATCCCGAGCGCGTTCGTGATCCACAAGTGCGACGAGGACGCGCTCGCTCGCCGGAGTCTTCACGAGCTCGAGCGGGCCGTGGAGTGGGCTCGCGTGGGTTCCGAAGGAACCCATCGGCTGCCGATTTTCCAGACGAGCGCCATCACGGGGCGGGGGATTGATGACGTTGCGGAATTCGTCATGGCCAGTGTCTCCCAACCGGTCTCCGCTGCCCGTCACCACGACAGGGCGGTCTATTTCCTCCGCAAGGAAATCGCCGACCGCTACGGTAGGTTTGGGCTCGTTGAGCTCGACCGCCTCCTGGACGTGAATGCCGAGCAGGGTGACGATCCTACGTGGTACGACCGTGTCCTAGCTAACGTCCTGGAGCGAATTCGGTCGCGGATTCGCTGATGCTCGCGAGCTCCGTCTTCGAGTGGACGCCCAGCTTCCCGTATATTCCTTTTACCCTCGATTGTGCGGTCGAAAACGTGATTTGGAGCTCAACGGCGATTTCCTTGTACGAAAAGCCCAGAAGGAGAAGCTTGACGACCTGTCGTTCTCTCGGAGTCAGGGAAGGCCTTCCTGCTCGCCCGTCTTCAGGTCTCGAGAGCCGATCGGTCCTCCTTCGCCCGCCGCGTGCGACCGCGCGCCGCAGGGCCGCCGCCGCAGTGGCCAAGTCACGGTCGAACTTGGGATCGTTGCCAAGGCCGGACTCGATATCGAGGTTCATCGAAACCAGCGTGGAAACCAGTCGAAGAACGTCTGCCAAGCTCTGACTTCGATTCATAATTGGCGTTCCCTCCGGTCGGAGCCTGTACCTTCGTCCTTGGGTCAGGAATGACGCAGAGCGCCCACGTTAACGAATCGGCGGTCCAATGTCGAATGGCTAGGCAAGAGGCAGGCGCTCGCTGCTCGGCGCAGATCAAGTGGGCCCATGGATCGACCTGTTCCCTCGAAGACGACGAAACAGGGCTGGTTTGTCGCTGTTACAGGCTCATCGGCGTGTTATTGGAATGGGCCCACACGGGGGCCGTTGATCTAGAGAGCTGGCGGGACTAGGTCTCCCCCACGGAAAGGAACGGCGATGACCGAGCACGTAGGGATCCTTGGATGGGAACAGTGCGAGCTTTGGCGACTGCCCACACCTACCGAGATCCACGAGGGCCGGGAAGGGCTGGAAGATGCGATCCCGTCGATCCCGCCTGACCAGTGGAACGCGTTTCTCGCGAACGCCAGCGCGATATTGCTCGCTTGCACCGACTGCCCGACGGCCTTGTCGCGAGCCGCGGGGCTTCCCGTCCCACTACTTGCCGATATCTGCCTGGTCGACCTGTTTGACAAGGATGGGACCGTCAGGGAATGGTCAGTGGCTCATGCGGAGCCGCAGCGTGAGGCGAGCCTGCGCGAGCTCAGGCGCCGCTTCGGCCCGGCCTTCTCGGGAAAGAACGGAGCCATTTCGCCCGCACTCCGTGCGCTCCCTGATCTTTGTACTGAGACTTCGTCGTCCTGGTTCTCGGCGAGCGCCATGGATCCCGAGCACCACGCCACGTTGCGGGACCTGGGGATCGTCTCCAGCCTCGTCATGCCGCTCGTCGCTCGGGGAAAGAACCTTGGGACCATGACCCTTTGGGGTACCGGAAGCCGGCGTTTTACCTTGGCGACCGTCGCCCTGGCGGGCGACTACGTGAGACGCGCCGCCCTGGCGCTTGACAACATGCGCCGCACGTACGAGGCCCAGGAGGCCGCGTTCGAGCGAGAGGAGTACCTGTCGGTGGTGGCGCACGAGCTCAAGACGCCGCTCACCTCGCTCCACCTGTACCTGCAGATCCTGCTCGAGTCGGCGCGGGATGGCGCATTCCCCGGCGGCTCAGCCGGGCGTTCCGTGGATGCGCTGCGGGCCGCAGAGCGACAAAGCAAGCGGCTCGGCAAGCTCATGAACGATCTCCTGGACGCGTCGCGGATCTCATCTTTTCGCCTGGAGATCGTCCCGCAGAAGATTTCCCTTTCACAGCTCTTGCGTGAGAGCGTGAGCACGTTCCTTGCGGCTTCGTCCCGTCATGAGGTCGTCCTCGACGCGGGAGACTTCGAGTGCCACGTGAATGGGGACCGGGCTCGCCTCGAGCAGGTGGTTGTCAACCTCCTCGACAACGCGGTGAAGTATAGCCCCGACGGAGGAACCATCCGCGTGTCCCTCGTCTCCCAAGGAGCCGAGGCGGTTCTCTCGGTCTCCGACCAGGGCATTGGGATCCCGCGCGAAGAGCAGGTGCGGCTGTTCGATCGCTTCTTTCGTGGGACCAACCTCCCTCGCCGATGCACGGGGCTTGGGCTAGGGCTATTCATCTGTCGCGAAATAACCTCGTCCCACCGCGGGCGAATCTGGGTTCAAAGCGAGCTTGGGAGCGGCTCGACGTTCTTTGTGGCGCTCCCGGCGCTCGACAATCAGGCGCACGTAGAACGTGCGCTCCGGCCACGGGTCCTCGTGGTCGACGACGACGAGTTCATCCTCGACGCGGTCGGAGACCTCCTCGAGCGTCAAGGTTACGACGTGCTCCGAGCTCACGACGGGGCCCAGGCCTTGGAGCGAGTGGGCGAGTCGCGCCCCGACCTCATTCTCCTGGATCTCTCCATGCCCGTCATGGACGGAGGCGAGTTCGTGGAGCGGCTCCGCGACCTCGATGGCTGCGATCGCATCCCGGTGGTCGTATTCTCTGCAAGGCAGGACGTCGCGACCATTGCGCACAAGTTGCACGTGGCGGGCTATCTAACCAAGCCCGTCGACGCCCGCGAGCTGGCGCGCGTGGTGGGCGAGCGGATCCCGTCGGGGTGAACTCGCTCGCACGTTCGGTTGTGGGACCATTTCTCCGACCCGCTCTCTTTGACCAGACACAATCGTCGCGATTTCACTCTGTTATCGTTGGCTCCCCGGGTGGAATGGGGGAGCCTCAACTCGGGCATTGCGGGAAGGCTGGTTGATCGGCATATTCGGCTCGGCGGAAGAACTAGCTTGGGGGAGTGGAATGGATTCCTGTGACGTGGTGCTAGTCGAAGATGACGACGACCTTCGTACGGCATTGGTGGCCGCCATTGAACGAGATGGGATCGAGGTTTGCGCGGTTCGTGACGGTACATCGGCAGTCAAGGCGGTCCTCTCACACCAGCCTGACGTGGTTCTGTTGGACCTGATCATCGGTAGCAAGGGAGACGATGCCTCTTCTGTGGTGAGTCGCATTCGGTCGGATCCTCGGGGGAAAGGGGTCGCCATCGTCCTCGTCTCGGGCGTGAGCAACCTAGAACAGCATGCTTCCCGTCTCGGCGCCGAGGCCATCTTGCCCAAGCCGTTCGGACTCCGCGATCTCTACGAGACGATCCGTCCATTTTGCCGACGACTTGCCAGTGGATCGGTGGCACCCGTAGATCGGAGCGGAATCGCCGGTTCGTCAGCCCCACCCGTGTAGATCGAATGGCCGTGTCCCGAGTGGCCCGCGACATGAATCCGCTTGGGACATGCGATCGAAGCAACTTCTGGCCCTTCTTGTGACTGTTGTTGCGTGGGCTTCAGGGTGCGCTCGGACGTGCGCCAAGCGGCAGGAGCCTGCGGCAGGCGCCGTGAACCAAGGGGACGCTACGAGCATTCAGGCGGCCCGCGACGAGGACGACGCGCGTATTCCGCCCCATGAGGTCGAGCGGGTGCGGGGCGTTTTGGCCCCCGCGCCCGAAAGGACCAACATGGCAACCGACGCGCGGGTGACCGACGCGGCCTCTGGCGAGCCGCCGCCCGAGGAGCTCCCGTTTCCCAGGGACGTGCCGCCCGAGAGGGAAGAGCAGCCAAGTGGAGAGGAGCGGCTGGAGGATGTCCCCCCGCCCGACGCTGGGATGGACAGGACCTTGGACGCGGGAATCCTGCCTCCTCCCGTGGACGACGCTGGGCCAGACCTAGATGCGATCGCCGAGCCTTCCCCTATTCCGGTCGGCGACGCTGGGACCTAGACTTTCAAGATACACGCAGACCGAGGCGGCAGCACCGGCGTGGGGCGCCCGAGGCTTCCGCCGTAGCGCGCATCTTCACTGTGCAGAATAACCGTCCCGCTGGTGCGGACCTCTTGGTCGCCCACGTTCAACACGACTTGGACTCCATCCCCTCGGTCCACCCATGCGGCACCGCGGTCCACCCAAGCGCGGCACCGCTGCTTCCCCTGGGCACCCAAGCTGGAAAGCCTGCGCCTGAGCGTCAGGAGATCCCGATAAAGTCGCCAGGTGGCGGCGTGTGGCTCCACGAGTCGGTCGCCGAGATCGATTCTTGAGCGCAAGAAGGTGCCTTCCTCCTGCGGGTCGGGTGCCTGCTCGGCGTGGGAGAAGCCCTGGGCCTCAAGGTCGCGGCGCCTCCCCAAGGAGACAGCGCGCGCCAGGGCGGGATCGCCATGGCTCGTGAAATACTGAAACGGCGAGGAGGAGGCGAACTCCTCGCCCATGAACAGGATGGGCACGCAAGGCACGGCGGCGAGCGTGGCCACTGCAGCCAAGCGCGCTGCCCGCAGGCCGACTAGGTGCGAGAGCCGCTCGCCCATGGCGCGATTCCCCACTTGATCGTGCGTCTGGGAGGCGACGATGAAGCGCGGGCCCGGAATAGCCCGTGAGCGGCATGGATGCGGGCCCCGTATCCAGCCAGACTCGATCGTCGTGGCAAGGGTGGTCAAGTCGCCAAAGGAACGGTAGTAGCCAGTTCGCTCTCCAGTCAGGCAGGCGTGCAGGGCGTGGTGAAAATCGTCAGACCAGCAGGCATCAAAGCCCCAGTCGTCAAAGACCTTCACGTCGTTCATGTCGGTCTCCGCGATAAGCAGCCCGGGGCGGGCTTTCTCGCAGAGCTCGGCAAGAACGTGCTTGGGTGAATCGTCGAACATGGCGTGGACCGCGTCCACCCGCAGGCCGTCCACGCGGTACTCGCGGAGCCAAGCGAGTGCGTTGTCGAGCAGCCAATCGCGGACCTCGCGGCGACTGAAGTCGGGAGCATCGCCCCACAGCGTGCGCCGCTGCGGTGAAAAATAGGGTGCGAATTCGGTTAGGTAGTTCCCCTCGGGACCCAGGTGGTTGTAGACGACATCCATGATGACCGCGAGTTCGAGCGAATGCGCCGTGTCGGTGAACGCTCGCAGGTCATCCGGGGAACCGTACGCAGCGCACGGTGCGAACGGGTGGACGCCGTCGTAGCCCCAGTTCCGCTCGCCGGGGAAGGCGGAGACAGGCATGAGCTCTACGGCATCGACGCCCAGCTCCTTGAGGACAGGGAGCTCCCTTGCCGCGGCCGCGAACGTGCCCTCTCGCGTGAAGGTTCCGACGTGAAGCTCGTAAAGAACAGCTTTGGTCAGGTCTAGCGTGGGGGAGGGATGGCGGAAGGAAAAGGTGCTTGGGCAGACCACCTGCGACGGTCCATGAACTCCATCGGGTTGGAAGCGAGAACAGGGATCGGGACGCGCCCGATCCCCGTCGAGGACAAAGAAATAACGGGCCCCGGCACTTGCCCCGGGCACGACGACCGAGCACGTCCCGCCCTCATGCTGCTGCATGGGCAGGTCGCCACCGTACCCCACGATTCGCAACGCTACGGAGCGGGGACGCGGCGCCCAAGCCGAAAATCGCACGCCCCCGCCCGGGAGGACTTCTGCGCCGAACACGACTCCTGGTTACACCCTCTCGACGATGGTCGCTATCCCTTGGCCAACCCCGATGCACATGGATGCAAGGCCCAAGCGTGCCTTGCGAAGCGCGAGCTCGTGGACGAGGGTCCCGACGAGACGGGCTCCCGAGCATCCCAGCGGGTGACCGAGGGCGATGGCGCCACCATTCACGTTGACCTTGTCAGGATCGAGCCCGATTTGCTCCACGCAAGGGACGGCCTGGGCCGCGAATGCCTCGTTGATCTCGGCCACGTCGATCTCGGACACGCGCAAGCCAGCACGGGAAAGCGCCAAGCGCGACGCTGGGATCGGTCCGAGGCCCATGAAGGACGGCTCGACCCCGCAGGCCGCGCCGGTGACATGCCGGGCCAAGGGCGTGAGGTTGTATTCCTTGACCGCTCGCTCACTGGCGAGGAGAAGCGCGGCGGCGCCGTCGTTAATCCCCGACGAGTTCCCAGCGGTCACGGTACCGCCTTTCTTGAATGCGGGCTTGAGCCTCGCGAGCTGTTCGGGCGTGGTGTCCGGTCGTGGGTGCTCGTCGGTGCGGAACCAGCGCGGCGCTCCATCCTTCCCCGGTGGGAGCGGCACGGGAACGATCTCGCGCTCGAATCGGCCAGCGGCGATGGCCTTGCCAGCGCGTTGTTGGGACAGGAGCGCAAGGCGGTCCTGGGCTTCTCGCGACACGTTTTCCCGTTCAGCGACAGCCTCGGCGGTCTCGCCCATGGAAAGGGTGCCGTGGAGCTCTTTCATCTTGGGGTTGATGAAGCGCCACCCGATGGTCGTGTCGAAGAGGGTGGTTTCGCCCCGGGGCCACGCCCCGTTGGGCTTGGCCATGACGAACGGCGCGCGGGTCATCTGCTCTACGCCACCCGCAATCACGAGATCGGCTTCTCCGGCGATAATCTGGCGGGCGCCGTCGCCTATCGCCTGCATTCCCGAGCCGCAAAGCCGATTGACCGTGGCACCGGGCACGTGTACCGGCAAGCCCGCGAGAAGCAGCGCCATGCGGGCGACATTGCGGTTGTCTTCACCGGCCTGATTGGCGCAGCCAAAGACCACGTCGTCGATTTTTTCCCTTGGAACAGGCACGCGCTCGAGAAGCGCGCGGATGACGAGCCCACCGAGATCATCAGCGCGGACTTCGGCGAGGGCGCCTCCGTATCGGCCGATTGGAGTGCGGATAGCGTCGACGATATAGGCGGTGCGGTTCATGGGCGCACACATTAGCCGAAAACCGCGTAACGCGGCAGTGCCGGGGCGCGTTCAGAGCTTGCCCAAATCCTGACAGATGTCCGACCAAGAGCCGACGCCTGTTTGACCTTCAGTCCAAGCGATTGTGCAATTCCATCCGCCGCTCCTCAAGTCGCGCACCAAGACAATCACCTGTCATAGCCGTCGCTTACGCAAGCCATCCGCTTGCCCCGTCGCTATCCGAGCGAGCGTGGCACATCGTCTGCACTTGCCGCGACCGTGTTTCGAGGACATCGAGAGCGTTTTCTTCGTTCAGCAGGGTCGAGCACATTGGCGACTACTATTGACTTCGCCGTTCTCCTGTCCCTGGTCGGCGCGCATGTCCCGCCAGCGTTGGGCACCGTCTGTGGCGCAACGATGGGCGGGCTAGCCAACTTCTTTCTCTCTCGGCTCTGGGTCTTCCAGGCTGGCCGGGCGCATCTAATGAGGCAACTGCTCCTTTACGCGGGTGTCGTCGTGTTTATCGGCGCGCTCATTTCCGGGGCCCTGGTTGCGCTGGTCATGCACATCGGCGCCACCGTGGTGATCGCCAAGTGCGTCGCCGCCGCCGTGACGATGAGCCTCTGGAACTATCCGGTTTCCCATTTCGTCGTCTTTCGCACGGAGGAAGAACCATGCTTTCGGTGATCATTCCCGCTTTCAACGAAGCGGAGCGGATCGGACCCACACTCATCGCCACGCGAGCGTGGCTGGCCGCGCAGGACTTTTCATCCGAGATCCTCGTCGTGGACGACGGCTCTTCCGATGAAACCGCCAAGGTCGTGGGCGCTCTGGCGAACACCAAGGACCTGCCGTCCATCACGCTCGTCGGAAGCTTCCCGAACCGAGGCAAAGGCCATGCGGTGAAGCTCGGAATGCTCGCTGCTCGGGGCGATCTCCGACTATTCATGGACGCCGATGGTGCCGTCGCGATTACCGAGCTTCCACGGCTCTTAGAGCGAATCCGTGGCGTCGCGAGCATCGCCATCGGCTCACGGCGAGCGCCGGGCGCGTCTGCTGCCGTCAAGCCGCCCTGGTACCGTCGGGCCTGGTCGCGCGTGGCCAACCGAATCGTTCGGCTCGGATTACTCGACGGGATCCAAGACACGCAGTGTGGATTCAAGCTCTTCCGGGGCGAGGAAGCCGAAGCGCTCTTCCGGCGCGTATCCACGACGGGATGGGGCTTTGATCTCGAGGTGCTGGTCGTCGCACGAGAGCTCGGGCTCTCCATTGCTGAAGTACCGGTCGCCTATCGACACGATCCGAGGAGCCGGATTCGTCCTTGGCGCGACCTTTGGAAGATCTTCAACGAGTTCCTCCGTATTCGTCGTGCCCATCGCTCGTCGATGAAACGAGTAGGCTGGAAATCGTCTCGCCCGCTGCTGCCCGCGAACCAAGGAGCAAAGTAATGGCCACGAAGTGGGATGAGGTACGCGTTCTGGGAAAAGTCGTTTCTTGTGCGTTCGATCCGTATCGACCGCTCATGGTGCACCTGTTTGTTACGCGGCGTTGCAACCTGGCCTGCGGATACTGCTACGAAGCCGATAGGACCTCGGATCCCGTTCCTATTGCGGATCTAAAGCGGCACATCGACCATCTCCATCGTTTACGCGCCGTACTTGTCACAATAACCGGGGGAGAGCCTCTCCTTCACCCGCAGATCGTCGATTTGGTCGCCTATGTCCGATCGCGCGGTCAGGTTCCGGTCATGAACACGAACGGCTATCTGCTAACAGAGGAGCGCGTGCGCGCTCTTGACAACGCCGGGCTATATGCACTCCAGATCAGCGTCGACACGCTGCGACCCAATTCGATTACGCGCAAGTCGCTCGTGCCTCTATTGCCCAAGCTTCGCATGCTCTCCGAGCACGCGAGTTTTCGCGTGCGCATAAATACGGTACTTGGCGCCGGGCCTCCAGACGATGCGTTGCGGATCGCCGAAGCGGCGGTAGCGCTCGGCTTCGATGCCAAGTGCTCGCTTGCGCGCGATAGGCGCGGGGCGGTCATGCCGCTCAGCGCATCCGCCCGTCGAGCATGCGACGCAATCCGCCAACTCCGTGGGCGCGCTCCAAGCTATTTGAGTGAGGATTTCCAGCTAAGCCTCGCCGACTCGGGCGAGGTAGCGTGGAAGTGCCGTTCAGGGGCGCGCTACTTCGCCGTCTGCGAAAAGGGGCTGGTTCATCTGTGCGAATCAAGCCATGGCGATCCTGGCATTCCGCTCGCCAAGTACACCGAAGCCGATATCCGTCGGGCCTTTCACACCGCGAAGTCTTGCTCGAAGACCTGCGCAGTGGCCTACGCGCATCAAGCGAGTCGTATCGATGCTTGGCGATCGCAATCCGCGAAAGAGCGCCAGATCCTGAAGCGCTCCTGGAGCGACGTCACTCGCGAACTACCACCTCTATGGCCATGAGCGGAGCCTACCTGCCGGTCATGGGCCGTGAGGGCCTGTCCACGAGGTGCTCGGTCGGCCGGACGCCAGTGTGGGCCTCGATGCTTGGTCATGCTCGCGCCGACGATCACGCCTACGGAAGGCCAGGTAACGTCGGCTTGACGTCGCACGCCCCCACGTGCAAGCTCCTTCGGGATGTCGTCGCAAGCGTCTTTCCAAGTCTCTGCCGAGGCCGTCGCTACCACGATCGATTCGTTTATTAACCTCGACCAGTCGGGCGATCGCGATGCCATGAATGAGCTCGCACGCCGCCTGGGGAAAGAACAGCCTGCGCTGCTCAAGTTTGCCGCTCAGGTCAAGTTCGAGCAGGGGGACGCGTTGGGTGAGGCGGCCGTCTTCTACGGGACGCTGGTTTGGGCCATGTTTGACCGCTTCTTTGGCAAGAAGCTCCCTCGCCTCCTGCCCGAGAACCTCACGGACGCCAAGAAGATCGTGGACGGGGAGCGCGCTACGGTCGAGGGGATAAACGGCAAGGATGTGCACGAGCGGGTTGCCCCGGGACTAGCCGAACGTCAACCGCACCTCGTCACCAAGCTTCAAGAGCTCGTCGCCGAGGACGTCAAGGAGAAGGCCCTCACGCCCGAGGGTGCGGCGGTTATCTTTGAGCCCACGCAGGTGATTGTCGAGGCTTTCGACGCGGCTGTGAGCCGCCGCCGACCCGGCCAGGTGCTAAACCCCATCGTCCGCGAGGAGCCCAAGATCGGTCGCAATGACCTCTGCCCCTGCGGCAGCGGAAAGAAATTCAAGCGGTGTCACGGATTGGCGGCCTGACCCAGGCTCTAAGCCTCGACTACCCTTATCCACGGCCCGGCGGTGAATGGAAACGACCGATCATAGTGGACGTGCCCTACGTACCAAATGCTGATGTCCTGCCCGTCGAGCGGTTCGTTGCCCGCGTATCCGGCTGGAAACGGCTGCTCTCCGAAGCTCGTGCGTGGCGAAAACGGCGGCCAATCGCCGGGGCGGTAGCGGATGGCAAAGATTTCTGCGTCCTCCCAGTGGTGCGGCCGAACATGGACGGCGGCGCCGCTACCAAAGTCGACCTGGCGCCAGGCATCGCCTTCGGGTGAGACCTCGCCGGTATAGGGGAGCCATCCCTCTTCGGATACCCTGGTCCAACGGCCGTTGCTCCACGTCTCGAACGCATCGTCCATGGCGCCATGCACGTCAAAATCGAATCGCCAGTGGGGGTGATAGGAATGCCAGGCGTGCAAGCCCCGCCCGTGGATGGTGAGCCACGGCGACACGCGACCGTCTTCATGGAACCGCCAGAGCTGAGTGTAGCGAAAAGGTCCTGCCGCGAAGTCCGCCGCCAGCTCGAATCCGCCCCTGAACTTGTTCATTCGAACGTCCCCGCGCAGGGATCGGGTTCCAAGAGGGAACCAGAACGGACCGTGGATGTCCGGGTGCTCGTCTTCGGGGCCTACGTCTTGGCGTTGATGGTCAACCGTCACGTACGGTAGCGATCCCTCCCAGAGCACTCTTCGGTTCCTGAAATCGACCAAGTACACCGTGAGCCCGGCGCTTTCGGACACCTTCCAGTGCACCTGCCAGCTCGCCTCGCGAATGGGACTTGGCACTGACATGGAAGCCTCCACTACCAGCGTGATGCGGGCACGACTTCTGCCACGGTGAGGTCGATGAGATCAACAACCGCAACGAGCGTCGGCGGTGCTCCTTCCGTGCCCAGAATGACGGCCGCAGATCTTCGTCGATAGGAAAGATCGGAAGGCCGTCGGCTCCAGTAGTGCATGACACCCAGCGGCCGACCTCCAGGCTGCAAGGCGCGCAAGACCCGGTCGTCCTCCATGGCAGCCCGAGCGGCGTCCGATTCTTCCTCGACCGAGAGCATCGGCTGGCTCGTCGAGTGGCTGACATGGAACGTCACGCCTTTCTCCAAGTCAACGCACCCATCGACGCACCTGTCTTCCGAGTGGTCATAGATGACGACACGCACGAGCCGCCGGCCTGCCATGGGTTCCGGCGGCTTGAGAACAAGGGGTTCAACCGCGATGACGCGATACCTGCCAATCTTCGTCATGGTTTGCAGGCGCTCATCTTCGAGGAGAGTGCGGAGTGCGTCGGCCCTTTCCCCTTCGGTTAGGGGCGCAAAAAGGCCTGCCGCTTCTTGCATCCATTCCTCGCTCCCCCTTGGAGCCAAGGCCCGCGGCGCCCTGGTCGCGATTCCCTTGGGTTTCCTCTTGTCAGCCCGGGAACCGCCGGCGCGTCCGGTATTTCTACCACCACGTTGGACCCCGGGCCTTGGGGGCTTGCGGACGACCCCGCGCCCAACCCTCTTCCGTGCCCTTGGCATGGGCGGATATTACAGAGTTCGGGGCGCCGTCGCCAGAAGACTGCCCAGGCGCGTGCAAGGCAGAGATCCATCGGGTCGTCCGTGCGTTCGAACTCGCATGAGCCGACATGTTGCCATCGCCATCACGCTCCTCTTCATCGCCTGCGCCCGCTCCCCAGCGGACGCACACCCCATATACCCGGTAAACCCTCCTGGATCCGTCGTGTCGCCGCGCTCCGCCCCTTATCGGGTCGAGCTCATCGACGAGTGGGGACGCATCCTTCCTACCTTTGCACACCGGGGGCGATATTACGTGCTCGGCGACCTCGGCCAGCGTTACAGCGTGCGCGTTATCAACCCGACCCCGAGGCGTATCGAGGTGGTCATTTCCATTGATGGGCTCGACGCCATCGACGGCCGAACTGCCGACTACGTGCACAAGAGGGGCTACGTCGTGCCTCCGTACGGTGACGTTGTTGTGGACGGGTTCCGTACCTCGCTCGCGTCAGTGGCTACCTTCCGGTTTTCATCAGTCCGCGACTCGTACGCCGGGCGCAAGGGGCAGGCGCGTAACGTTGGCGTGGTCGGCGTGGCGATCTTCGAAGAAAGGGCGCACAGGCCAGCCTACATCCCGCCACCTCAGGTTCCGTACCATGGCCGGGATGTCGGCGGTTCCGGACTGCGCGGGGCGCCTGCCAAGGAAGGCGGCTCCGCGGGTCGCGGCGACGCCCGCGCCAAGGACGCCGCGCCTTCTCGCGTCGGTTCGGGAAGCGTCGCGCCAAGTGCCCCGAGCTCCTCGGCTGAACCCCGTGCGATGCGCGAGGAAGACGTGTCCGAGCGCAGCGGCCTAGGGACGGAGTTTGGAGAAGAGCGGAGCTCCACGGTGAACTACACGGCATTCCGACGGGCCAACCCAACGCGGCCGTCAGCTATTGCCGAGCTTCGCTACAACGACCGTGACGGGCTCATGGCGCTCGGCATCCTGATCCCGCCGCATGCCGATGACGAGGTCGAGTTGCGCGAGACCGCTACCCCATTCCCGGGAACGCGATTCGCCGAGCCGCCGCCTCCACGCTAATCCTTTCTACGGGTCCGGGCAGGTATCAAACGGGTTCTTGAGATCCCTTACGCAGCGAGCCTTCCTCTTCATCACGCACGTCACCATGTCGCTCCCCTGATCGAACACGACGGACACCCGACCAGGATCGTGCCCGGCGAGTCGGCACGTGATGTCCATCCGCGTGCCCTGCTCTCGCCGAAAGGTCGTTCCATCGACCCCCTCCATGACGCGGTCTACAAAGAGCTCACCACCCGGTGGGTGTGTCTTGACCATGACATCGAGAAGAGGCTTGGGAGTCGGCTGGGCACGTGTGGGTGGTGGAGGGGCAGGTTGTGGTGGCGTCGGTTCGGGCAATGGCTCGGGTGTGGGAAGGGCAGCTGCATGCGTGGACGACGTCGCAGGCGTGGGCGGCGCGCTGGTCGTGCTCGCATCCAAGTGCAAGGGTCCGGTTGCTGGCTGAGCGCTCGGCAACATGCCGATGGCTGGAGGTGCGTTGGCGACGAGAGTGCTTGCGCCCGCTGGCGAGCTCGAGCTCACGGAAGGAACGGCGGCAGCTCGGTAATGCTTAATGAGCGCAAGCGCGGTCAGGGCCGTAATCGCCAGCGCAAGTCCTGCCGTGCCTCCGATGATCGCAGCCCGGTGTCGGCGCTTCTGCCCCTGCGATGGCGCAGGGCGCAAGGAGACCGTGCTCGGGTCGTCCGCTGTCGCAGGAGTGGACGGCAGGTCGACCGCGGTCGGCGCAATCTCCCGGGCAACAGGCCCGAGAGGTGCAGACGTGGTGCCGGCCAAGCTCAAGACGGGAACCGGCGGCCCCACCGGTGCCGGCGCAAACTGCGACGCGTGCTCCAATGCGGCGAGAAGCGCTCCCATCGAGTCGAAACGCTCTTCACGCTCCTTGGCCAGCGCGGTCATGACGACCCGCTCCATTTCCTCCGAAATGGCGAGCCCAGGGACGGCGTGCCGAGGAGGAATGATCGGATCCAGGATCTGCATCGCCAGGATTGCGACGGGGCTGTCGGACTTGTGCGGGACGTACCCGACGAGGAGCTCGTAGAAAATCATGCCGAGCGCATAGATATCCACCCGGTGGTCGGCATCCGAACGTCCTGCGGCTTGCTCGGGCGCCATGTACTCGGGCGTGCCGAACACCATTCCGGCCCTTGTGAGGCGGGGACCATCGCTCGTGTCCCCTTCGATTGGGTTCACCTTGGCGATGCCAAAATCCACGATCTTGACGAAGTCCCGTTGTCCGTCCCGCTCCAAGAGGAAGATGTTTTCGGGCTTGAGGTCCCTGTGCACGATCCCCTTTTCATGGGCCGCGGCAAGCGCCCGGGAGATTTGCGCCACGATGGGCACCGCCCGTGATGCAGAGAGGGTGCCTTCCTCGCGCAGCAGCCTGGACAGCGTGACGCCGCTTAGGAACTCCATGACCGAGTATGCGGAGCCATTGGGTAGGACGCCAAAATCCGTGACGTCCACGATATGGGGATGACCAATGCGTGACGCCGCCTTGGCTTCCTGAAGGAACCTTTGGACCAGCGATTGGTCGGCGGCGACTTCCTCCTTGAGGACCTTCACCGCCACGGTTTTTTCGATGACCGTGTGGCGGGCACGGAAGACCACCCCCATGCCCCCTTCACCCAGCTTCTCCTCGATGGCGTACCTGCCGTCGAGTACCGTCCCGACGAGGTAATCGTAGCTCTCTTCCGGTGGCAGGACTATTCCGCCGGGGAGGACGTGCTGGCCATGCGTTCGGGCCTCACCGGGCATGACCACGGGCACGAGTCGAATGCCGTCAAAGGGGCAGAACTCGTCGGTTCTTACGAACTGCCGGGCGCATTGGGGACAGGACTTCACGGTCGAACAAAAGGTAGCAGATCACCAGCGAAAAGCGGCGCCCAACCCAGCATGGTGTGGGCCTATGGACGGTCCAATCGTGAGCTCCCGGGTCTCGACGCGACCCGTGGAGGGAGGCCCTCTGTCCTCGACCAGGTACACGATTCCACTAATCGTTTCGAGGACGCCAATTCCGCCGAGGAGGATGTACGTGGCATATCGATAATGCTCTGGCTTGCCAAATCCAAGGTCGTCGTCGAGTCCCTCGGCCAACGGCGCGAGGAAATAGGCGCCGGCGAAGAAGCCTGCCGCTAGCGTGAAGTTCCACAGCGCACCCACGCGGGACGGCTTTGGGGCGAGCTTGACGGAGACCGAGGTCTCCGTGGACTTCTCAATCGCCAGCTCTTTTCGGAATGGCTTCTTCCCTTCCTTGCCGACCCCAATGACGTGTGTCCCTTCGGGCGCCTGGAAGCGGCAGGGGGCTCGAGGGCACGCCTGCTTGCCGTCGATGGTGACCTTTGCTCCCACGATGTCTTCACCTCGGACGCGCACGAAGCCGACCGGAGCGGGTGACAGCTTGACTTCCACGTTGTGCGCCTTGCCGCGGTCGATCTCGATCGCCTTCTCGACGGGGGTGTATCCCTCCTTGCTCACGATGATCTTGTGCTTTCCAGGCTGTACGTTGCCCAGGAATGGCGTGCGTCCGATCGCGCCGACGTCCACCCGGTCGAGGAAAACGTCCGCGCCGGGGATATTGGCGCGAACCTCGAGCCACCCCAGGAAGTGCTCTTCGCTAAGCGCCACGTAGATCCAGACCAGCTTGTCCGGGCTGGGCGCGATTTTCTTCCGTTCCGTCTTGTAACCCTTCGACTCCAGGATGATCTCATGTTCACCGTCGAGCGAGCCGTTCCACGGAGTCACTCCGAGCGGACCTGCTTTCTTGTTGTCGAGAAAAATGGCGGCTCCCGGCGGCTTTGACTCGACGACGATCAAGCCCTTGGTCTTCGCCTCAGGGAGCGCCAAGAGAGCGGCAGAGGGCCTTTCATCTCGCTCCGTTCTTGCGCTCGGCGGCAAAGTGGCTTCCCCAGGCTCCGACGGAGTCGCAGGCTGGGTGGTGGGTTGCCCGGCTGGCTGGGTGCTCGGCGCGGGCATGCTGGCCAGGCGCTGAATCTCGGCTTCCAGGACTGAGACCCGTTTTTCGACCTCGGCGCGGTCCCGCGCCTTGGGATCTTCGCTGAGGTACCGGCGGAACAGCTCGACCGCCTTCGAATAGTCCATGAGCTTCTCATGGCAAACCGCCGCGTTGAAAAGGAACGCCGCAAACGGCTTGGTCGCATGGGCGGCCATGAACTCCTCTGCCGCCTTGGCGTACTCCCCCTTGTCGTAGAAATCCTGCCCGGATTCGAAGTGATGCCGCGCGCGCTCAATCGACACATCCTGTGCGAGCGTGCGGGTGGGCGTCAGCGATAGGAGAAAGAGCAGTACCGCAAGCGCGCGACGCGCGGAAAAGTGAGAGGTGTTAAGTCTATTCATAGTGGCTCCGGCGACCATCAGGGCGGTCATGTTACCAGTTACTTGTCCTTGCTGCTGGTTTCTGGCTCTTGGCCCGCGAGCGACTTGAGGAACATCTTGGTCGCCCGCTTGCCACTGCTGGCGCTGCTCGCCTGGCGCCGCGCTTCGCCGGTGTCACAGGGGCAAGC
Source organism: Deltaproteobacteria bacterium (assembly GCA_016210055.1). GTDB lineage: Bacteria > Myxococcota_A > Polyangia > Haliangiales > SHYZ01 > JACQUZ01. Next base: position 31,782 of record JACQUZ010000074.1, on the reverse strand, counting down.
GGCAATGATCTCGATCGGCAGCGGCATGACGGGTATTTTATGGCTTGCCCGATGGGGAGTTCACCGAAAACCGGATCGAGGAGCTCGAGGCGTGAGGAAGGACACGTGAAGGAGCGCCGTGCCCTGACCCAAGCCCGCAGCTGGGGGCGCATCTACACGCAAGGTGAGCCGAAGCTCGCCCGGCAGCTCTCCAAGGCTCTCGACGTGGCTGACGTGGGCGCCCGGGTAATGAGTGCCTATACCCATGGACTTCACACCTACCCGGCACGGATGCACCCCATCACCGCACGGCGAGCGATACGAATCACGGGGCTCGAAACCGGTGGTTCGCTTCTCGATCCATTCTGTGGCTCGGGCACCGTGCTGGTCGAAGGGGTTCTCCATGGGGCGCGGTGCATCGGGGTGGACGCCAGCCCACTCGCCGTGCTTCTCTCCAGAGCAAAGACCTGGCACGCGAGCGACGCGGCGCGGGCAGAGCTCGTGCACAGGGCACGGCGCATTTCGGCGCTGGCGGTGGAAGAGGGGAAAGCGGCGCGTCGCCGCACGCGAGCGGCTGCTCCTCCGCGACCCCTTCCGTCGGGTGTTTCCGAGGAAGCGCGGTCCCAGCGACTCAGGGGTTGGTTCGCACCGCACGTGCGGCGGGAGCTCGAGACCCTCGCCAGCTGCATTGGCGAGGAGGAAGACCAGGATGTCCGGGACGCGCTGCTGGTCGTCTTGTCGTCCATTCTCGTCAAGGTCTCGCGCCGCGAGTCGGATACGTCGGGACGCGTGATTGAGCGACGGATCGCTCGGGGCATGGCCGCGCGGCTTTTCGCCACGCGTGCCGAGGAGCTCGCGAGAGGGCTCGAGGCGCTTTGGCGTGCGGCGCCCCATGGGACGCCGCCGCCAAGGGTGCGCCTTGGAGACGCTCGCTCGCTGGGCCGTGCTGGAGTCGGCGAGCGAGCGGTCGACGCAATCGTCACGTCCCCCCCCTACGCGGGGACTTACGATTACCTCGAGCATCACCTGCTCCGCCTGACCTTCTTGGGGATCCCGGTTTCCGAGCTTAGGGCCTGGGAGCTTGGCGCGCGTCGGAAGTTCGCTGGCGGCGAGGAGAAGCTACGCGCGGCACTCCTTGGGTGGGAGCGAGACCTAGCCGACGTGCTCGCCCAAATGGCGCATGTCCTGCGACCCGGTGGCCGTGCTGTGGTTCTGATTGGGGATTCGCTCGCCGGAACGCCGCCGAACGCCGTGCCCGTGCACGCAGGCGAGCTGGTGCTCCGCCTTGCGAACCAGGCAGGCCTCGATTTTGTCGCCTCAGCGTCGCAGGCGCGCACCGCGCTAGGCAGTGCCGAAAAGCAGGCCTTCACGGCACGCCCGAAACTTGAGCACCTGATACTGCTGGAACGGAGAGATAAGTGAGCGCCAAGAGTACCCTGACCGACGAGCGGACCTCTCTTTCCGAGCTGCGCCGCCTCATCGCTTCCTTTGTCAAGGAACGAGACTGGACCAAGTTCCACGCGCCGAAGAACCTGGCGATGGCGCTCGCATGTGAGGCAGCGGAGCTCATGGAGCACTTTCTATGGGTGGAGAGCGAGGCCTCGCGCGAGGTGGTGCTCGACGAGAAAAAGCGGGCTGCCATCGTGGAAGAGGTCGCCGACGTGGCGATCTGCTTGCTCAACTTGTGCAACGTAGTCGGGATTGACCTGAGCTCTGCGGTCGAAGGGAAGCTCGCCGATGCGAGGGCGAAATATCCGGTCCACCTCGTGCGGGGCAAGTCGCTGAAGTACGACGAGTACGGCTAGCTATTCATACACCGTCGGGTCGGGCAAGCCGGCCTCGGCGAACCCCTTCTTCCTAAGGATGCACGCGTCGCAGCGCCCGCATGCCTTCCCAGTGGGGACGGGGTCATAGCAGGAGTGCGTGAGCCCGTAGTCCACCCCGAGCGCCACGCCGTGGCGGATGATTTCGGCCTTCGTCATCTGGATGAGTGGGGCGCGCACATGGATCTCCCTCCCCGCGGTGCCTGCCCGAGTGGCGACCCGGGCGAGGGACTCGAATGCAGCGACGAACTCTGGGCGGCAATCCGGGTACCCCGAGGCGTCCAGGACGTTGACGCCAAGGAAGATCTCACGGGCGTCCAGAACTTCGCTCCAGGCGAGGGCGAGCGCCAAGAGAACCGTATTGCGCGCTGGCACGTAGGTCACTGGGATGTCTCCAGGCGCGCCGATTTCCGCGAGGGGCCGGTCCTTGGGAACCGTGACATGCGAGTCGGTGAGCGCGGAGCCACCGAAGACGGTCAGGTCAACTTGGAGGACCTTGTGCTCGATGGCCCCCAACGCGTCGGCGACGCGACGCGCAGCGGCAAGCTCGACCTCGTGGCGTTGGCCATAGCGGACCGTGAGGGCGTGGCAGTCAAACCCTTGTGCGCGCGCGATGGCGAGCACGGTCGTGGAGTCAAGCCCGCCCGAAAGGAGAACCACTGCTTTCTGCTTCATCGCACGAAATCAACCAAGTTTTGTCGGAGGGTGCAAGTGAACGCGGTGTAAAGACCGGGTACCATGCAACGCGTGAAGGAGTGGTGGAGACACGATGGGCCTCGGGCGGTGACGGCATGCGCGGTCGTGGCCCTCTTTGCCTACGCCTTTGCCTCGCGCCTCGCACTCCTTTTCCAATCGCCGTTCCCCTTGGGAATCGACGGTTACTGGTACCCCATCCAGCTCCGTTCTCTCCTTCGGGATGGTCATCTCTACTACCCAACTGCTCCGCTCGTCCCCTGGCTCATGGCGCCGCTCGCGTGGTGCACCGACCCCATCGTGGGGGCAAAGCTCGGCGCCGCCCTGGGGACCTCGGTGATGGTGGTTCCCGCCTACCTCATCGGAAAGCGGCTGTCCGGTGATCGTGCGCTCGGGATCTTGTCTTCCGCGCTCGCTGCAACGAGTGCCGAGTCGTTCTTCCTGACGACTGAGTTCGTCAAGGAAGGTGTTGGCCTCTCGATCTGCGCGGGGTTCCTGGCCGCGCAGGCGTGGGCACTCGAGAAGCCTTCGGTACGGCGGATCCTTCTTCCCGCCTTGTTGTTCGCAGCCGCCGCGCTCGCGCACAAGACGGCCGTCGCGCTCGCGCTGGTGGTGGGGCTCTTCCCGCTCCTCGCTTGGGCGCACGCGAGGAACCAAGGGAACGCCAGGACGCTCGCTCGGGTGCTCCTTCTTGTCCTGGGCGCGCTCAGCCTTCTGGCGCTCTTGGGTCGCGCCTGGCCGCAGCGCTTTTTTGCATCCCGTGATCTCGACCACCTTCGCGACCTGTTTCGAAGCGCTGGCGATGCCTCTCTCCCCGTGCTGGCCATTCCGGGGCGAAGGCCGCTCTATCTTGGGCACGAGGTCCTTGTCGCCGCCGTGATAGCGGCCGTTCTCGCGCTGTTCACCATCAGCCGGGCGCTCGCCAGGAGGGCGCGGAGAAGAGCCGGATCGATCCGCATGGGCGAGCAGCAAAACCTGAACGCTCCACCAGCGCTAGCCGTGGGGCTCGTCGTGCTCGCCCTGTTCTTGGGGATTCCCTGGTTGGACGCCCGCAGCGAGCAAGGGGTTGTGTTCAGGATGAGGCTCGCCGCGTTCCTCCCCCTGGGTCCACTCGCCGCCCTCCTCTTGGCACTCGTGCTCCGAAGGGCGACACCTCGCGCGCGCGCGACGCTTGGGCTTGGCGCCGCGCTCCTCCTTCTTCTTGCGCGCCATGCGTGCCCTCCAACCGACGGCGTCGTTCTCACGCACCCATCTCTTGCCGCTGCCGTCGGGAACCTCAAGGATGTCTTGCCGCCCGGGACCACCGTCGTCACGCCGGAGCGTCATATCGTGTACATGGTGACGTGGTATACGGGAGCTCCCGCCCGCCTCCGGTTGCCCGCCGTCAATCCTCACCCGGCGGAGGTGACGCGGCTCTTGCCTGGTGCTGCCATTCGCCAGGAACTCCGCTCGGTCCTCGAGTCGCTGGAGAAGGTTCCACTCCCTGGAATCGTGCCCCCGCGGGATGTCCATCCGACGCACCGCTACGGGCTTGTGGTCATGCCGGAAGCTACATTCCAGCGCATCATCGAGCTGCTCCCTCCCGTGGCACGGGACTCCTACGTCAAGTGGCGGATTTATTAGCAGCCTCGAGAACGAACAGGAGCGCCTCGAGCGCATGGCGCTCGGCCTGGGCGGTCGTGACGTCAAAAGCCAAGCCGAGTCCCGCGAGCGGCGTGGGAGTGCCATTTCGGGTGCTGCGACTCGCCCAGGCTACGTGCACTGGGATTCCCGGCGCATCGAAGCCAGCTACGAAAAGCTGCCCGGGTTCTCCGACCTCGACGAGCACGCCAGTGCGGAAGAGGACGCCGCTTTGTCCTACGTTTCCGATGCGACCCGGGAGGACGAGGTCGCCGAAAAACAGCTTCCCTTCATGATCCACTGGAACACGCCTTCCGCGGCGTCGCTCGCTCACGAAATCCGGCGAGCCAGGAGTGCTGGCGAGCCGACTGGCTAGCGTCGCTCGCAGGGACGCGAGCACCGTGCTCAATGTAGTGGCCTGCCTAGCCACAATGATTAAGACTAGCACGCCCCGTGCGCTAAGGTTCTAAAAAAGTCGCATCATTTCACGCCGATAGCAGATTGAACGCGCCAATTATTGCTCAATGCGCGGTGTCATTGCCGAGCAGGCGCGCGCTCACCGAAGAAACCTTGGCTCCATGCCGCCACGGATTTGAGCAGGAATTGCGCGTCCTTGTGGGTGAACCGCACCCTGATCGCAAGGACATCACCCTGAGCGCTCACGACGAGGCTCTCGAGCGCCGGCAGGAGCTTTAGGCTCGCGAGCATGAGGCGGCGGGTTGGGCTTGACGTGTAGTCCTTTTGAGCTTGGTGGAGGAGATTTTCCACCAGGCTCGCTTGCGCCTCCGTGGCAAAAAGAGCGGTCGCGTGGACCGTGAGCCCTCCGGACGCCACGGCGACGGTGACGGTGCCGCGCGATGGCGGGGGTAGGGGCGGAAACCCCGGGAGACGAAGGTCGTTCTTGACTCCAGCGACTCCAACGACTGCGACGATGCGTGCGTCACCGCCCAGCTTCGCGTCGGTTTCCTGCACCACGCGCTCGAGCCAGTCGAGTCGCGCCGCCACGCCCGCATCGCCCGGGGCCATGAGCTCGGCGACATGCTCCGGGCGCGCGAGCATCATCCATCCAGACGCCGGAACGACAATCACCCGCGGATCTAGGGGATGAGCCCCAGTCCGCCTTCCCAAGATTACGCCGGAGCTCGCGGACCACGCGGACCACGCGGACCACGCGGACCAGGAAATCCTGGGGGCCTTGGGATCACCCTCCAGCGCCGCGCGTGCTTTGGCCGTGTCTCCTACAGGCCGCACCGCCAAGAACGTGGCGCTGGCGTCTCGAGGGTCCCGCGTGGAAATCAGGACGGTATCGAACGTGTCGATCATGGTGACGCCTGTGCCGTCGAGAAGGGCTTGGTAGTCTGGTGTCGGTGCGAGGATCGGCTCTACGAGAGGGGCAAAGCTCGTGGTACGAAGGCGATCATTCAGCATGAGAACCACCAGGCGGGCGTCGCTCGGCACGTGGGAATGTAGGTCCAAAGACAACGGCGGGGGCGAAGGGTCGGATTCGGCCAGGACCCCCGCGTCGTCGGGCTGCGATGCATCCACCTCGACCTTAGCGAGCACGGCTCCTGCGTCCTTAATCCCGGCGTCTGGCAGGCTGGGCGAGGACACGACGTCGGAATGGGCAAGAGGCGCCGGTTCCTCAGTCTTCTTCGCGCGCGTAGGTCGAGCCAGCGAAGTCTTTGGCCTGGCTGCTCGCCTTGCTCGTGGCTGCGGGGAATCCTTCGCGGCGGGGTCTTGCCGTGAGCTCTGATTCTCTGATGCTGGTTGTTCGTGGACCTTGGGGCGAGGCGGCTCGCTGACGAGGAAATCCACGGGGACGACCGTGTCGCGCTCCACGGAGCTGGCGCGCGACGCGAGCCAAGAGGCCCCGATTGCCAAGACGGCGTGGGCAACCAAGCTCGCCAGTAGGACGATAAGGAAGCGTCCCCTTGCCGCGCCGCGGGGAGTCATCGAACACCCCAGTATGGTGCGCATGGCATCCAAGCGCTAGACTTGAGCCCTTAGGTCATGCGGATCCCGGAGAACACCGTCGCGGATGTCGTGAGAGACGCCTCTCAAAGGATGTCCGACCCGCGCTATGCCCAAACCGTTGTGGGGACCTGGGTGCAGTCACAGCCCAGTGCGACCCGGTACCTGACTGCCTTCGTGAAGGAGTTCGGCGGACCCGAGGCCGTGGTGAACGCCGTATTTCACGCTGCCCTCATGGCGAACTGCTTCTTGCGCCATGCGGGACGAAGCGTGCGGGCGATAACGTTCGAGGAGCTCGACTCCGTGGCCTCGCTCGATCGTGCGAAAGAGCTCCAGAAGCGGCAGCCCGCGCTCCACGACTATCTCGTCGCCAACGTGGAGAACCTCGAGATGCGCCGAGTTCTCATGATGCTCGCGCTCGCCATGGACTACGTCTTTTAAGGGCATCAGTCCTTGTATCCGGCGTGAGCGTCCCTCATGGTCGCGAGGCGTTCACACAGGGCGGTGCGGGCTTCTTCGGGGGCGACGATCTCGGCGTGGCGACCAAAGGAGAGCACCCATCCGAGCACCCACTCGATCCCCTCGCACTCAATCGCTATTTCGGCGCCCCCCCCTTCGAGCGTGACGACTTCACCTGCCGGCCACGCGGCGCCCACCCGGGCTGCGCCGATTCGATCGAAGCGCGCCCGAACAACCACTGCGTCGGCGCTGGGGACGTACATGCGTTCACGTCGGTATGCCTCCAGGTCGAAGTCGGGTGGCACCATGAATGCCTGTCCGGTGGACGCAAGGGCTACGATCCGGTCGACGCGGAACGTGCGGGTGTCCCCTCGCTTCTGACATCTTCCGATCACGTACCAAGCACCACCATGGTGGACGATGCCGTAAGGTTCTAGACCCCGCCGCATCGCCTGTCCGCTCGAGGCGGCAGCATATTCGATCTCCACGCTGCGTCGCTCGCGAGCAGCTTCGAGGAGCGCGCGCAGGTGCCTGCTCACCGCTTGCCCCTCGCCCACGACGACTGTTCCTTCGGCGAGTTGCTCGGCTACCTTGGCCTCGGTTCCCAGGGCCGCAAGGAGCTTCTTTTCGGCGGATCGCAGGGCATCGTCATAGGGCGCGATGCCGCTTCGCTTGAGCGACCGGATGCCCAGGAGGAGGGAGCAACCCTCAGCAGGGGTGAGCCTGAGCGGCCTTGTAAGTCGCTGCGCAAGGTCTACATAGACCCTGCCCTTCTCAAACGTGACCAGGAGGTACTCCCCGGGATCCCCCGTCGGCGGACCCACCTGAGTGAGGAGATCCAAGTCGGCGAGGAGCTCCTCTTGTTCGATGCCGAGCTCCTCTGCGAGCTGGTCGAGCTCCACTCCATCGGGACTCTTGGCCACGTGGGGAACCAGGAACAGGAGCCGACTGAGCCTCCCCGACAGCTCGCTCATGGCTGACTCGCTCCAGGGCACTGGTACCGCGCAGCTACCGCTCGGATCTCATCCCGCACCCGCTCCCTGATCGAAGTCGGGGCGCGCACGATGATTCCTCCTTTCGCGGCCATGACGCGGGACACGAGATAGTCCGGGTTGGAGCACTCGAACCTGATTAAGGTCGCGCCATCGGCACCCGCTTGGCGGTGCGTGCTCCCACCGAAGTCCTCGTTGGCGATCGCGCTCGCGGGCGGCAAGACCTCGAGCACGACCTCCACAGGCGGTTCCATTTCATACGTCCATGGGGAGCGATCCGCGTGTCGGCGAACGTCGAATCCCGAGGGGCGCTCGAAATCCGGCGTCCGCGGCTTGGGTGCGACCGTCACCTCCGAAATTCGATCCAAGCGGAACGTGCGGACGCCTTTTCGCAGGTGGCAGTACGCGACGAGAAGCCATGCGCCCTGACGATAGGCAAGGCCATAGGGATCCACGTCCCTTGCCGAGACAACGCCATCGCGAGTGCCGAGGTAGGAGAGCGTCAGCCGCTTCCGATTTCGGGTCGCCTGCTCGAGGAGCGAGAGCCTCTCGGCAAGGCCAGGGCTCGCCGGCTCGGGAAAATGGACCAGGACCGGCGCGGCCTTGCCATGCTCCTCTCCTGCCTTTCCACGCGCCGCCCGCGTTGGCGTGTCGGGAGCCGTCGGGAGGTCGAAGGCGAGCTTCTTTAGGGTCAAGTCGACGACCTCGGCATAGGTTGTGCCGTGCGCCGCCCGAGCCACCGAGCCGGCGAGCACGAGCGCGGCCACTTCCTCCGGCGTAAGGCGAATCTCCGGCATGCGGTAGCGCCGCAAGTCGACGACGTAGCCGGCCTCATCCACGGTTTCGTCGTCCTCGGGTGTCACGTAGCGGAGTGGGATCCCGAGCTCCAGGAGGTCTGCCTTGTCCCGCTCGAATGCCCTAAGTCCAGCTTCGTCGTTCTCGGTCTGGTACGCCTTGAATTGGGATCGGATCTCGCGGTACGGGACAGGTCCCCTGGCCCCCAAGAGCATCACCACGAGATCGAGGAGACGCTTGCTGCGATCTTCCCTGCTCGCTCGCGACGATGCTCCTCGGCTGCTGGTCCCCTTTTGTCCCACGCCCGGGATATTACGAGATCATGAGGAGAAATCGAGCGGTTACCTGAGCAGCCCGGCGGTCGGGGCGAGGTTGAAAGGGGCCTCATCCCGCGTCAAGCGTCGCTGCTCACCACCATGGGCAGGCGTGACGAAGAGCTCGACGTGGCCCACGCGGAGCGCGTCCCGGGTGGAGGTAAAGAAGATCCGTTGGCCATCGGGGGAAAAACAGGGATCGTCGGCCACGCCCGGGTCGTTGGTCAGGCGGGTCATCGTGCCCGCGTCTACCGAGAGAGAATAGATGTCTAGGTCGTCGCCCGAATCCCCACTGGCGGCGTGCCTGTTGGACGCCAGGGCGATTTCGGCGCCGTCCGGCGAGAACGAGGGGCGAAGGTCGCGCACCCAGGCCTGCGCCATGGGAGGACGCGTGAGCCTGCGAAGACCCGTTCCGTCTGGGCGCACCAGCCAGAGGCCGGTACCGAAGCCCTCTTCACGATCGGCAGAAAAGACGATCGACTGTCCATCCGGGGACCAGGTCGGCCAGCCCACCTGCGATGGAGTCCTGTCCCGTCCCTCGAGGAGCAGTCGTGGTTCCCCGCGTTCGACTCCGCGTTCGACTCCGCGTTCCACCTCCAAGAGGAACAGGTCGCTTCGCTCCCCGTGGTGGGAGCGCACGAACACGAGGCTGTGTCCATCAGGGGACCAAGCTGGCTGGAGATCGTCCCCTTTGGTGCCGTCGGTCAGAGCCCTGGCGCCGGAGCCATCCAGCGACAGGAGGTAAATCTTGGCGGCCCCATCTCGTGCCGAGGAGAACGCGACTTCATGGCCAGTTGGAGAGAAGGCGGGGTTCTCGTCGGGAATGGCCCGCGTTCCCGAGGTAAGCCGGCGTGCCTCGCTCCCGTTCGGTTGCATGATCCAGAGGGCCCCGTCTTTCACGACAACTAGCCTTTCGCGAGGATCGCTGGGCTCTGGGATGGGGGCGTCCGTGGCCGTAGCTCGCGCCGACTTGTCGGGGGGAGGAGGAACATGGTCCGGGCGCTTGTGAGACCACGTGGTGGAGCTGACGGGTGTCGTCGACCCACCGCATGCTAAGGCGAGCGAGCAAAAAGCGCACGAGAGCCATTTCATGAGGCGTAGTGTACGCGAGGTGGCGGGAGCGGGTACTGGGTGATAACTTGGGCTGCCGATGCGCTCCCTTGCTTGCCTTGCCCAGGTGGTGCTCTTTCTCCTAGTCTTCTCGACGCCAAGGAACGCGCGCGCCGACGGCGGCGACTTCGGTGCCGGGCTCATCCTGGGATCTCCTACGGGTGTTTCGCTCAAGCTCTACCTCGGAGGTGGGAGCGGCCAGGCAGTAGACGCTGGAATTGGGTTTTCTCTACTCGGCGCTGAGGGACTCCACGTGCACGCCGACTACTTGTTCGTCCCCGCGGTGCTCGTGCGTGAGGCGAAGTTTGACCTGGGGCTCTACGTGGGAGTCGGTGGACGTCTTCTCTCCCATGACCGAGGTCACGACGAGAGCGACGACGTGCACTTGGGCGCGCGCGGGCCAGTGGGACTGGTGTTTGACTTCATCAAGGCCGGGGTGCCTCTCGATGCGTTCGTGGAGGTGGCGCTCATCCTCGACATGATTCTCGAGGATGACGACGACAAGCACGATGGCCTGGACTTGGACCTGAACGCCGCGTTTGGCGTGCGCTACTACTTCTGAGGGGAGCAAGCCTCGCGGAGCCGCGCGGCGAGCCACGTCCACCGGAGGCGTGTATCGTCGGTGCGCACCGCGATTCCTAGCGCCTTTCGCGAGCCCACCAGCACCACGAGCTTCTTGCCCCGGGTGACGGCGGTGTAGAGCAGGTTGCGCTGGAGCAAGAGGAAGTGCTGCGTGACCACGGGAATCACGACCGCGGGATACTCGGATCCCTGCGACTTGTGCACCGTCACGGCATAGGCGTGTACCAGGCAATCCAGCTCGTCTACCGCGTACGGAACCTGGCGGCCGTCGAGCTCGACAACGACCTGTTCTCCTTCATCGTCTTTCACGACGTCCGTGACGAGACCGATATCTCCGTTGAACACCTCCTTGTCGTAGTCATTTCGTACCTGCATCACCTTGTCTCCCACGCGAAAAACCCGCTGCCCGCGCGTGAGCTCGGCCACTCCGGGTCGCGGCGGGTTGAGGCGAGCCTGGAGCGCCCGGTTTAGGTTCTGGGACCCCACGTCGCCTCGATGCATCGGGGTGAGGACTTGCACGTCGCGAGCTGGGTCGAGGCCAAAACGCTTTGGAATGCGCTCGGCCAAAAGAGCCAGTAGGACGTTGAGCACGTCCTTGGGCTCGTCCCTTTCGATGAAGTAGAAATCCGACGCCGTCTCTCCCGTTGCAACATTCGGAAGCTCTCCACGGTGAATGCGGTGCGCGTTGGTCACGATGGCGCTTTGGGCGGCTTGGCGGAAGACCTCCGTGAGCTGGACGACAGTGACGGCGCGCGACGCGATCACATCGGCGAGAACTCGGCCTGGTCCCACCGATGGGAGCTGGTCCACGTCCCCCACGAGCACGACCTTGGCATGAGAGGGGATTGCCGCGAGAAGGCTTGCGGCGAGGAGGACGTCCACCATGGAGGCTTCGTCGACGACGACCATGTCTACATCGAGGGGCGAGGCCTCGTTGCGTTCGAACCGACCTCCTCGCGGGTTGAACTCGAGCAAGCGGTGGAGGGTCATGGCGGTTCGTGACGTGGCCTCGGCGAGCCGCTTGGCCGCACGGCCGGTGGGTGCCGCGAGGGCGACGCGGCACCCCTTCTTGGCCAGGATGCACAGGATGGCGTTGACGATGGTGGTCTTCCCGACGCCAGGACCTCCGGTGATGACCACCACCTTTTCCTGGATCGTGGCGCGGATCGCCTCCTTCTGCTGGGCAGCGAGCTCGACCTGCTGTTCTTTTTCAAACCAAGCGATGGCCTTGTCGACCGAAATGGCGACGGGGGGCGCAGGGTTCTCGATGAGTCGCGCGAGACTCGCGGCGGCGCGTACCTCGGCGTCCCAGAGGGCGCGCAGCGAAAGGCATTCTCCTCGTTCGCCGAGCACCTCACGCACGACGCGCCCAGTGGGAGCCAGGCGTTCGACCGCGCCGCGTGCCATGGCGGGGTCGATGTCGAGCTCGCGCTCGACTTGGGCCACGAGCTCGTGCTCCGGGACGTGCACGTGCCCCTCCTCGGCCAGCTCGCCGAGCTGGTGCAGGATTCCTGCTTCGGCTCGCGCCGGGGAGGCCTTGTCGATGCCCAGCTTCCGGGCAATCGCGTCGGCGGTCTTGAACCCGATGCCCCACACGTCAAGGGCGAGACGGTAGGGGTTTTCACGGACCAGCGAGATAGCTGCCTTGCCGTATTGCTTGTAGATGCGAACAGCCTGGCTCGGTGAGACCCCGTGGCCTTGCAAGAAGACCATGACCTCCTGGAGCTCCTTGTGCTCGGTCAGTCCCTTTTGAATCCGGCTGGCACGGACGCGCCCAATGCCCTCGACCTCGGTCAGGCGGTCTGGCTGGTTTTCAATCACCTCCAACGTTGCCGTGCCGAAAAAGGAGACGATGCGCTTGGCGAGCTCGGGACCGATTCCAGGGATCAGACCAGAACCAAGGTATTTTTCGATCCCTGCCACCGTGGCCGGAACGACCTGCTGGCAAGTCTCCACGCGGAACTGCTCGCCGTATTTCTTGTCGACCGTCCACCGCCCGAGCAGGCGTACTTGGCTGCCCGCTTGCATTCCCAAGAGGTGTCCCACGATCGTCACGGCCTCGGGCTTCTTGACCACACGCAGCCGCGCCACGGCGAACCGTGACTCGGGGTCTTCGTACACGACTCTCTCGATGGATCCCTCGAGTGGCGTGAGCTCGGAAGAAGACTGGCTGTGACCGCCCAGGCCCGGCATCAGGGACTATCATGGCACATGCGTTGCTTTGGTATCCGAGGTGATGGGTTACCGACGGCGAGACGCAAAAATGGATCGAAGGTGTGCGTTCTGCGGCAGGGCGCGGCATGAGGTGCGCAAGCTCGTCGCTGGCCCCAGCGTGTACATCTGCGATCGGTGCATCGCGGCATGCAAGCAGCTGCTTTCCGAGGATCGGCGTGTTTTTCCGCTTGCCGGGCCCAGGCCCCCAAGGCCAAGTGACCTTGCCGACCGACTCGACGAGTACGTGATTGGCCAGGAACACGCCAAGCGGATTCTCACCGTGGCCGTGTACAACCACATGAAGCGGGTTGCCGCACGGGGCTTCGCCGGGGAGGTCGAGCTCACAAAGGGGAACATATTGCTCATGGGTCCTCCTGGCACGGGCAAGACCCACCTCGCTCGAACGCTGGCCCGAATTCTCGAGGTCCCGTTCGCCATTGCCGACGCGACGCCCCTTACCCAAGCGGGGTACGTCGGAGAGGACGTGGAGTCGATCGTCTCCAAGCTCCTTCGGGCCGCTGGCAACGACGCCGAGCGCGCGGGGAAGGGCATCATTTACCTGGACGAGGTGGACAAGCTCGCGCGGCGTGTTGGCCATGATCGAGACGAGTCGGGCGAGGGGGTGCAGCAAGGACTCCTGAAGATCTTGGAGGGGAAGCGGGTCCAAGTTCGGCTCGGCGGTGATAGGGCGACCGGCCTGGGTTCGGAGATCGTCGAGGTCGACACCACGAACATCCTCTTTATCGCCGGTGGTGCGTTCGAGGGGCTTGCGCGGCAGATCGCGCAGAGAAAGAAAGGGAGCTGTGCAGGATTCCGCGCCGGGGAAGACCGTCCCCCCGATCGCACGTTTGAAGGGCTCAAGGAAGCCCTCCCCGAAGACCTGCACAAGTTCGGTTTTCTCCCCGAGTTCGTCGGCCGCTTCCCGGTCATCGTCGCTCTGGACGCCCTGGACGAGCCTGTGCTCGTGCGTATCCTGACCGAACCCAAGGACGCTCTCGTCAGGCAATATCAGCGCCTCTTTGCCCTTGAGGGAGCGGCGTTGGAGTTTACCGAGGAGGCACTCCTCGAAATTGCCCACAGGGCTCTATCGAGGGGCACGGGCGCGCGTGGGCTTCGCAGCGTGCTCGAGGAGCTGCTTCTGGACGCCATGTTCGAGCTCCCGTCGGCAGGTGGTGGCACCTGGCGCGTCGACGAAGAAGCGGTCAAGCAGAACCACGTCGAAAGGGTCGAGAAGGGGCGAACGGCGGCGTAAGGGCACTGGCGTTGCGTCAGCTTGCGTCCGCCAGGCGGACACCGTGTCCGCTAGCCGGACATGATGTCCGCCTCTCGGACACCGGACGCGCACCGTCGCAGCAAAGACGCCGTGTTGGCGTCTGGCGAGCTTGTTGCAGCGCAGCGCCAGTGTGGTGTCACTCAAAGAGCTTCCACCGGTTGAACGGCCTCGCGAGCGGCTCCTTCGCATGGGGACAGATGCTCTGCAAGATGCGGAGCTTCTTGCCCTTGTCCTGGGAACCGGCGTCCAAGGCATGGATGCGACGCGTACCGCGCAGCTCCTGCTCGCGCGCTTTGGCAGCATCCAGCGCCTTGCCTCGGCGGGCATTGGCGAGCTCGCCACCCTTCCTGGCGTTGGCTTGGTCAAAGCTTGTCGCCTCAAGGCAGCGCTCGCCCTCGCCGGACGAGTAGCCGAGCGGCCAATCCTAAGGGGCGACGTGCTGTCGTCTCCAAGCCAGGTCTTCGAACGTGTCGGCAGGCGACTTCTTCTTTCGGAGAGAGAAACCATGGTCGCACTCGCGCTTGACACCAAGAACCGTGTTCTGTCCGAGATCCTCCTCGCTCAAGGCGGTACTTGTTCCGTCGAGCTTCGCCCGAAGGATGCCTTCTCGCTCGTGGTGCGCGAAGCAGCGGCGGGCGTGATCTTCGTTCACAACCATCCCAGCGGGGACCCGAGTCCAAGCGACGACGATGAGAAAGCCACTGCTCGCTTGAGAAATGCAGGCGATCTCGTCGGCGTGCGCGTGCTCGACCACACTATCGTTGCCCGGGGTGGCTATTACTCGTTTGCCGCGGAGCTCAAGAAGGGGAAAAAGTGAGCGGCGGCTTTACACAACCCGCGTCTCCGCTACACTCCACGCATGGTGCAGAGGAGGGAGCACGCGCTCCTAATGGCGGTGGCGATTTCCCATGTCGTCGTCCTCGCGTCGGCCGCAAGCGCAAGTCCGGTCTCCGAAGATGCCCCGCTCGGTCCCCGGGCCATGGCGCTCGGCGAGGCGCTGCGCGGGGCTGCCACCGGCTCCTTGGCCACGTCGCTCAACCCAGCTGGAATCGGCCTGACCCGGGCCTACGTGATCGAGGGTATCCTTGCGGCAACTCCAGGCGCGGACGCCAAGGCCGCGGCTGTGTCCATTTGCGACTCCGTGACGGCACGGGTGGGCGCCTGCATCTATTACGATTTTTTCCGGAACGAACCAAGCAGCGGGAAGCGGCGCACGCACGAGGCAGGGATCGCGCTCGCATTGCCGTTTTCCGAGTCCTTCCACGTGGGCATCACCCAGAAATACGTTCACCTGACCGGCCCGGAGGGCGAAGGCGGCAAGAAAGGGTACCTCCTAGACGCTGGGCTCGTCATGCGGGCGGGATCCATGTTGAACCTGGCGCTCGTGGGCTACAACTTGGTGGGAAGCGACGAGCGTTACTATCCGCTCGGGGTAGGGGGCGGCATTTCCGTGTTCCCGGGCGCCAAGTGGATGATCTCCGCGGACGGGCAGTGGGACCTCGACGGCGAAACCGGTCGTTATGGCGCCGGGCTCGAGTACTTCGTCGCCTCCAGCTCCGAGCAAGGGATACCCCTGCGACTGGGCGTCATTTACGACGAGAAGGGGAGCGCCACCCATGTCACCGGCGGAGTTGGATTCGTGACGTCACGGGTAGCCCTCGATCTGGCGGCCAGGAGGCAGGTCGACGGAGGGTCGGACTTTTCGCTTCAGGTTGGGCTGCGGATGTTCTTGCCCAACTCATGAGCGCATGCCGTGTCGATCCGGGAGCGACTCTTCCTCAGGCGTCTTCGCGATCGCGACGAGCGTGCGTTCAAGGAGATGGTGGAGCAATACCAGAACCAAGTCTTCAATCTTCTCTTTCGCATGGCAGGGACCCGCGAGGAGGCAGAAGACCTGACCCAGGAGGTCTTTGTAACGGTTTTTAAGTCGATCGATCAGTTCCGAGGCGATTCCAAGTTCTCGACTTGGCTCTACCGAATTGCGGTCAACCACTGCAAGAATCGGATCAAGTACTTGGCTCGTCGACACGATCGCGACACTTCTGAGCTCGATGAGGCAGCCGAAAAGATGTCCGTGGCCCAGGGCGGAATTCCGATCACGAGCTCTGCCTTCGAGCGGCCGGACACCGCACTCGAGGGGCGTGAGCGGGATGGCCTGGTCATGGAGGCAATTGCTTCTCTAGACGAGGAGCATCGCGTCGTTGTGGTGCTCAGGGACATCGAGGAGCTCTCCTACGAAGAGATCGCCCAGATTACCGGGCTCCCGGAGGGGACGGTGAAATCACGAATCCACCGGGCACGGCTTCAGCTCAAGGAGAAGCTCGCTGGGTACATGCAGGGGAAACGGTGATGCCGGACGTGGACCACTCTACCTTTGAGTCGGATTTCTCCGAGTTCTATGAACACGCCCTCCCAGAGGCCCGGCAGAAAGAAGTCCAAGAACACCTGTCGTCGTGCCCTCGCTGCATGGCCGAGTACGACAAGTTTCGCAACACGCTGGGGGCTCTGTCGGGGCTCGCAAAAGTCAGCGCACCCCAGGCCTTCGATGAGCAGGTGGCCCACACGATCCACCGCCGGTCCGCCGGGCTTTTCTTCGGACGCAAGGCGCTCGGAGATCGCCTGCCTTACGAGCTCATCGCCTTGCTCGTGCTCTTGCTTGGCCTGGCCGTCTTGCTGCTGATGCGGGTCAGTCAAACAGGCACCGTCCACGAGCCGTTCAAGGGCAGCGCAGGACAAGAAGTACCCAGAAGCAACAACGCCCCGCCAAGACCATAAAGGCCGAGCGCTTCCTGATTTGATCCCCTCCTGTTCCACTCCTTGCTGGCGCGTGCCTTGCCTGGCTCAAGCTCGATGCGAAGGGTCGATCTCCTTGCTTCGCCATGCATCCTGGGTCTTGCACTCCTCGCCTGCAATGAAAACGCCACGAGCGTCGACGCCGAGTCGATACAGCCGCCTGGAGACGCGGGACCGTGGTCCGATGGCGGGCAAGTGCCTGGCAACGATTCAGGGCTTATCCCTCTCGACGCTGGGCGCCGCTGCGAGGGGGGCGAGGTGGAGGTGGGAACCGGGGCCACGAGCTTCGAGCCGGTCTCCGACGGGGATACCGTCTTCCTGTACCGCGGCCCGCAGGGCGGCTACATGATCTATCTCGGCGTGCGGGCCAAGGGGCTCGACCCCTCCGACGTCCACGTTTGTTATCGAGAGACCTTCAAGGACACCGGTCAGGTTTTCGGCGAAGGCTGTTGGCGGGTAAGACTCGTGAACGACCTCGGCGGTGGCGTCTACGAGCGCGTCGGGATCTGGGGAGAGGTGGACCCCATGTACTTCACAACCCCTGGCAGGATTCGCGGCAAGGATGCCGTCGTGCGCACGACCGTCACCGACAAGAGCGGATGCCAGGGGGCAGATGAGTGGTGGGTACACGTATCCGAGGAGCCCGGGCGCTAGCGACCTGGACCCTCAGTCGGGGCGCGGCAAGCGTGTGCGGCCTCTGGCGTCTATTTCTTTTCTGGGAGCTCCTCCCAGTAGAACAGCGTGATGGCCAGGCAGTGAAAAGCCTCGTCGCTGGACTGGGTGACGATCGTGTCCGCCACCTTGAATTGAGGGTGCTGCCGGATCCAGGCCGTGACTTTCTCCCCCAGCTGATCCCGATCAGGAGCCATGGTCGCCGAGAATACCTTGACGCCATTGAATGCCAGCCGGTCGCCGGTTGTCTTGACGCTTCCCTTGCCGCTCTCGTTCATGCTCATCGGTTTTCTATCTATGTCCTTATCGCGGACGGCCGCTCACCCTGAGCGGCGCGGTGATCCTTGATTAGCTGCCACACTTCTTCTTCTGCGAGAATGTGATCTCCCGACTTGGCAAATGCCAGGATCCTCTTCACGAGGTCAGGCTCGGGGTCGACACCGCGCTTGCGGAGCCAGTACACGACGTTCGATTCACCCGAATAGTAGCCAATTTCGATCTCCTGCTCCTTGCCGAACAGCCCGGCAGGAACACCGCTATAGATGCGGTCGGCGAGCCAAGCGTGACCTTTTTTCTCCGCCTTGATGATCGCCGCCGCGTGCACGCCCGTCGCAGTACGAAAGGCGTCCCCGCCGACCAACGGATAGTTGACGGGGATTTGCACGTGGCAGGCTTTTGCCGCAAGGCGGCACCAAAGAAGGAGCTTGGACAAGTCATGCCCAGGAAGCTCGCCGAGGAGCTTGAGGTTCATGAGGACCTGATCGAGGGCCGCGTTGCCGACGCGTTCCCCGATTCCCAGTGCGGTCCCGTGCAGGCGATCGGCGCCATACTCCGCCGCGAAAATCGTGTTCGTGACGCCGAGCCCCCGGTCGTTGTGGCCATGCCAATCGATTCCGACGTGATCAGCGCCGAGTGAATTGAGCAGGTTGCGCGTGAACTTGAGGAGGTTTCGGATGCCATCGGGCGTCACGTGCCCGACGGTGTCACAGATGCACAGCCTTCTGGCTCCGTGCTCCACCGCGTTGCGGAACAGCTTGCCCAGCATGTCCGGCCGCGAGCGCGTCGTATCTTCGGTCACATAGGTGCACGGGAGGTTGTTCTTGACCGCCAGGTCGATCGCTTCCGCCGACCGCGTCATCATGAGCTCGAGATCCCACCCCTCGGCATACTGCCGGATGGGGGATGACCCGATGAAGGACATGACTTCGATGACGACACCTGTCTTTTGCGAGACGTCGATGATGGGCTTGACGTCATTCACGTGCGTGCGCGCCGCGCAAGCGGGCTTGATGGGCAGCTTGGCGTCGCGGATAAATTCCACGAGCCGCGTGACGTCCTCCACCGCCCGTGGGCCCGCTCCGGGGAGTCCCACGTTGATGTGGTGGATTCCGAGATCGCTGGCGATCTGTACCAGCTTGATCTTGTCGTCGATCTTCGGGTCGACCACGGAGGGCGATTGGATCCCGTCCCTCAGGGTTTCGTCAAAGAACGTGATCTTGCGGTTGGGTGCGAGCGGAGCGACCTTCTCCACCGAGTTCCAGTCGTAGATGATATCGGCTTCCTTGAGCTCGTTCATGTTCGTCCTGGCTACAGCCGCTCGAGAATGATGGCGATCCCTTGTCCGCCGCCAATGCAGGCGGAGCCCACCGCGTACCGCGCTCCCCGGCGCCCGAGCTCGTAACAAAGGTGACCCGTGATTCGCGCGCCCGAAGCGCCCAGCGGGTGGCCAAGGGCAATGGCGCCACCATTGACGTTTGTCTTTTCGCGCGGCAGGCCAAGCTCTTTTTCGACGGCGAGGTACTGGGATGCGAAGGCTTCATTGATGTCAAAGAGATCGATCTCTGCCTGCTTGAGCCCCGCCCGCTCAAGAGCCATGCGGATTGCCGGGGCCGGCCCAATGCCCATGATCTTCGGATCGCACCCGGTCACGCCCCACTGGACGACCTTGGCCAGAGGCTTCAGGCCCCGCCTCTCGGCTGCCTCGCGCGAGGCAAGGACAATGGCGGCCGCACCGTCGCAGATTCCAGACGCATTGCCCGCCGTGACCACGCCGTCCTTCTTGAACACCGGGGGAAGCTTCGCGAGCCCTTCCAGCGTGCTCTCTGCCCGTGGGTGCTCGTCTTTCTCGAACTTGACCGGGCCTTTCTTGGACTTGAGCTCGAGCGGGGCGATTTCATCAGCGAACCTGCCGGCCGCCTGTGCGTCGGTCCATGCCTTTTGCGACCGCATGGCAAAGGCGTCGCATTCCTCGCGCGTGATCCCGTACTTCTCGGCCAGGTTCTCGGCCGTAATCGCCATGGGCATGCCTGTATAGCTGTCCGTAAGGCCCGCCCAGAGAGTGTCCTCGAGCTGCGCTTGCTTGCCAAAAGCCAGGCCCCAGCGGGCGCCACGCACCACGTGGGGTGCCTGCGACATGTTCTCCGCGCCGCCGACCAAGCAGATCTCCGCCTCGCCCAGGAGAATCTGCTCCGCGCCCGACACCACCGCCTGGAAACCTGATCCGCAAAGACGATTCACGGTAAGCGCTGGGGTGCCTACGGGTACGCCGGCACGAAGGCCCACGTGCCGTGCGTGGTAGATGGCGTCAACCGAAGTTTGCTGCACGTTGCCGAAGATGACGTGGTTCACTTCTTCGCCGGCAACCTTGGCTTGGGAAAGGGCCGCCGTGGAGGCGAAGACCGCCAGGTCAGTGGCGGAGAGGTCCTTGAGCATGCCGCCAAACGTTCCAAATGCAGTTCTCTTGGCGGCGACAATCCAGATCTCTCGCGGTAGGGGCTTGGCCATGTCGTGCTCCTTTGTTGATTCGCTGCTCGCTTCGGCTCGGGGCTCCACCTCGCTCCGCTGCGCCTCGCTCGAAGTCGCCTGTTTCCTCGCCGTCGCTCGCCGCTCCTTGTGGGGCGGAGTCTAAATCAAGGCTTGGATATTGCCTACACTTCGATAGATATCCCGAGCGCTTCACGCGCTGACAGGTGGTCGGTGCTGATGGCGTAGTCGAGCAGGTCATCCACGGCGTCCGCGGCCCCCAGGGTCACCACGGCGCGGGCCGCGACTGCCGTGTCCCCTGCGAGCAGCAATCCGACTCGGTCTCCGGTTCTGGCCAGCGCCCGGGCCCAGCGGGACAAGTTGAGGTTTCCTTTCTTTTCGGTAACACGCGCAACGTGGTCCACGATCCTTGCCTTTACCTCGTCGTCCGCATGTTCCAGCCAGAACCTCGCCTCAGCGATGGTCCCGTCCGCATCGTCGAACTGGGCTCCGGGGACCGCGAACGAAATGCACGCGAGGAGGAGGTTCTTGAGCAGCCGTGAGGGGCGTGAGCCGCCCAGTGAGCGGCCAGGATAAAGGTACGACATGGCGCGGGCCATCCGGAACGCCAGGTCGACCCGGTTTTGGCCGCCGAGCACATCGGGACCCGCCAAGAGCACCGGCGGTGACGTGGCTCCGACGTGGATCTGGTCGGCGAAGTCCAGCCGTCGGTAGATGGGGGGCGCTTCGACTCCCAAGGCGTGGGCCACGGACGCCCGCACCCTCGCAAAAGGCTCCGGGAGCGCCTCTTCTGACACGGCATTCGACGCGCCCACGTCAAGGTCGGACAGCGACATGGGCGACATCTCGATGGCGAGCGGCTCGAGCAGGGCGAAGATGGCCCCGATATCCGGGTCGTCCTCGGGATGCCGAACCTTCGTCCATATCTCGGCGTCCATGGGGCGCTGCGCGCGCAAGAGGAAGCGGGGGCGAAACCGCTTGTACAGGGCCGCCGCTTCCTCGTCGGGAGCACCGCGGGCGGTGAGGATGGAAGCCGCCACAAAGGCGGCGTCGTGCCTGCTGCTCTCCAGAGCGGCGCGCATGAGCTCCAGGCCCGGTCCTACATCCCCTCGGTCAAGGCGCCAATACGCCCGCAAGACCTCTGCGTATTCCAAGAAACGATCCGGATTCCCAGCGGTTACGTCGGCGAGGGTGCGGAGGATCTCAGGGTCATCGGGCGAAAGCCGTGCCGCGCACTGGTATGCGATGCGAGCGGCCTCCTGGTCTCCCAGGTGCGTGCGATATAGCTTGGCCAGCGCCACCCATGTCGTTAACGCCAGCGTCTTGTTGCTGTCCCCGAGACGGTGCAGAAGTCGACGGTACTGTCTTTCCAATGGCTTGAAGTCACCGTAACGGGTGCGAAGCTCCTCGAGCACGGCCATCGCGCCTTCCCTGGGTGGCGTGGCGTCGAGAGCGCGCTCCAGGTGGTGGGCCGCGCGGGAATAATCGCCGCCTGTCTCCGCGAGCACCCGCCCGAGATACTCGTGCGCGGCCGGGTGATCCGGATCGATCGCTAAGGCCTGGAGGAGGTGACCCGTGCTCGTCTCTACTTGGACGTCCGCTCGACCTTCCTCTGTGCCGGACTCCTCTTTCTGCTGCTCGATCAAGAAGAGCGCCCATCCCAGCGAAGCGTGGTAGTCCGCCACGCTGGGGGCGAGCCGAATGGCACCATGGAAGTGCGGGATGGCCTCCTGCAACCTTCCGGAACCAAGGAGCTGTTCCGCCTTGCGGAACTGGATTTCGGCGTCGAGCGCCTCGCGTGACGGCGGCGCTCCGGTCTTTTCGAGCTGGCTGTCGTAGGCCTGCCTGAGCTCAGGGTTGAGGAGAACCTCGGCGGCCCGCTCGTAGGCGGCGTGGAGCTCATCGAGCTTGGCGTAATCAGGGCCGAGGTTGAACCGAGAGTAGCGCTCGAGCGCAAACTGATCGATGAGTGCCGCGTGGGACGCGGCCACTTGCCTCTCTGTCGCGTCGCGGGACACGCGGAGAACCTTGTACCAGTCGTTGCCCTGAACCCGGAGGGCTTCTGCTGACAGCCGTTCCCTGGCCGCCGAGGCCTCGGAATCGACATCGCCTTCCACCTCGTCATCGATCACCGAGAGGATGGGAGGAGACTGGGGCAAGAGGTCGATGACCGCCGAGTCTGGATCGGCCGCGGCCGACCCGGAAGCGCCGTCGCCTGGCGCCGCTTCTTGAGGGGGCTCGCCAAAGAGCATGTCATAGAGGATTCCTTCGGACGGCTGTGGAGCGGGCTGGGGCGCCGCAGCGGCGACCAGGTCGAGCACGGGTGGCTCCGTCGCAGGCTTGGGGAGCAGCGTGACGCGCGAGTGCTCCGAGGCCTCGGCGCACCCCGTGAGGAGAAGCGCCTCGATGGCGGGAAGGACGGCCTTCAGGTCATACTCTCCGAGGAGTTCCTCGACCGTAGGACGTTTCTCCAGGGTGGCGAGGAGGGTATCGCCAAAGGCTCGAGCGAAGGGCGCGGTGAGCCTTCTGCCTCGATCCGTGAGCCCGATTCGTCGCCCGGACAATCGCTCGCAAGCCTGGGCGGCCTCCTCGTAGTTGGCGGTGTTGCGCAGGCCCAGGAACACCACGGCGGCCGGGTCCAACGCCATGCCGCTCGCCCGTTCCAGGAGATGCCGGTTCGGCCGATAGCTCCATGTTCCGTCGGGCCACCTGAGCGCGCCCGTGATCTTGAACCGCGCCTGCGACGTGAGGAACTTGCTCAGATGGTGTGCGGTCAAGAAGCCCAGCTCGACGAGGGCTTCCCCCAGCTTTTCTCCTTCGTCACGCGCCCGCTCGAGGGCTTGCTGGTGCTGCGTCTCGGTGATGGCGCCCTTCGAGACCAGGAAATGCCCCAGAGCTTCCTGGCGCTGGTTCGAAGACACGGCGGTGGGATGACCGACCACCATCTCGATTCTCTTTTCGATCTTTCCGCGGCGGATCTCGAGAAGTCCGGTGGCTCGCTCGTCGAACAGGTCGAGGAGGAGTCGTGGGAGCGGAGTGTGCCCGAGGTCCCCGTCAAGAGGGCCGAGCGGGGGGGGCTCGACGTCGGGAGGTGGCGCCGGGAGCGGCTCCATGACCGACGTCCCGGTCCGTCCTTGAGCACGCGCCGCGAGGATTTTTCCGACCGCCGCGGCCAAGTCCTTTAACTGATAGGGCTTTGTATAGAAGACGCCGCGGAACTCCTCGCGTATCCGCTTGCTCACCGTGGGGTCGCGATACAGCCCGGATACCACGATGAGCCCCGTGGTCATTCCGTGCGGTGTTCTGCGCATGGCTTCGCAAAAGCGGAACCCGTCCATGCGTGGCATGAGCAGGTCACAGATGACGACGTCTGGCTTCTGCTCGCCCAGCACCTGAAGCCCTTCTTCTCCATCACCGGCGACGAGAACCTCGACAGAATACTTTTGGAGCGTCGGGTCTTGAAGGAAGACCCGAGCCAGTAGCGCTCGCGCGTGCCTGTCATCGTCGACAATTAGGATGGTCGACATCCGCCAAGCCGCATCATACCGAGATCCGAGGCGTTTCGCTATCAGCTCGCGGCGTGGCAGGCGACAACCTGGCCTTGCGCGCCTGTTCGACCGACCTGGCGCAGCATCGGGAGCTCGCGAAAGCAGGCCGGCGGCTTGTCCTTCACGGGGCAGCGCGGGTGGAACGGGCAGCCGGGAGGCGGCCGAAGGGGGCTAGGCACGTCCCCTTCGAGGATGATGCGCTGCCTCTTGCGGGCAGGATCTGGCACGGGCACTGCGGACAAGAGCGCCTGGGTGTATGGGTGAAGCGGCTCGCGGTAGAGCTCCTCCGAAGGGGCAAGCTCGACGATACGACCCAGGTACATGACGGCCACCCGGTTGCACGCGTGCTGGACGATCCGAAGGTCGTGGGAGATAAAGAGGTAGGTCAGCCGCTCGAGTTTCTGCAGGTCGGAGAGCAGGTTGACGATCTGCGCCTGAATGGACACGTCCAGCGCGCTGATCGGCTCATCTGCCACGATGAACTTCGGCTGCACGGCGAGGGCACGGGCGATCCCCACCCGTTGCCTTTGTCCGCCCGAGAACTCGTGCGGGTAGCGCCGCGCTGCGTCGGGACGTAGTCCGACTTTTTCCAGGAGCTCAGAGACCCGTTCCTCCCGCTGTCTCTTGGTTCGCACGAGCTTGTGGATCTCGAGCGGCTCCGCCAGCGTGGCTCCAATGGTGAGGCGTGGGTTGAGGGACGCGTACGGGTCTTGGAAAATCATTTGCATGTGGCGGCGGAACGTGCGCAGCCGAGAAGGGGGCAGCGACGTGATGTCCGCGCCGTCGAACACAATGCGCCCGCTCGTGGGCTCCACGAGCCGGAGGATCGTGCGCCCCAGCGTTGACTTTCCACAGCCCGATTCGCCGACCAGGCCAAGAGTCTCACCCGGCAGGATCTCGAACGAGACATCGTCAACCGCGCGCACCGCCGCTGGCATGCGGGAGAAGGCCCGGTAGATCGCCCCAGGGAGCCCCGACGAGAACAACGGCCGAGCCCCTGGTGTGGGCACGGCCCCCGTCTTGGGCCACGGGACGGTGGTGGGAAAGTGCTTGGCGAGTGACGCCACCTCTACCAAGGGCTGGGGTGCAAGCTGTGGTGTGGGAGCTGCCACGACGTTCACGCGCGGGCCTCCACGGGGAAGTGGCACCGAACCAAGTGGCCATCGGGCTTGGCGGGGGCCAGGTGGGGCTCGATTTCGCGGCATTTCGGCTGTGCGGCGCCGCAGCGATCCTGGAACTTGCAGCCCGCGGGCAGCAAGTGAAGCGGCGGTACCATGCCTGGGATTTCCTGTAGCCGACCGTTCTTCCGCGTCTCACCGGCTTGATCGAAAGAAGGAACAGAGCGCAGGAGCCCCGCCGTGTAGTGGTGCCTCGGGCTCGCGAAAAGCCTCTGTGCCGTGGCGCGCTCGACCACGCGTCCTGCGTACATGACGACGACCTCCTCGCAGGTTTCAGCGACCACGCCCAGGTCATGGGTGATGAGAAGAATCGACATGCCGAGCTCGCGCTGGAGTCGCGCGAGGAGCTCGAGGATTTGCGCCTGGATGGTCACGTCGAGGGCGGTCGTGGGCTCGTCGGCAATGAGCACGTCGGGATGGCAGGAAAGAGCCATGGCAATCATGACCCTCTGCCTCATGCCCCCAGAGAGCTGGTGGGGATATGCGCGCACGCGCTCCTCGGGAGACGGGATGCCGACAAGGCGAAACATCTCGACCGCCTGGGCGAGCGCTTCGCGTCGTCCTTTCTTCTGGTGCAGGCGCACGGCTTCAGCCACCTGCTCCCCTACGGTGAAGACCGGGTTCAGGGAGGTCATGGGTTCCTGGAAGATCATGGAGATCTTGTTCCCGCGGATCTTTCGCATCTCTGGCTCGGGAAGGTCCAGGAGATCCTTGCCTTGGTATACGATCCGCCCGCCTGCGATGCGTCCCGGCGGGTTCTGGATGAGACGCATCACGCTGAGCGCGGTGACCGACTTGCCACAGCCAGACTCGCCCACGACGCCGAGGGTTTTCCCCTTGGGCAGGTGAAAGGACACGCAGTCGACGGCTCGCACGACTCCGGCCTCGGTGCGGAACTCCGTCACCAGCGACTCAATCGAGAGGACGGGCTCGTCGGACATGCTGGCGTCGCAACATAGCACGCAGGCCGCCGTGGAGCCTGCTTTTTACTTCCGGCAGGGGGAGATCCCGGCAGGGATGTCGATGCGGAACTTGGACTCATCCAGAGGGACGTTGACCTCCTGCTCTTTCCAGCGGATGAGCACGCTGTCCCGTGGTTCTTCGAAGAGGGATTTTCCAGGGAGGCGATCCACCTGGCCATCCGGCGCGCGCACTTCGTGGAAGTCCTTGTGCCGGAGCCGCCAGGCCAGCTTCCCGTGTTCCCGTAGGACCGACTCGAGGACGTCCCAGCGCTGGTTCTTGCCATCGAGGACGATGCGCTGGGTAAATGGACCCGCCGCGAGCTCTACGATTTCGTGCCCCTCGTCGGGGTCCCACGTGACCTTGGCCGAGGCGTTGGTCAAGATGGGGGTGGAGCCAAGGAGGAGCGGCACGACCTGCTCTGGATCGAGGGTGATGCGGATGAGCCGGGCCACGCTTTGGCTCGTCGCTGGGCCGCACTCGCCGCAGTTGTGGTTGGCGTCGAGGAAGCAGTACTGGGCCCCGTCCGACGCAAGGTCGGCGGCCATGCTCTGGTTGGGGTTCATCGCCATGAAACGCAGTTTTCCTCCCCATGCGGCGAGGATGAGCACCGTGAGGTTGGCTCTCTCTTTTCCCAGGCGCACGTCAGAGAGCGTTTCTGCGCGTAGCGAGCTTACCCGCTGCTCTAGGGATTGGAGGTGGGCAAGGACTTGTTCGGGGCGTGGGTCGGGGTAAGACCTTTGAATTCGCGGGCGAGGGCATGCAGGGTAGAGGAGGAGCAAGGCCAGCAGTGCGAGGCATGGCAGGAGTCGGGCGGACATGTCGGGAAAGGATAAGGGAGCGTGGGGGGAGGTGCTTGCAAAAACGCTCGCCTGGCGGCTACCTCGCCTGCGCCTCCACCGATCGCGCCTTCTCCTCCAGCTCTTTTCGGATCCGCGCGTCGGGATCGAGCGAGAGCGCCCGGGCGAACACGTCGCGAGCACGCACCAAGTCTCCGCGAGCTTCGTAGACGACTCCTAGGTGCAGGAGAATTTCTGGTTCTCCCGGGGCGAGCCGATCGGCTCGTTCGAGCGTCGAGGTCGCTTCGTCGAGCTTTCCCTGCCGAAAAAGCAGCCATCCTAGGCTGTCGAGGACCTGACCGTCGTCCGGCTGAAGATGAACTGCCCGGCGAAGCATTTGCTCGGCACGGTCGAGGTGAATCCCCCGGGACGCGTAGGAGTATCCAACGAAGTTGAGCGCGAGGACGTTGTCCGGGTCCCTTTCCAAAAGGGGGCGCATGAACGCGACCGCTTGATCCGGGCTCCCTTTGCGATCTTCGAGCTCCGCGCGGGCATGGCGAAGTTGCTCGTCCTCGGGCCAGCGCTTGAGGGCCGAGTCGAGGAGGGACCGAGCTTGCACGTGGTCGCCATCCCGCTCGATGAGCCATGCTCGGCTAATGATGAGCGATGGATGGTCTGGCGACCTCACCAGGGCGGCTTCAACGAGCGCCAAGCCCTCTGCGGATTTCCCTTCGCGACCAAGAAGGAATGCCGCCAAGGCCGCAGCCTCCGGATGCTCCACGGAGATCCGTGGGATCGAAAGGCATGCGGCAATGGCTTCGGGCCTCCGTCGCACCTGGATAAGCGCCCGCGCCTCGAGGAGGCGGGCGGCGTGGTACGAAGGATCCCGCGTCCGGGCCTCGATCGCGACCCGGAGGGCCGATTCGGCCTGGAACACCGTCAGGTAGAGGTACCCGATGTCCACCTGCGCGCGCACGCTGCGGAAACCCTGGTCGACCGATGAAAGGAACTCAAGTGCGCTCGCGCGGTCGCCCTCGGCGAGGAGGGCGAGGACGAGGCGGTGCGCGACATCCATGTCACCGCCAGAACGGTCGAAGGCAGACCGCAGAGTGCCTGTCGCCTTGTCGTGCTTGCCGGTCCTCCGGTACACGTCGGCGAGTGCGATGCGTGCGTTCAGGTGGTCGGGGGCGAGCCAGGTAGCCCTGACAAGGTGGTTCTCTGCCTCGTCAAAGGCACCACGGGCGACCAACGTGGCGGCCAGTCGGAACTGACCCTCGGCAGAGAGCGGACGGTGCTCGATGAGCTTGCGGAAGAGCTTCTCGGCCTGCGAAAGCTGTCCGAGCTGCTCGCGTGCCGACGCGGCTTGGAGGTACGCGTCCTCGCGAAGGGGATCGAGGGCCACCGCGGTCTCAAACGCCGCTGCGGCGGCTGATAGATCCCCCTGCCGGAGATGAATGTTGCCGCGCAGGTGCCATGCGAGCGGCTCCCTTGGCCACCGGGCCAGGATGGCCTCGCAGTGCAAGCGGGCATCGTGAAGGCGGCCCGAAGCCATGAGCTCCTCGGCGATGGCGACTCGGGGCTCGACTTCGTCGGGCGCGAAGGCGGCCGTACGCTGGAATTGCAGGAGCGCCTCGTCGTGCCGCCCCTCGATGGAGGCCTTGCGCGCGCGGATGTAGTGCTCATAGGCCGAAGGGTGAATCCGCAGCGGTGCGACCGGCACGTCGGGGCGCCCGCGGCCGACGCAGCCCACGCAGCCTGCGACCAGCAAGACCAGTAGCCGACAGTCGACTCTCACAGAGGAATGTTGCCATGCTTTCGCGGCGGATTCTGCTGCCGCTTGTTCTTCAGCATGTGAAGCGAGCGGATCAGGCAGGCTCGCGCTTGGCGCGGGCGAATCACCTCGTCGATGTACCCGAGCTCGGCGGCCTTGTACGGGTTCGCGAACTTCTCCCTGTACTCGGCGATGTACTTGGCCCTGGCAGCGTCCTTGTCTGCCGCGCGATCGAGCTCGGCCTTGAACACGATATTCACCGCGGCGTCCGGTCCCATGACCGCGATCTCGGCCGTCGGGAAGGCAAAATTCACATCGGCGCGAATATGCTTGGACGCCATGACGTCGTAGGCGCCGCCATACGCCTTGCGCGTGATGAGCGTGATCTTCGGCACCGTGGCCTCGGTAAATGCGTACAAGAGCTTGGCGCCGTGCCGAAGAATGCCTCCGTAGTCCTGGTCGATCCCAGGCAGAAAGCCCGGCACGTCGACCAGCGTGATGAGCGGGATGTTGAAGCAGTCGCAGAAGCGCACGAACCGGGCGGCCTTGACTGACGCGTTGATGTCGAGACACCCGGCGAGGTGCGCGGGCTGGTTGGCGACAATCCCGACGGAGCGCCCCGCGAGCCGCGCGAACCCCACGACCATGTTCTGCGCGAACTCCGGCTGAACCTCGAGGAAGTGCCCGTCGTCCACCACCGCCTGAATGATGTCTTTCATGTCGTACGGCTTCGTGGGCTCTCGGGGCACGATCGTGTCGAGCCGTGGATCCTCGCGATCCACTGGGTCATTGGTGGGGACGACCGGTGGATCCTCCATGTTGTTTGACGGCAGGTAGGACAAGAGCTCTCGGACGGTAAGAATGCAGCTCGGCTCATCCGGTGAGGCGAAGTGGGCAATCCCCGATCGCCCGGCGTGCGCGTGGGCGCCGCCGAGCGCCTCCTTGGTCACCTCGGCGTGGGTCACCGCCTTGATGACGTCGGGGCCAGTGATGAACATGTAGCTCGTGCCGTCGACCATCAGGATGAAGTCCGTGATGGCCGGCGAGTACACGGCCCCGCCCGCGCACGGTCCCATGATGGCGGAAAGCTGCGGGATGACGCCGGATGCCAGGACGTTGCGGGTAAAGATGTCGGCGTATCCGGCCAGGGACACGACCCCTTCTTGAATGCGGGCGCCTCCGGAATCGTTGAGGCCCACGACGGGCGCCCCGACCTTCGTGGCGAGGTCCATGATCTTGCAGATTTTCGACGCGTACGCGCCCGAGAGGGAGCCGCCGAATACCGTGAAGTCTTGCGCAAACACGTACACGAGCCGACCGCCCACGTGGCCATAGCCGGTCACCACGCCGTCGCCCAGGATCTTTTGCTGCTCCATGCCGAAGTCGGCGCAGCGATGGGTGACGAACTTGTCCATCTCCACGAAGGTCCCCGGGTCGAGGAGCAGCTCGATTCGTTCTCTGGCCGTGAGCTTTCCCGCGGCGTGCTGCTTCTGGATGCGTTCCGCGCCACCGCCAAGCTCGGCTTGGCGCTCCATCTCTTCGAGACGCCGGATAGGATCCACTTCCTTGGAACTCCCGTTCACCGCTTGGGCAACGCTTGGCTCGACCTTGGGAGTGACTTCGTTGTTCACGTGACAGCCGTCCTTTCTTCGACATAGCGCAGGATGCGCTGCCGGGTCTCGGCGTTCATATCAGTAAACGCCACGAGCCGGTTGAACTTCTCCCCCGCCGTCACGCGCTCCTCGCGGTGTGGTCCAGGGGCTGTCTCCTTGACGACCCCAATGATGGTGACTGGTCGATCGTCGTCTGGGAGGGTGAGTCGTGCCTCGACGGGGCGGCCCGCCGCAAAGGGGAGTGGTCGCTCGAGACGAAGGGCCTCGGGCGTGATGGCATGGGCCAGGCGAAATACACGATCCACCTTGAGACCGACGTCCAAGGCACGGATTTCGACCGGAACAGCGAGCAGGGCCGGGGCGTTCACGGCGCCCGGGAACGTAACGTCGTGGCGCGGGGGTGTCAAATGGGGATGGCGCCGATTGCGCGAGTCAGTGGCACTCACAGCATGAGCGCCCTCTCGGCGCTCCCACGACCAGCTGGCGAATTTCGCCAAGTCGCCGAAGCCCTCGGGCAAGTGGGCGATATGAGAGAGGCGTGTTCTGGTGGGCGGCGTGACATCAGTGGACTTCGAGCCAGGCCAGGATATCGGGCCAATACTCCGGCCGAATCTCATGAAACCACTGGTGCGTAGCTGGCTGATGGGGGTCGTCGAAGATCTTGAGCTCGGCCGGCTTCCCGAGGGCTTGAAGGTCATTTACCAGCTTCTGCGCATTGGCCGGGATATCACCCGTCTCGGCCTCGCCGAGCGTGGCTAGGACTGGGACATCGATCGCTTGGAGCTTGTCCACGGTGGCGTAAGGTGCCCATCCCCACTCGCCCTGACCAGGCGCTGCCGACATGAGGACAACGCTGGCGAGCTTGGAGTCGTCCCCCACGACGTTCTGGAGCGTCAAAAGCCCTCCCTTGGAATAACCGATCACATGCCTTCGACTCGGATCGACCCCGCGCTGGGTGGCAAGGTACTCGAGCCCGCTCTGCGCGATGAGCTGCCATTCAGAAAAACGCGAGACCTCGTTGGGACGTATCGGAGCGACCGCAACGTAACCGGCGTCGGCAAGCGCGTTGACGAAAGCGGCTACGTCGTAACCCATGGCTCTCGCTCCCTCGTAACCTTGCTCTTCGACCAATTTCCCATGGTTGTACACGACTGCGGGTCGTCCCATATCACCTGGGTGCCGGAAGAATGCTTGGATGGTCAGTCCACTGCTCTCGTATTGAATCCTCATCAAGCCCGTATCGGTCGGTGGGACCTCCGCATCTGTTTTGCGTGATTCCTGGCTGCATGCCACAAGCAGCAGCAGCACAGCGCCCCGATGACGGCTACCCACAATCGGTCGTGCGGGGAATTCGCGGGCTCGTCTCTGGCGCGGGCTCAACGCTTGGCTCCGACGGCATTGTGTCACGGAATGGCTGCCACTGCCCGCGTGCCGCTAGCCGGCGAGCGCAAGCGTCTCGGTCTGCGTGACGTTGCCGTTGACCTTCGTCATGCGCGCGACGCGGCCTCGGCGAGCAAGGGATTCAACGTTCCTGGACTTCGATCCAGGCGCGTTGGCGCGCGTAGTAGGTTCCCCTCGTAGCCGAAGCGTTACGCAAGGTCGTCGATTGATCTGTTGCCGATTGATCTTGACATCAGTTGGTCGAAAACCGGGCGCCTGAATCGACCCTCTGCCAGAATCGTCGTCGCACAGCGCTGCCGCGCGATGCCGGTCTTATGGCCGAAGAGCGGCAGGGCGCCGAAGGGGGGCTTCCCGCGCACGGTCCTCGAGCCGCCCTGTGGCCTTTCCGGGGGTGCGAAAATCCCGTGAGAGAGTGTGCGCATGCAAGCCGAAACCACGCCCTGCGCCGCGCGTGAGCATCTCGATCGCCTCTCTTCTCG
>JACQUZ010000073.1 GCA_016210055.1 Deltaproteobacteria bacterium | reverse complement strand
CGAGCCCAGGCAGTAGCCGTTCGAGGCGGTCGTATTGAGGCAGTGGGAACCGATGAGGAGCTCCGGCCGTTCATCGGAGCGAACACCGAGGTTGTCGAGCTGTCAGGACGAGCCGTGACGCCGGGCCTGGTCGATGGGCACTGCCACCTGTACGGACTCGGTCGCAGCATGGAGATGCTCTCACTCAAGGGCTTGGGACAGGTAGGAGAAGTTGCCGCCCGCGTTCGCGATTCTGCAGGAAATCGGCCTCAAGGGGAGTGGATTATCGGTCGGGGCTGGGACCAGAACCTCTGGACCCCAGCCGAATTCCCCACGCACGAGCCGCTGACGGCTGCCGCGCCGGAACACCCGGTGTCTCTCCGTCGTGTAGATGGGCATGCACTATGGGTCAACCGGGCCGCCATGGCCATTGCTGGCGTGACCTCGGCGACCGCGGACCCCAAAGGGGGACGCATTCTTCGTGACGCCCAAGGCAACCCGACGGGGGTCTTTATCGACAACGCGATTGACCTAATTGAAGGGAAGATCCCGCGGCCCACGCCTGTCGCGATAGAACGTCAAGTGCTCATGGCTGCCGACGTCGCCGTCGCCGCCGGACTCACCGGTGTTCACGAAATGGGAATCGACGATGACGTCGCTGCCGTGTACCGTTCCTTGGCGGGCCAAGAGCGACTGAAACTGAGGGTCTACGGCCTGCTCGCCGGTGAGGACCAGATCAACAGCCTGTCGACCCGCGAGCTACTTGTGGATCCCGACGGAACCGCCATGTTCGTTCTGCGAGCGGCCAAGCTGTTTGCCGACGGAGCCCTTGGCTCCAGAGGTGCAGCGCTCTTTGAACCATACAGTGATGACCCGAGTAACCGTGGGCTGATCCTTCTTGGCGAGGAGGAGTTGCGGCAAGCGGCATTGACGGCAGCCATGAATGGCTGGCAGCTTGCGGTACACGCGATTGGTGACCGCGCGAACCGCACGGTGCTGGACGCGATCGAGGCAGCTCGTTCTGCCACCGGGAACCAGGATCTCCGTTTTCGAGTCGAGCATGCGCAGGTGGTGGCGCCCCAAGACATCGAGCGCTTTGCGAGGGCAGGCGCAATCGCGTCCATGCAACCAACCCACGCGACGAGTGACATGCCATGGGCAGAGAAGAGACTTGGACCCACGAGAATCAAGGGAGCGTACGCCTGGCGCTCGATCATGTCGGCGGGGGCTCGCCTCGTGGGAGGATCTGATTTCCCGGTAGAAGAGGTGTCTCCGCTCCTCGGAATTTTTGCGGCCGTGTCCAGGCAAGACACCGAGGGCAACCCACCAGGTGGTTTTCTTCCTGAGCAGAGACTCACTCTCGAGGAGGCAATTCGGATCTTCACCGTGGATGCTGCCTGGGCCTCTTTTGCCGAGCGCACGCGTGGACTCATCGCGCCGGGTTACGTGGCAGACCTCACGATTTTCGATCGAGAGCTCATGCCTGACAGAAGCCTTCTTGACACGCACGTCGAGCGCACGATTGTTGGGGGGAAGACGGTATTTCGGCGGGCGGGCAACAGGTCCCAGCTGGGCAGGTGACTTCCGTGTCTCCATCTACAAGCCGCTAGCGCCATGGACGCATTTCGTCTATTTTGCCCGATCTGTTCCTGATGGGGCGTTCCGTTACGGAAAAGGACGAGGACATGTGGAGCACTAAGGAAGGAAGCACGGGTCGGCTGGCGCAGCTTTGCTTCGGCTATTTCTTCTTCTACGTGATCACGGGGGTCACGGTGAAGTACTTCCAGGGCAAGCCGCAAGACGGCTTTCCTGGCATGAATGGAATGGAATTCCTCCTCTATAGCACCGCGGGAGGGACGCTGCTTTGCCTCTTTGTCGCGGTCGCCTTTGGTTGGTATCGAATGGAGTCAAGCCGGTATTACCAATGGGCAGGCGTTCGGTGGCCTCAGGAGATATCGTACATCATCCCATCGGGTATCTGCACGGCGGTGGTCATTCCAACGACCACGCTGATGTATTCGCTCCTCCCCTCGGTGATGGTGGCAATGGTCATCATGCGGGGGAGCGTGATCGTGATTAGTCGCTTAGTCGATGCGCTGCAAATCCGGCAAGGGATTCTGAAGAAGAAGGTGTATTGGGAGGAAGACGTTGCAGTCCTCTTTGCGATTGCTGCGGTGTGCGTGAACGTGATCGGTGGCGCAAGGGGGGGATTCGAGTTCCTGCGCTCGACGGCAGCGCTCGCCGTCCTCGGGAGCTACGTGCTCGCGTACTTGATCCGCATCTACTTGATGAACTACTACAAGAATACCCGGGGCAAGGGGGTCAAGCAGGACAACAAGGGGTTTTTCGCCCTCGAGCAGATCGTCTCGTCGATCTTCTTGCTCACAGCGTGCCTTTTCCTGTTCTTTGCGCCTCCCTCGCTGGGCGGTGACATGGCCGAGGTGATTCAGCTCCGAGAGGCTGTAACGAGTCCGAAAGAGCCATGGCCGGGGGCTATCCTCGCAGGCATGGCGTTCGGCGCCGTCGCGTTCTTCTCAGTCTTCATTTTCATGTTCAAGGGTCGAACGGCGACGTTCGCCGGCTTGGTCAATCGACTCACCTCGTTAATTGCCGGAACCACTGCCACCCTCATTTCCCATTTTACCCTGGGCGACAGGTTCCCTGCGCTGAAGGACTGGGTTGCTTTGGGCCTAATCCTCGTCGCAGTGGCCTTCTTGACCAAGGGAGAG
The DNA here is from genome assembly GCA_016210055.1 of Deltaproteobacteria bacterium. Taxonomy (GTDB): domain Bacteria; phylum Myxococcota_A; class Polyangia; order Haliangiales; family SHYZ01; genus JACQUZ01. The sequence goes on along the minus strand of JACQUZ010000073.1, from coordinate 19,004 downwards.
CGAAAGCGGGCTCGCGAGCTTATTTCCGCCGCAGCAGAAGAGCAAGGCAACGCGCAGCGTGCTCCAATCGCACGCGCGTCCTAGCCGACAGGGTTATCCGCGCCTCGCGGCGCGCCATGCTTCGCATGCCTTCTTGGGGGCATTGAGGTGCTTCGCGCACAGGTATCGAAAACGGGGACCCTTCGACACGTTCTTGCAATTTGGCGCGATGCACGACATGTCACGCCGGACCTTGCGTCGGCTTTGGGCGCGCCCAGCCACGGCGGCAGCCGCAACGCCGTTTTTCGGGGCTCCATGACCTCGGCTGGCCTCGCGCCACGCTTCTACCTCCTTCTTGGACGCATTCTTGTGCTGTTGGCAGAGATAACGGAAGCGGGGCCCCTTGGAAGGATTGCTGCAACCTGGCGCGATGCATCCGCGCACGTTGCGACGCCCTTCTCGCAGCTCGGCGAGGCGCCCGCTTCCCAGGGCCCTAGAGGATAGGTACTCCGTTACCTGGATTGCGATGTTCTCCCGCACGACTTGGGAAATCGTGGCGACAAGCTGATCGACGTGCAGCGATACGGTCTTGCTGAGTTCGCGATCGAGAGGGGTGCGTTGTGACACGATTTGTCTCCTGTCTGGCTCTTTAGGGCCAATACCATATCATTATCCGAACATGATTGAGCTGGTTTTTGCCTTTTTGATTGTTCTTTTCCTGGTCGCGGTGTCGCTACTGGGGACCGCGATGTCGGGAGACACGCTATTGTCCGTCGGATTTGTCGTCGCCGTGGCAGGCCTCCTCATTGGGGTTCCAACGGGCCTCTTGTATCACGTGCGCCTAAGGCGAGCACTCATGAGGAAGGGGGGCGTACAATCGCGTTGGTGGCTATTTCCCACCGCGTTCCACGGGAGGCTTGATCCCGAGCTCCGAGCTAGCGTAATGCCCTGGTTCTATGCAGGTGCGACCGCCTTCTTCATAAGCGTGGTGGGCTGTGTCATTGCCGCGTTGGGCGCGCTCCGGGAGCTGAAATAGGCCTAGCGGGAACTGATGCCTGGTAGGCAGAGGTGGTCCACAATGCCGACCGGTAATGGGCTTCGCCAAAGGCCACTCAAGTCGTGCGTCAGAGCGCCGATCTGGATCCGGTTGGCGGTGACTCGCCTTGCTCCACGTGTCGCACAGGGAGGTGACAGGTCATGAGGGAGGGCAGGAATCCAGCAGAGCGCCGAAACCACCCCCGATGTGAGATGCCCGGGGCAGCTCTGGTTCAGATTGGCGAAGAGATCGTAGGACCATACGTGCTCGCCAACCTTTCGGCTGGTGGTGCTCTTCTATCCGGTGGGCCGCCCATCATCATGGGAGAGAAGATAAGCGTAGTCCTGCTCCTTCCGGGGCACCACCGGATGACGGTCAGCGGTACGGTCGTCCGCGAGGAAAAGCGGGACTCGGGCGAACTGGTCCTTGGGGTCGGTTTTGGGAAGCTGCCTGCAGACCAGGAGGACAAGATACAGCAGGCTGTCTTGGCACAGCTCGAGAAACCCCACGCATGGAAGGGACCCGTGGTCTTGATCGTGGACGACTCTGTCCTGGCGTGCAGGGCCCTGGAACGAGATCTCCGAGCCATCGGTCGCCATGCGGTCTCGGTTTCAACGCCGCTCGACGCACTGCGTTGGCTAGAGCAGCCGAATGTTACGTTTGACTTGGCGCTCGTGGATCTCTACTTGGGAAGGAACAGCGGGCTCGAGCTCCTCGAATACTGCGCTGAGACATTTCCCAAAATGCGTCGAGCGCTCATGTCTGGCATTGCCCGCTCGGGCCAGCTCGAGGAGGCGCTCTCCATGGGCCGCGTCCATGCAATCCTGTCCAAGCCCTGGGAAAGATCCGAGCTAGCGAGCATTACCCAGCGCTAGCCCCACTATCGTTTCCTACCAATTCGGCTCGAGGATGCAGTCGTCCGACTTGAACGACTCCGCGCAATCGCTCCGGCAACTGATGCAGCTGTTGGTGCACCTTGCGGTGCCGCAGTACCTCCAGCTGCAGGCTGGGTCGGACGCGACGATTCCACCGCCCGCGTTCTCGAGGTCACGCTCGGAAAGTCGGCGGAGCGTCTCCTTTCCAAGCACGAGCTTTCCCGCGACCCTCTTTCGGCCATTCACGTTTTCCATGGGCACCTCCAGCGCGATTATCCGCGCGCTGCTCGAGCCGTGGCGACGGGCTCCCAGGCTTCCCGCGGCAGGAGATGAAGCCCTGGGGAAAATGCTGCGGCACGCGTCACGAGGAAACCGATACCGGCGACGAGCACCGCCGCGGTGATGTCGAACGCATTGACGCTATCCCCATGGCCTGCCGTGAGGTTCGCCATCGAACCCATCGCAAACAAGTAGATGCTGCGATTGCCAACACGGAACTCCTCGACAAGGGGGAGTACTTCCTCATGCGGGCATGCGCGAAGCGCCGGGACGTCGATTTCCTCAGCGGTGTGACCCACGTTGACCAGAAAAACTCCGTCCCGGAGCAGGGAAAGATGCTTTTCGCCAATGACGTGACGAGCGCCGGTCGCGGTGATCACGATGTCGGCTTGTCGTAGCCCCTGTTCAAGGGAAACCACCGGCCACCCGGCGAACTGAGCTTCCACGGCGCGCGTAGCGTCTTTCTCGACCACTGCAACAGTGCCGCCGTAGGCGCGCGCCGCCTCGCAAGCGCCCCTTCCCACCAGGCCGAAGCCAACGATCACGACGCGTTTTCCGTGGAATGTGAGGTGGGTTCGTTCAAAAAACGCGTGGCACGCCACGAGCCCCACCATGTACCGGTTGTGCAGGCCCTCCTTGAGCGGAACGTCGTCCCAGTTAAAGATTGGGTATGGCACCTTGAGGCCTTCCAACCGAGAGGTTCCCGATCCGGTTGCCTCGAGACCTGCCTGGATCGAAAGCGGGTTGCCGCTTCCACCAAGGAGTGCCGCCGTAATGTCGGCACCCATCTCGCACAGGTGGGTTGGTGCCCACTCGAATGCCTTTCGAATCGCTACGTCACGATCCTCTTCGGACATGCCACGCCAGGCCTGCGCCTGGGCGCCGCGACTCGCGAGCCAGTCGACCACTCGATCGTCCACTGTTTGGGGGTTGCACGTGGTCAGGAACAGCTTAGCTCCTCGCCGGAGGAGCCCTTCGAGCGTCGGCACCATCTTCACTTCAAGGTGCATGGAACAGGCGAGTCGAATACCCTCCAGTCGCGGCAGCGCGTCGATCATCGAGCTCGTGAGCGGCATGTGCACGCGCGTCCAATGAATTTTGCGGTCAAGCGAAGTCATCGAGCGGCCCCCAAAACGGCGCCAGCTTATCACGGTGCTAGGAGGACGACACTTCTCGCTAGTGGGTGATGATCGTGGCGGCTTCTGGGTAGATGAGGGCGGCCGCTTGAGCGGTTCGCCGGGCGAGCTGCCTGTAGCGCACGGCGCGGCGCGTTACGGAGGCCCGCGCCTTGGTGGCAAGACGACGGGCGGCCTCTTCGTCACCCTTTCGTGCGTAAACCTCGTGCTCTCCCGTTTCTGGGTTGAAGAAGCCCACGTATCCTCCGGGGTTGATCCCGAATGACCTGAGGGTCACGCCCTCATGTGCACGCCCGAGGAAATCATTTCGGCCGCCGACTTCCTCATGGATCGTGAAATAGAGGGGAAGCACGAAATTCGAGACGACGACACTGTCGATTTCATACTGATCGGCCTGCACGGCGTCGCACATCTCATACCAGAAGAACACGGTCTTTTCTGGCTCGGTGGGGTTGGGGCCTGCTGCCAAGAGATTCACGTTTGCATCCCCAACCATCTCTAGTGCTTCATGGGATAGGGTGACGCTCCACGGCTCTCCAATTTCGTCGCATAGCTCCCGGAACACGAACCCGTAGGGGATGCCGCGATTGTTGGCGTCGTGGTAGCCGAGCGCGCCGGGAATGTCGACTTCATCCCAGACATAGACGATTCCGTCGCCTCGGAGCTCCGAAGGGTTTTGGCGCCTTGGCTCTCGACCGGCGGGACCTTCGAGCCGAAGCCTCGCACCCATGTGCCAGTACGGTTCGAAGTCCCGGTCGAGCTGCCGGTTGATCGCGCGAATTGTCCGCTGCATCTCCTCGTCGGAGAGGGCTGAGAAATTGACAATGGAGATGATCATGACTTCCCTCCTCGGCACGCCGCTAGCGCGCCTGCTCCCATCCACCCAGGTTCAAGTGGGGTTATCTGGACCAGGCGCCGACACTGCAAGGGATCCGAAAAAAAAAGAGGTGAGGGCAGCCTTGCCCTCACCTCGTTGTTAATGGGTACGTGAGACGGTGGTTACGCTAGCGGCGCCGACGGCGAGAACGCGTGCGGGAAGATCTGGGCGAGCCGGGTTGCCTCGATGACGTCGGTGGTGCCAAGGCCGGTGGGCTGGAACTGCTGCTGGGCCCAGGGTGCCTGCGCGGCCCATGGAATCTGGGTCAGCGGCTGCTGCGTAATGCCAGCCTGAATGCCATAGGGGAACTGGGCGAATTGCTGCGGCGCGAAGCCGTAGCCGTAACGAGAGAAGTCGATGGCGCGCGCGATGTCGGCCACGTGACGGCTTAGCTGCTCAATCGCCGTCCGGTAGGGATCTTGTCCGACCTGCGGATACTGCCCCAGGGTCCCGAATGGGAGCTGCTGGCCAACCTGCGGATACTGCCCCCCCAGGGTCCCGAACGGGAGCTGCTGGCCAACTTGCGGCCACATCCCCATGGTCCCGAGCTGGCCGATGCCCGGCTGCGCCCACGGTACTTGTGTGAAGGGGCTCACCAGCGGATGCAGGCCGCCGAGCTGGAATGCTTGCGGTGCCATTCCCGCAACTTGGGGCTGCCGGGAGAGCTCGATGGCGCGAGCGAGCTCGGACACCTGCCTGCTGAGCTGGTCGAGCATGAGGCGATAGTGATCAGCGGTGGGCACGCCAAGTCCGAGACCTGCGGCCTGGGCGCCAAAGGGCACTCCCACCTGGGGAAGCTGCGCAGTCGGGGACACGCTGTGGACTGACACGCGAACTTGGTTCATTGCGTCGATCAGCTGGTTGATACGGTCATTGAGTAGCTGTAGCTTGCGGACGTCGACCTTGGCTTCCATTTCCCATTCCTCCGTTCGATTGGCCCTTTGGCCGGTAGGACTGCTACTTGACTGGTATCTCCTGCATGAGCGGTGGTGTCTTGGTTCCCTTGGGCACGCGAATCTCGAGGAGACCGTTCTTCATCTCGGCCCTAATGCCCTCCTGAATACCCGCCGGGAAGGTGACTGAGCGGCGGAAGGCCCCAAGGGGATGCTCGAGAGCGCGGATGTGATAGTCGCGGGTGCCGTTGCTCACCGGCACGGGGCGGTACCCGGTCACAGTGAGCACGTTGCGCGTGCTCACTACTTCAATGGCTTCTGGTGGCACGCCCGGAAGCTCGATAAAGATCAGCGCCTCCTTCGGCCCCTCCCACGCTGAAATCCTAGGGGTCCACGTCGGAACGAGCCCGAGGCTCACGGGAGCCTTCTCGAGGACCTCCAAGAGGTGATCGAGCTGCTCGCTGACGTGCTGCGCCGGATCCTTGTCTTTGGGCAAGGGCGACGCGCTGTCCCTCGGCGGTGCTTCGCGCCCGGTAAGTGAACGGTAAAGCTGCTCCATTCGGTCAATGGCAGTGTCGATGTCCACCATGTTTTTTTTCTCCCGGCGCGAGGTCCCTTCGAAACTTGGTGGGCTGTAAATCGGGGCGGCGGAGGCAGTGTCAAGGGCACGAAGCGCGAATTGCGAAATTCGCGCGAAACGTGCGGGAAAAGAGCGTTTCCAACGTGGTGCTTTCTTTTTCGTTGAAGGGTAGACTCCGCTCGATGTGCCCGTTGTGGATGCTCGTGGACCCTTGGCGGCGGCTCGCGGTCGTCTTCCTGCTTTTTGTTGTCGGATGCACGAACCGCAGCGATGGTCCCGGAGAAGGACCGGTCGAAGACGCTTCGGCTCGAGCAGGGGACGCAGGGATTGACGTCGTCTTGCCTCCGGCCCGAACTGATTTCGTCCCGCGGGTCGGCGACGACGAGCGAATCGATATCGCTACCTGGAACGTCCGGAACTTCCCCGCGACCGCTGACACGCCGCGATTGGTCGCGGACATCATTGCCTCCCTCGATCTCGATCTGGTCGCGGTGCAAGAGATCGCGAGCGTCTCTGCGTTCGAGGAGCTCCTGGCTAGGTTGCCCGAGCATGAAGGCGTCCTTTCACCGCACCAGTACTCGGATGGCACGTACCAGAAACTTGGACTCCTTTACAGGCGGGGGCTGATTGAGGTCACCGAGGTCGGAGTGCTGTTTGACGGCTCGTGGAATGAGTTCCCGAGATCCCCGCTTCGCGCCACAATTTCAGTAAACGACGGAGTGCATCCGCGCTTCGACTTCACGGCGATTGTCGTTCACTTGAAGGCGGGGCTCGATCGGCAAGACATCGAGCGCCGGACGAGCGCGTTCCGCCTGCTCGAGACCCATGTCCGTGGGCTCGTCGACGGCCCCGGGGATGACGACGTGGTGGTACTCGGCGACTTCAACGAGGTACTGACCCGTGCCTCTGGCTTGGCGGTCTTTGCGCCGTGGCTCGATGCCTCGGATCGCTATGCCGTTCAGACGAAGAGCCTGGCAAGCGAGAACAAGGTGACGTACCTCCCAGCGCGGGTCATGCTCGATCACCTCATTACTACGGCCTCGCTCCTGGACGAGGTCGGTGCTCGGCCTGCGGTCATCCCACCCTTGCATGCCCAGGTGCAGGGGTATGAGGCGGTGATAAGCGACCACCTTCCCGTGGTCCTGTCCATGTCCGTGAAGTAGCCACCTTTCCCCACGCTCAAGGTTCGCGGCACCGCGCCGATCGGAAAGTCGAGCCAAGGGCAGTCCCTGGCGCGGGGGGATACACGTGTTTGCAAGAACGCCTCGCTTCTTCGTTCTCGTTTCTGCGCTCTGCGTCGCTTCCTGCCAGTCAGTGAAGAGCAACCCTGGGTCGGGAAAGATCGTCGGGCACCTAGGCCGCTCGGCCGGGGGCTCGACGGCAGCGCTGACGGCCGAAGGACGCCCAACCATGCGCGCGAAGATCGGCACCGCGCGACGCGCGGTCTCGTCGGTCGATGGCGTGCGCATCCTGCTGATCGACACCAACAATGGTCGTGAGGTCGCCTCGGCATTGAGCAATGCGTCGGGAAGCTTCACGTTCGAAGACGTCTCGCCGGGTGACTACAAGCTCAAGATAGACCAGGACGAATTTGCCGCCGTCGCCTATGCGGTGGACACCGAGGTCGTCCACGTCGGAGCCAAGGAAACGGTCTCGATCGGACTTCCCGTGGTCAAGAGGGTCAAGCTTCCGTCTTACCCGCAGCCGACCATCGGCAACCCGGTCGCCCAGGACCCGAACAGCGGCCGCGTGTACATGGCGGTGGATCAAGGCTTGCTCGTGTACGAACCGGCGAACGACACGGTGGACCTGCTCTATACGAGCAGTGGTTTCCGGTCGGAGCAGGGGCCCAGGCTACTGTCGTTCGTGCCCGGCTCGCGCAAGCTGGTCCTTGTCACACCGACGCGCGCCTGGGTGATTAGTGAATCGGTCTTCTCGGACGACAATGTGAGCGAGGTCATCAACTACGACGATCCCGCGATGGAGGCCTCGCTTAAGGACGAGGTGCAGCACTTTGACATCGACCCCACGACCTTCATTAAGACCGGTCGCCCAGACAGCGGCGAGTTTGATCCCCACTATTACCGATTTGAATCCAACCTTGGCGGAACCCGTATCTACCTTGCCGCGGGTAATCAGGCTGCCGTCATTGACTTGGACAAGAGGCAGGTGGCGCGCGTGTTCAAGTCCTCTGGGCGGCTCGCGCATTACTCGGCCCAGAGCAACCGCCTTTACTTCCTCCAAGCGCCGGCGACAGTTCGCATCGTCGATGCGGATACCCTGCAGGAAGTCGTGAACCACAACCTGGAGACCACCGACCCCTATCGCCTGCTCGGCGTTTCGTCACGACCATCCACGGGCGACGGCTATGTCGCCTACACGCGAATCAATACCAGCAATCAGGAAGTGCTGTTCCTTCTCGTGGTCTCACCAAGCGGCGAAATCAAGCAGCACGGCAAGGCCGCCGAGATCCTCGGCGCCGGAGAGGCCAAGATGGAGCCCGGGGTGCCGCATTGGCAAGAGACCGGGGACAGGTTCATCGTCGGCGACAGCCTGTTCGAGCTTGCCGGGGACCAGTTCAGCCCTGTCGCGACGGGCGCGATCTTGGAGTCAAGCCTGGAAGCCAACGACGTGACCTCCAACAAGGCCCGGAGCGCCGACGTGCCGAGCGCCATTCTGGTCAGCTACCTCGGCAATGAGAACGCGGCCGTGGGCATGTACTTCCTCGATGGGGCTAACCCCGCCGTCGGGGTCCGCGTGGTCCGAGGCAAGGTCCCGGTGGTGACGCTCGACGAGCGGCACGGCCGCGGCTTCGTGTTTGGTAACGGCGCCTTGTCGGTCATCTATTACAACGCGCCGGATGTGATGGATGCCCAGGCTCTCGTGGACTTGCGCAACGTGGGGCAGCAGCTCCTGGGCGGCGAGTCGGGCGCTCCCTGTGACTCGGGCAGCCCGTGCCCAGACGAAGGCGTGTGCGCGCCCGTCGACGAGTTCAACACCGACGAAGGCACCTGCACGACACAGGTGCGCCGTCCCTTCAAGCGGTTCTGTGGTGGCATTACCGGCGTCGCTTGCGATCCAGGGTTCGATTGCAGGCTCTCCAATCCGACGAACACCCAGTCCTTTGGGGAGTGCATGCCCATGGCGTGCGATCCGCAACACCAGTGTCCGACCGGGTTCTATTGCGGAAACGTGGACGGCACCTTCGGCGCTTCCCCAGATGGCTCGAGGACGACCGATTCGGCAACTGGAGGCAGTACAGGCGTCGACGCCGGAGTTCCACCGCCGCCGCCTCCTGGGTCCGATCCCACCTCCACGTGTCCCGCCGACGACCCGTTATGCAAGGACCAGGGCACCATGCCAGGCGGCTCCGGCCAGTGCATCTGCTACGACCTTGCCACTTGCGGTCCAACCTGCGCCGGCGACGATCAGTGCCCAGCCGGTTTCGTCTGCGCCAATGGCCATTGCGCCATTCACCGTTGCCTCAATGAGTCCTCGTGTCCACTAGGCAAGGTCTGCGGCGTGACCGAGGCCGGCCGCGCCTGCGTGGATCGCGGCTCCAATCCGGCTGGAGCCTCCTGCGTGTCTTCGTCCGAATGCGATACGGCCTATTGCCGGGCGGGAACCTGCGCTCAGTCCTGCGGCAAGACGGCGGACTGCCCGTCGGGCAAGGAGTGCATCGGCGGGGAATGGGTCGGGTACTGCGACATCGGGTCGTGCGGATGCGGCCCCGACGAGATGTGCCTGTTCGGTCGCTGCGAGGCAGGAGTGACCTGTGCGATCGACAGCGACTGCCCGAACGGCGGCGCGTGCTGGGGCGGTCGTTGCAAGGACCCGTGCACGGTGAGTGGCGACTGCGCCGCAGACGAAGTGTGCATGAACGACGCCACCAAAGGGGCGAGGCTGTTCTGCACGAACCTGCATGAGGGCGGCGCCGCGGTGTATTGCAGGGAAGAGGGCAGGGAGTTCGGATGCTCGGCCGACAAGTGGTGCAATGCCTTTAACGGGCAATGCATGACCGGGACGCCTTGCGCCGAGTGGGAGGCGAACAGCTGTCCCGACGGGCAATCATGCCAAGCGGGCACCTGCAGGGCGAGCTGCCACGTCACCGGCGATTGTCGCGAAGGGGAGATTTGCGTCAGGGGATACAGGGACTCCAGCCTCTTCTGCGCGAGCGTGAGCGAGAATTGGTGCAAGTCGCCGACTGGAGAGTCGCCCGGCTGCAGCGCGGAGAGCTGGTGCAACCCGGCCATTGGGCAATGCATGACCGGAACGCCATGCGAGGAGTGGCAGCCGAACAGCTGTCCCACTGGGCAAGTGTGCGTGGCGGGTGCCTGCATGGTCACTTGCAGCGCATCAACGGAATGCCCCGACGGCGAGGAGTGCACCGGTGGCTGGGGAAGCCCGGCCGGTACCTCGAGCGGCAAGCCGCTCCTTACCTGCAGGCCGGCACGATGCCATTGTCCGCAACGGGGAGACGTGTGCATGAGCTGGAGCCCTGATCAGCTGGGCGAGTGCTGGAACTGGGAGAACTGCAACACGCTGGGGATCTGTGCCGACAAGGAACACTATTCTTGCAACAACAATCCTTTCGACGGCACGCCGCGCTGCCAGTGCAAGGTGACCGACTACTGTGGCTCGCGCTGCGTCTACGATGGGGATTGCCAGGACAACTACAAGTGCGATGTTGCCACCGGCCAATGCATCTTCGCCACGTGCCAGAGCGACGCCGAGTGCGATCCTGGCGAGGTCTGCGGCGTGGATGAGAGTTGGCGGCGAGTGTGCGTGATCCCCGGAACGCGCGTCGTGGGCGCGTACTGCGAGCGATCGAGTGAATGCGCGAGCGGCGGTTGCGTGTGGAACTGGCGTGACGGGCGCAAGGTCTGTATCCAGCCCTGCACGTTCACTGCGGACTGTCCGCAGGGCATGCTGTGCGCCACCAGTCGCGATGGCATGGGTGGTGAGAAGTCGCGCACGTGCGTCACCGTCAGCAAGTACTCCTGCGCACCCGACGAGTACGCGATGAACTCAGACTCGACGGCGGCGGATGGGGGCTGCACCAAGGGCGTGCGGTGCGAGCCCAACCAGATCGGGATGATTCAGTGCCTGGCCCACGAATCCTGCCAGTGGAGCAACGAGGGTTATCAGGTCTGCGTCTGCAACGATGACACATGCAAGAAGACCTGCTCGCGCGACACAGACTGCGGGGATCCCGCAGTGGGCTGCCACGCAGGGTTGTGCCGACCTCTTTCGCGCTGCGTTGCCGACACGGATTGCGACAGCCCGCGCGCGTGCGGCCTCATCGACGGCCAAGAAGCTACTGGGCCTCGTTGCGTCACACCCGGGCCACAAGCTGCTGGCCAGCAGTGCAAGACCCACTCGGAATGCGCGTCGGGATTCTGCTCCGAAGGAACTTGCCGCAAGCGCTGCTCCGCCACGCAGGAATGCGGCTCTGGCGAGGAGTGCCGCGCGACCAAGGTCCTTGACAAGGTCGCTGTGGGCGCATGCCAGGCCGCAACGTGCGGGTGCAGCGGTGCCGACGCGTGCAACCTGGGCGGCGAATGCGGCCAAGGCCCGATCTGCAACCGCGACGAGGACTGCGGCACGGGCAAGGCCTGCGTGAACAACCTGTGCCGTGCCCTGTGCCAAAAGACCGAGCAGTGCGCCCAAGGCCAATCCTGTACTGGCCTCGGCGGTGATCGGCCGCACGTGTGCTTGGCCAATGGGTGCGGATGCTCGGGCGACCAGGTCTGTGAAGGCACGACATGCTTCACGGCCAAGCCGTGCAGGGACGACAGCACCTGCGGCGCCGGGCGGTGCGTCGGTGGACAATGCTTCAACCAGTGCAAGAGCACCAAGGACTGCGCCGCCGGCCTCGAGTGCGTGGCGGTGAGCTCGAACCCCAACGACTTCTGGTCCACCCGCTTCCGCGTCTGCTCGGCACCTGAGTGCGGCTGTCATGATCCGAACGCCTGGTGCATGAGCACGAAGGAGCGGGCAGAGGACATCGGCTGGCGCACCGCCAAGCAGTGTTTCACAGGTAGCGACTGCAACGGGTGCCCTTGGGACCCGAAAGCCACGTACAACTGCATCGGGACGCGCTACCCGGTGGCCGATCTTCCAGGCCAGGCGTGCGGCTGCTTCAACAACCTGGAAACCTGCGGTCCCACGTGCACGTCGCATGCAGAGTGCCCCGATGGGTACCAGTGTGACAATGGCGGATGCAAGCAGACCCGCTGCGCCAGCGACGCGGATTGCCCGCAGGGGCTCACGTGCGGAACCAGCAGGGACGACTTCTACACGATGGTCTGTCGCGTCCCGGGCAGCAAGGCGGATGCCTCGGAGTGCTCGCACCACGGGGAGTGCGCCTCGGGGAGCTGCATCAACAACAGGTGCGTGAACCGGTGCACCACCACGTCCGACTGCGGGAGTGGCGAGGCTTGCACGTACGGAGCGAGCGGCTACTACGACATCGCGAGCTGTACCTCGACGGCGACGCAGGGTAGCTGTCCAAGCGGATGTGGTGCTGGCGAGTGGTGCTACAACGGCCAGTGCCGCAGCGGCAGGCAGTGCTTCTCCAATTACAGCAACTGCGCAACCGATGAGGTTTGTGATTACGTGTCCTGCCTGAAGTCGTGCAAGTCGTCGCTCGACTGCTCGGCGGACACCGAGTGCATCCTCCTGGACACGTGGACCAGCACGCCCGTGACCTCGAACGCGGCCTGCAAGAAGCCAGACTGCCATTGCCGCAACCGCGCAGATCGCTGCCGCAGCGATGGCTATACCAAGGAATGCTTCCGCCCCGTGACCTGCAACTTCATGTCGACGTGCGACTCGACGGCGGGGTCGGAGTATGCCTGCGACAACAACAAGCAGGCCTGCACGTGCAGCAATCAAGCGATCTGCGGCCCGAGCTGCCTGTCCCATGCCGATTGCAGGCTGGGCGAGGTCTGTGAGACGTCCAACGGCACCTGCCTTGCCAAGCGGTGCCAGCGCGACAGCGAGTGCCCGGCGGGAAGTACCTGCGCGTCGAATGGGTACAGCCGCTTCTGCTCCCGAGTGGAGACCAAGCCCGACGGGGCCACGTGCGGACAGTGGAATGAGTGCGCGAGCGGCATGTGCTACCAGAGCATCTGCGTGGATCCCTGCGTGGACAACGGCGACTGCAAGGCGGGGACGACCTGCCAGATGTACGCTGGGAATGACTACCCATTCTGCCTCGCCTGGACCACGCCGTGCAGTTGCTCGTCGAACCAATTCTGCGACGCCTCTCGTACCTGCCGAACCGGGCCCGCCTGCTCCGACTCTCAGGACTGCGCTTCAGGTAGGTGGTGTGATTGGTACAGCCGCTCCTGTCAGTAGCCGGCTCCCCGTCCCGCGACGACATCCGGGATGCAAAGGAAGCCTCCCCATTCCGGGGAGGGGGCTTGTCCTGGGTAAGCCTGGTGCCTACATGATGAAGATCGTCTTCGGCAGGTCGAAGGAGGAGCAGGAGCTAATGCGTCGAGTCATTAAAAAGAAAATGGTCCAAAGGACTCATTATCTTGACACCAAGGCCTGATTTCGCGAGCCTAATAACGTGGACGGCAGCGTGGCCACCACGCACCGTGTAGCCGGCTGACGGCGATTGGTTGTCCTGGGCCGCTTGCACTGAAAATGTCGCCGACAGCACGGCGATACCAGGACCTGCACTTGAGGTGGAGGAGAATGCATCGACAAGTCGAGCACCACCCCGCGCGCCACGCTCTATCATCGAGAGCCGCCGTCCTGCTTTACAAGGCACTCAAGGGGCAGCCCCGATTCAGGGGACGGAGTGCACTACCGGGCGAGTGGAAGTGGCGAGAAGAGATGCATGGTCGGAAGCTCCACGGACGGGAATACCTCGCGCGGCCAGCGCGAGTCTTAATCAAGATTGCGTTGGGGATCCTAATGCTCGCTTGTTCGCTGACCGCCTGCTCGGGAACCGGGATGCCGGTTCCATGATGATCGTCGTTGGTTGAAGGCGCGAGTAGCTTGCATGTTGACGGCTCGGAGTGGCCCGCAATGCTTGAGAAGGATCCGGATACCAAGCTGTTGCCCCTTGATCGTCTTGGGCACGAGAACCGATCCTTCCATGCAGTCGATCGTGAGCCGTTCGAGGAGCCGACATTTCTTGCGGAGCTTCTCGGTAGGCTTCCTGTCGCGGTCGTTGTCGTCGATCTTTCGGGGTCGATTCTGGCCGTGAATCTGGCCGCGGCGCGCCTCCTCGCCTCGACGCCAGCAGAGCTCATCGGACGACCGTTCTCGGATCTCTCCCCATGCTGGTGTGCGGAACGGCCGTTACCCGTGACCGCGAGCGAAAGGCGCGAGTTCTGCCGACTTGATGGCAGGTACACGTGGGTCGAGGTCTCGGGAAGCACAGTTGCGCAGCGAGGGCGTCCGTGGGGGTGGGCTTACGTCTTGCGCGATGCGACGGTCCGGGACCGGGAGCAAGCCGAGGAGCAGAATCAACGCCGCCTGGAAGCCATGAATCAGCTGGCGACGGGGATTGCCCACGAGCTCAATACTCCCATGCAGGTCGCCGAGGCGAGCATTGAGTTCTTGAAAGGGGCGTTTCAGGACCTGCGCAAGCTGGTGGTATCCTACAACGTCGTGCTGGGTCGACTTGGCGAGAGCGGCCAACTCGACAGGGATCTGCTCGAGGGAATCCGGCGCTCCGAGGAGCAAGCAGACCTCGGTTACCTGGAGAAGGAGATCCCAAGCGCGTGCGAGCGCTCCCTGAAGGGGATTGAGCGGGCCTCTGCGGTTGTGCGTGCCGTTCGCGAGAAGACGGTTCTTCCGGCAACAGATGAGCGGTGCGAACAACGCATCGTAGATCAAGGCCTGGCGGCGGATGCCGGTGGGGGTGTAACGGCCGATTTGGAAGGAACACGCCTAGTCGGTGACGCATGAAGCGCATTCTCTTTGTCGACGATGAGCCCCTTGTGTTGCAGGCAATCGAGAACCTGCTGCGCCCCTACCGCCATTCTTGGGAAACCGTGACGGCCGCTGGGTCGAGGGAGGCACTTGGGATCCTTCAAGAGCGTCCGGTCCAGGTGGTGATCTCGGACGTGCGCATGCCAGAAATCGATGGCATCGAGCTTCTCGACCGCGTGAGGAGATCCTATCCGAACACGGCGCGCATTGTCCTTTCAGGGCACCAGGAGCGCACGAGCCGATTGCAAGCAGTGCGCGTGGCGCACCAATTCCTGTCCAAGCCCTGCAACTCGGAGGTTCTCGTCAATACGATCGAGCGGGCACTCAAGGTCCAGGAGCTCTTGGCTTGTCCGCAAATCACCAAGGTCGTTGGCGGTGTAGTCGGCCTTCCATCAGCGCCACGCCTGTATTTCGAGCTCGTGGAGGTCCTCTCGAGCCCGAAGGCCTCCGTGCCCACGATCGCTCGGGTGATCGAAAAGGACGTGGCGATGTGCGCGAAGCTCCTGCAAGTCGTCAATTCGGCGTTCTTTGGCCTTGGGCGGCGCATTACATCTATCGAGCATGCGGTGTCCTACTTGGGCATTAAGACGATCTCGGAGCTCACGCTCTGCGCGGAGGTGTTCTACCCCTCTGGTGCCAACCACCTTCCTTCCGGCTATTCACTCGAGCATGAGCAGGCGCACGCGCTCCTTACCGCAAGGATCGCCCGAAGAGTGAGCCCAGCACGCATTGCAGACGACGCCTTCATCGCCGGCATGCTCCATGAGATCGGCAAGCTGGTCCTCGCAACTCGCCTGCCCGCGGAGTACTCATCAGTGCTCACGACGGCGCGTAGCCGCATCGGATGCCTTGCCGAAGTCGAAAGAGAGATGCTCGGGGTCACGCATGCGGAAGTCGGAGCGGCACTTCTCGGCTTGTGGGGGCTCCCGTATCCGATTGTCGAAGCGGTTTGGTGCCACCACTTTCCTTCCCAGGTGCCACAGCGCGAGTTCGACGTGCTGGCGGCGTTGTACATAGCGAACGGCCTGGCCCATTCCCACCTCCCGGATCCCAGCGACGCGGGACTGGGCGAGCTCGACGCATCGTACCTGGCTGCGATGGGCGCGACCGCCGCCATGCCTCAGTGGAAGGGGATGGCAGCCGAGGAAGCCCGGAAGCTCGTGGTGGCTTAGGAGAGGGGGGAATCGTGCACGGTGGGGTGGGTTACCGCCAATCGAGCTCGAGGGTGCCCATGACTCGCAAGGGCTCGATTTGGTAATCGAAGGGGTAGTAGTTGTTCTTGATCGTCTTCCCCTTGCTATTGAGCAAGTTCGTTCCTTGGCACCCTAGGCGCATGAATGGAAGCACGCGATAGGCTACCCGCGCGTTGAGCGAAACCCACTGTGCCACGTCCTGGTCCCGATAGGACTCGTACTGGAGGTCGCGCTTGCTGGAGATGTAGGCGTTTACCTCGTTAGGCGAGAGGTCAGTCGCGCGGCGCTTGACCTTTCCCTGATAGTGAGCCTGAACAGTGGCGCCGAGCTTTCCGAGCTTGTAATTCATCCCCAGGTTCCCGTAATAGGCCGGGCCCCAAGTTAGATCGTCCGATTCGGCGATTGTCTTGTCGTTCTTAATCGTCTCGTCGAGGAACTTGGCGAAAGAAAAATTGACGAAGCCACCCAGGCGCCCGATATCACTCATCTCCTTCTCCCAGAGGACCTCGGTCTCAACGCCCACGGTCTTTTGGGAATACACGTTCACGCTGGCGTTGGCGCCCGAATCAAAACTGTAGGCGATCTGGTTCTGGAAGTGCTTCCAGAACACGTTCGGCCGGAATGAGAGGGAATCGCTGACCTTCCAGTCGACGGCGAAATCGATCGTGTCAACGGTCTCAGGAGTAAGCTTGTCGATATTGGTCGCGAGGGTCCACGTGTTGGACCCGAACATCTCTGTCGGTGAGGGCGCGCGAAATGCTCGTCCCCCAAGCAACTTGACGCTAAGGGTTTCCGTCGGGAACGCCACCAAGCCAAGGCGCGGGCTGAACTTCCTAAACGTAAAGGCATCGACCGTGCCGTCCGGACGCTTGTAATCGAACCACTGGATGTCGTATCGGGCGCCGGCAGTGATAGACAGCTTTTGATGGAGCAGGCTTCCCGAGAGGAGCTGCGCATAGACACCGACGTTGTTCACCAGGCGGTCCTCGACAGGAGCGAACCATGACCCGAGCTTGGTGCCAGCGGCCACCGGCTCGTAAAAGGGCTCGGTCTCATAGTCGCTCAGGTCAAAGTTGGTGGTGTGCTCTTCATCGCCGAGATAGAAGAAGCCGGTGTATTCGACGCCCGTGAGCACGTTCGCATCGTCCGGGAGCGTCCGTGACAGCTGCGCCCGTAGGAAGATGTCGTTGCCGTTCGTGCGCAAGTACTCTCGGTATCCATTGGGATTCGTCTCAAAGTTAGGCCAATACTTCATGTTCCAATCGATATGGTGGCGCTGGAAGCGCGCCACGTATTCTTGGCTGTAATTGCCAGAGCTCACTGGACGGTAGGAGAGCGCGACCATCTGCCGCGATTCCCGCATGTCCTCCGGCGTGTCAGGAATTGCAAAGAGCCAGCCATGGCCGGTCTCGAACTTCCAGTACTGGTTGTGGAGCTGCAGGGAAAGGCCTCTTAACGCTCCGCCTGCGTCAACCTTGCCGAAGAAGTAATGGCTCATCCTCTCGTCACGGGTACGGTTGCGCGCGAGCTTCGTGCTGCCGGTTTCCGTGCGCCATGAATCGTCCGCGCTCAGGTAGTTGTTGCCGTCCGTCGAGTAAAAGCTCCCTGCCATGACGATCGAGGCGGGCTTGAATGCCTGAGCCACGAGCGCGTCGTAGATCTGGGTACCCCCATTGCCGACGCGTACCTGTAGTTCGGCGGGTGGGGAGTTCGGCTTGGCCTTGGGTGTCTCGATCGCCACGACGCCGTTCATCGCGCTCGATCCATAGAGCGCCGACCCCGGGCCGCGAATCATCTCTATCTTGTGAGCAAGGATGAGGGGCGTGATCTCCCACGTATATGCGCTGCCGTAGAGGTTGTCGTTAAACGGAACGCCGTCAATCAGGAGCAAGATGTGGTTGTTGTTCCAGCCCTCGAAGTTGCCGCGCCCCGCCACTGTGGGCCGCTCGTAGTCCTGGGCTGGCACGAATCCCGGCTGCTTGAACAGCACGTCATTGATCGAGATCCAACCGTAGTCGCGGACTTGGTCCCTGAGGACCACGGTCACGATGCTGGGCGCTTGCGAGACGCTCTGACCAATCTTGGTCGCCGACGCCACGACGCTCTTGAGCAGGCCCTCGAGGCTGACATCCTCTATATTAATGGAAACCGTCGGGAGACCACGGGGAGTACTGCCTGCGCTCGAGGTGATGTTCGACGTCGAGTTCTCGGTCGGGCTCCCTGAAGCGTCTACGCTTGAGCCCTGTGCCGAAGGCTCCGTTGGTTCTTCGGTCGTGGTTTCAGGGGGGGAATCCTGGGCCAACAGGGAAGAAGGAGTGAGCATGAACCCTGCGCCACACAGCCCGATAAGCCATTTCAACATGCGGTTGCTCCTTTCACACGCCTTGCCAATTCTTTGTTGCCAGGGGTGGGGCAAAGACAGGACCGCTACCCTCCATGAGACGGGTCAGGATTTGGCTCCCCCTGGGGCGGCTTTGAGCCATTTCATGGAACGAGCGCCGGGCCGATTTTAGCGTGAAAGGTGGGTTAGTTGTCAATGAATCCCGATTTGACCGATTTGACCCGGATCGACGCGGGCTCCTCTCGATTCTTCTTAGGCGTACACGGCAGGCGGCAGAACGCAGTGCGACGCGCTGCGTAATCGGCCGTCGCAAGAGGAGGACACGATGGATATTTCGAATGGCCGCAAGAGCTCAACGGGAGCGGCCCTTTGGTCGAACGGTCTCTTACACGAGCTCTGGCGCGAGCTTTGGGGCTCTCTCCTGACCGCTCTCGTAGGGATCGTTTTGGGCACCAGTTTAGGCTGCGGATCCGATGGCTCGGCCGACACTCACGCCGATGGCGGCTTGGGCAGAGATACCGGTCCTCGCGCCCAAGTCGACGCATCGGTTCCCAATCCAGGGGCCGACGCGGGAACGGGCGATCCAGGAACCTCCTCCCGACGGATTATCGGCTACTTTGCCGCCTGGGGTGTCTACGGTCGGGACTATCACGTGACGAACATCCCGGCGGCGAGGCTTACCCATGTCAATTACGCGTTCGCCAACATCTCCGAGAGCGGAGAGTGCGTTCTAGCACAACAGCGTCACGTCTCCTGGCGAGCCGATCGGTCGCGCCCGGTCGGGTGAGATGGGCGTGCCCGGTGGCGTGATGGCGTCGGTTGGGCGTGTGTGTCGAGAGCGCCGGCATGGCCGCCGGGGG
>JACQUZ010000071.1 GCA_016210055.1 Deltaproteobacteria bacterium | reverse complement strand
GGCGCTGACGGGAGTCATTGCCAAGATCTGCCCCCAGTGTGGGCTCCGCTACGACCTCGCCGCGACCTTCTGCGGCAAGGATGGCGCGGACTTGGTCACAATCAACTAGGATGTGAGGAATGTGGAAAACTGCTGGCGTTGCAGCCACCATGCTCCTATCGACCCAGCCTGCCTGGGCGGGGATTTTCGAGCTGTACGGGCAAGTCCAAGGCGGGGCTGGCTTGGGCGGCGGGATCGAGGTCAAGGATCCCGATCCGTCGTTTTTCGCCCACACGGCCGGTGGCGCCTATGGGTTTCTCATGGGTGGCGAGGTCTTTTTCGTCGACGGTTGGATCGAGCACAATCAGTACCTGGACGGCGACGGCGTCGCGGGGACGTGGACGCAGTTCATGCTGGGGATGGACACGGCTTTTTCACTCGGTGACCCGGCTCCTGGGGCACAGCCGCGCCACTTTGCCGAGGTGGGCATGGCGGTCGGGATGGGCGTTGGAACGCCCCGTCAAGTGGACCTGCCGCTCGACAACGACCAGGTGAGCGACAAGGGCTTCCTCGCTCAGCTCTCGCTGGGGGTGGAGTTCAAGCTCACCAAGCTCTTATCCATGGGTCTTGCTGTTCCAATTACGTACGGATACCTGATCAAGAACGACTCGCTGGTGGAGAACGTCGACGAGCACTACCAGTCCATCAGCGTTGCGCCGATGCTGCACCTGCGAGCCCACATCGACGTGCGGTAAGGAGGCCTCCCTACTCGACCGCACGAAGTGCGGTGAGGAAGTCGTCTGCCTGCGGAATTGGCTCGCCGAAGCGCCTGATCTCTCGCCCCGTGCTGTCGAGGAGGATCACCGTGGGCAAGACCTCTGCCTGCCATCTTTTCTGCGCCTCTAGGGCGTTGTCGTCGGCATCGGTGAGATCGAACTTGAGCGGCACGAACCGGCCCGTGATCTCCTGGTAGACGGTGGGGTCCGAGAAGACCTTGGTCTCGTAGACCTTGCAGGGCGCACACCACTCGGCGCCGAAATCGATGAGCACCGGGCGACCCTGTGCCCTGGCATCGGCGAGCGCTTTCTCCTCATCATGCCGCCACGCTAGAGCATTCTTCGGCGTGAGCGCGTAATTGATGATGCCGACGAGACCTGCCACGCAAAGGACGACCCCAATGCCCTTGCGGACCTTGCGCGGGAACGCGTCGTGAAACGACAAGTGCACGCCACCCATGGCCACGCCCGTGGTGGCGACGAATGTCGCACCAACCAAGAACCACCAGTGCGTGCTCGTGACGCGTGCCACCTGCGGCCACACGGGGCGAAGAAAGTACCAGCCCATGCCTAGAAGCGCCACGGCAGCGACTGACTTGACGCTCTCCATCCATTGACCGCTCTTGGGGAGAGAGACCGCGGAGACCGCCAAGACCCAAAACAGCACGCCCATGCCCAAGGCGTATGTGAAAAGAAGCGAAAAACCGATGGGCGCGTTGCGCGTCGTGGCCACGAACGCCAGAATTCCTGCCAGCATCGGCCCAGTGCACGGGGCCGCCGTGAGCCCCCCGACGAGACCCATGGCGAACGCCCCGGACGCGCCTTTTCCGCCCACCCCAGACAGCTTGGCCTGCAGCGCCGGCGGCAGGTTCAGCTCGAACGCGCCGAGCATCGACGCAGCCAGGACGACATAGAAGAGGACCAGGGGCACGATTACCCAGGGGTTCGACAGGACGGCTCCAAACGCCTTGCCCGTTACCGCGACGCCGACGCCCAGCGCCGAATACATGACGCCCATGCCGAAGACGTACAGGGTGGCGAGGAGAAACGCGCGAGCACGTCCAGCCTGCGCGTCGCGGGCGCCGAAGATGCCGACGACAATGGGGATCATGGGATACACGCAGGGCGTGAGCGAAGTCAGGAGTCCCGCGGCGAACACGCCCAGGAACGCCCAGTGCCACCCTTTCTCCCGCAAGGCATCAAACTCAGAAGGGGCTGCGTGCGCGAGCACGGGGAGGAGAAGGACCAAGATGAGGACCACGATCTGGGGAACTCGCCTGGCTAGCTTACGCGGGTGCATCCGGCCATGCATTAGCATCATTCTGGTGTAAAGTCTCGCGGCCATGGAACTGGTTACGCTCCGGGCACAAATCGACGCCCTCGACGAGGAGATCCTGCGCCTTTTGAACGAGCGCGCCAAGCTCGTGGCCCAGGTCGCCACCCTGAAGGAACGCCTCGATATCCCGTTCTACGTGCCGTCACGCGAGCGGGAGATCATCGAGAGGCTCACGGCCCGTAACTCCGGCCCGTTCCCTTCCGAGGCGCTCCGGCCGGTCTTCCAGGAGATCTTCAGCGCTTGCCTCTCCCTGGAGAAGCGGGTGCAGGTGGCCTACCTTGGCCCCGAAGCTACGTTTACGCACATGGCAGTCAAGCGCCAGTTCGGGCTCTCGGCGCGCACGATTCCCGTGGGAACAATTGCCGGGGTGTTCGAGGAAGTGGAGCGCGGGAGCGCCGACTTTGGCGTGGTCCCCATCGAGAACTCGACCGAAGGCGTGGTGAACCACACCCTCGACACCTTCATGGAGACCGAAGCCAATATCTCGGCCGAAATCCTCCTCGAGGTCACCCAGTGCCTGCTCTGCAAGCCAGGGCTCGAATCGGGGCAGATCGAGCGGGTGTACTCGCACCCTCAGGCTCTTGCCCAGTGCCGTCGCTGGCTGGCCGCGAACTTGCCCGGCGTTACTGTTGTCGAGGCTGCCTCCACCGCCGAAGCCGCGCGTCTCGCGCGGGACGACAGCCGCGGGGCTGCGATCGCCTCGGAAATGGCGGCACGCGTCTACGATCTATTGGTACTCCGCCGCAAGATCGAGGACCTGGCCCTCAACGTGACGCGCTTCCTGGTTATCGGAAAGAAGCAGGCCGATCGAACTGGCGCGGACAAGACGTCGCTCCTCTTGGCCCTCCGCGACGAGCCCGGGATTCTTTACCGGGTGCTTGGACCTTTTGCCGAGGCTGGCATCAACATGACCAAGATCGAGAGCCGGCCTTCTCGCCGGAAGCCCTGGGAGTACGTCTTCTTCGTCGACGTGGATGGCCACCAGTCGGACCAGCCCCTCGCGCAAGCCATCGCCGGGCTTTCCGGCGCATGTGAATCGCTCAAGGTGCTCGGCTCGTACCCGAAGGCAGAAAAGCTATGAAGGACATCTTCGCAGGCATGGTCCCTCCGCATGTCGAAGCCATCTCGCCGTACATTCCCGGCAAGCCCGTCGACGAGGTCGAGCGGGAGCTAGGCATCACGGGGGCCATCAAGCTGGCATCGAACGAGAACCCGCTCGGTCCATCCCCCAAGGGGCTCTTGGCCCTGCGCGGAGCACTGGATGGGGTCCACTTCTATCCCGATGGAGGCGGATTCCGCCTGCGCCGCGCGCTTTCGGAGCGCCTGGGCGTGACCGAGGACGAGATCATGCTTGGTGCCGGATCGAACGACCTCATCGACCTCCTGGTGAGGACCTTCTGTGCGCCTGGCAGGGACGACGTCCTCACCCACCGCCACGCGTTCTTCATGTACAAGATTTCTTGCATGGCCGCGGGGGTCACGCTCGTCGAATCCGACGCGACCGCCGAGCTCGCCTGCGATGTGGACGCGCTCGTGGCCGGCATCACCCCGCGCACGAAGCTCATCTTCCTTCCCAACCCTAACAACCCGACCGGATCCTACGTGCCGCGGTCGGACTTCGAGAAGCTCCTCGAGAAAGTCCCGCCCCACGTGCTCCTCGTCGTCGACGAGGCGTACCACGAGTATGCTTTGGCACGCGCGGATTACCCGGTCGCCGAGAAGTATCGGTCCAAGGAACGTCCGCTGCTCGTGACCCTGCGCACGTTTTCCAAGATCCATGGGCTCGCGGGGCTGCGGGTGGGCTATGGCATTTCGCATCCTCGAGTGGTGAGCTACCTGAACCGCGTGCGGCTTCCTTTCAATGTCTCGTCGGTCGCGCAGGACGCGGCCCGGGCAGCGCTCGACGACCTTGAACACGTCGAACGCTCGCGTCGCGCCACCCTGGATGGCATCTCCCAGCTCACGGCAGGGTTCTCCGCGCTGGGGCAAAGGGTGTATCCGAGCGCCGCGAACTTCGTCCTCGTGGACGTGGGGCGGGACGCGCAGCCGGTGTATCAAGCGCTCCTTCGCAAGGGGGTCATCGTCCGCCCGCTTCGGCCCGCTGGGCTCAATGAACACGTGCGCGTCTCCGTGGGCACGGCCTTGGAGAACGCGCGAGCCATCAAGGCCATGGGAGAGGTCCTGGGTTGAAGCTCGCGGGCACGCTCGGGCTCATCGGTTGTGGGCACATTGGCGGCTCTCTCGCCAAAGCCGTGCGCGCAGCCGGAGCCGTGGGCCGCGTCGTCGGGTTTGATCCGGCGTGGGATGCCGAGGCGCTCTCGTCATTTTGCGACGAGATCGCGGACACTGAGGGGACTGCAGTCGCTCAGGCAGATCTCGTTGTCCTGGCGGTTCCGTTGCGCGGGATTGCCCATGCAGTGGCCCGGGTTGCTCCGTTCCTGAAAAAGGGAGCGGTGGTGACCGACGTGGGTTCTACCAAGCAAGGGATCGTAACGGCGTGCGAGGCCATCTTGGGGGAACAGGCGCGCTTTGTCGGCGCGCACCCGCTGGCTGGCACCGAGCGCTCGGGCCCCATGGCCGCTGACCCGAAGCTGTTCGCCGGGCGCCTCGTGTTCGTCACCCCCACGTCGCGGACAGACAAGGACGCGCTCGCGCTCGTCGAGGCCACGTGGGAGGCCGTGGGTGCGAGCATCCGACACATCCCCGCCGACCTTCACGACCAGATCATGGCCGCGCTGTCGCACCTGCCGCACGTGGCCGCCTATGGTCTCGTCGGTGCCCTGTACGAGCGCGGAGTCGGCGACCTCTGCGGAATGGGCGGCAGTGGATTCACCGATACCACGCGCGTGGCGTCGACGCGCCCCGCGACGTGGGTGGACATTTTTCTCGAGAACCGCGCTGCGCTGCTCCCGCTCATCGATCGGCTCGTCCATCGGATCACCGCCCTTGGCGACGCGATTGCAGCTGGGGACGCGGACAAGCTGGAGCAGCTCCTGGCCGAGGGCAAGCACGCGCGCGAGAGGATCCTCGGCGCATGAGGGCCATCCTGCTTCTCCTAGCGCTCGCTGCACCTGCATGCGGACGAGGAACAGCGCCGCCTCCCTCAACATCCTCCAATCAGGCGGTGTCCTTGACGGAACGAGCGCTCACCGCCGCCACGCCCTTGCTCGCCCACGTCCCCATGGGCGCAGATGTCGTGCTCGAGGCGGACATCCGTCGCTTGCGCGAGAACCCGGTGGTGAGTCCGCTGATCTCGGCGCTCGCCACGCGTGGAGACGTGCGGGTGCCGGGTGGCTTGACGTTCAACCCGGTTCGGGACGCGGACGTCCTCGTGGTCGCTGCGTACCAAGTGGGATCGCTAGGAGCACGAGCGATGTTCCTGCTCGGCGGCGAGCGCATGGACGCTGGGGCTGTCGCTGCGGCCGAGGTTGACGCAACCGCGGTGGGAAGGCACGAGGTGGTCTTTGGGCCAGAGCCCTTGAGGCAAGAGGTTTTCGCGCGCGTCCAAGGGGAGGGCAGGGGAAGCACCATGGCCGATGATCAGGAGTTCCTGCGGATCCGCGACCTGGCCATGCCCGCGCGCGCCGAAGGTGCGTCGGTGCGCTTGACCGCGCGTCTTTCCAAGGAAGCCCGAATCGCGACGGCCGGGCAGCTCGGCATCGATGAGGCGCCACGAGACATCTCGGCGTGGGTGGACGTCGCCGACGACCTTGCCGCGGTGGCGCTCCTCGCGTCCGATGACTCCGTCGGGGCGGACCGTGCGGTCACCATGGTGCTAGGGGCCCGCGATTCGTGGTCCAAGCGGTTTCCACCCCTCGCGCGGCTGTCCGCCGAGCGCAAGGGACGCGGCGTGCGCGTCGCCTGGGTGCTCCCTCCGCGGCGCTTCTCGGCGCTCGCCTCCGCGCTGGCCAAGGAGCTTAGGTAAATGGATTGGCGCGTCGTCCCTTCGCGAGGTGTCTTGACCGGGCGCGCGCGCGTGCCTGGCGACAAGTCGATCGGCCATCGGGCGCTCCTCTTCGGCGCTCTATGCAATGGGGCGTGCGAGATCGTCGGCCTGTCTTCGGGCGAAGACAACCAGCGAACGGCCCAGGCGCTCCGGGCGATGGGCGTCCGCATCGAAGAGAAGGGGGCTCACGGCGTTGTGGTCCATGGCGTGGGGCTGCGTGGTCTCAAGGCACCCTCGTCCCCTCTCGACCTGGGGAACTCGGGCACGTCGATGCGCCTCTTCGCGGGTCTCATGGCGGCGCAGAGTTTCCCCAGCGTGCTCATGGGGGACGAGTACCTCACGAAAAGGCCCATGCGTCGGGTGACAGAGCCCCTTTCTCGCATGGGCGGCCGATTGCGTGGCCAGCCAGGAAAGAAGGCAGGGGAGGAATACCCGCCGCTCGAGATCCTTGGTGATCCGGCGGACGGCCTGGTAGGCATCACCCACGACTCGAAAGTGGCATCGGCGCAGGTGAAGTCAGCCATCCTCATCGCGGGCCTTTATGCCCGCGGCGTGACCTTTGTGAGGGAACCTGGCCCCTCGCGAGACCACACGGAGCGCATGCTCGCCTATCTGGGTGGCCCGGTGGAAACGCCTCGCCCAGGCGTGGCACGCGTCACGCCCGACGGGTGGAACGGGGTCCTGTCTGCCCGCCGGCTCGTCGTGCCTGGAGATCCGAGCTCCGCGGCGTTCCTCGTGGCGGCGGCCTTGGCGGTAGGAACGGGGCCCGGTGGCGTGGTGATCGAGGCGACGTGCCACAACCCGACGCGCACGGGCTTCTTGGACGCACTCAGGGCGATGGGGGCGCACGCCGAGCCCGTGGGCCTGCGGGAGGAGGCGGGCGAGCCCGTGGCCGACTGGGTGGTGCCGCCGGGACAACCAGAGCTCCGTGGCGTGGAGCTCGGCGGAGACTTGGTCGTCCGAGCCATCGACGAGATACCCATCCTGGCCGTTCTTGCGGCGCGAGCGCGAGGCACCACCGTGGTTCGCAACGCCGCGGAGCTCCGGGTCAAGGAGTCGGATCGGGTGGCCACCACCGTGCGCATGCTACGCGCCTTTGGCGTGGACGCTGACGAGCTCCCGGACGGTCTTGTTGTCACGGGGAGCCCGGATCGCAAGCTCGATGCGGCGTGCGTGGATTCCGCCGGGGATCACAGGATTGCCATGTCGGCGGCTGTTGCCGCACTGTGCGCGGAAGGGGAGTCGCGTGTCATCGATGTCGCCAACGTCGCCACGTCGTTCCCTTCGTTTCGGGCGCTCATGGCTTCTTTGGGTGCGGAGATCACGGGGGTCGAGGGGGAGGAATGACCCGCCGCGTGACGGCGCCTTGCGCATGATAACATGAAGAGCTAGCCTGTTATCATGGTGCGAACGCAGATCACGCTGACGAAGGAAGAGTATGAAGCGGCCAAGCGTGAGGCGAGGCACCTCGGGATTTCCTTGGCGGAGCTCGTACGTCGCTCATTGCGTGGCATGCTGCCTCCCGACCCACGAAAGCCGTGGATGCGCTACGCAGGGATGGTGAGCTCGGGAGACCCGAACTCGAGTCAGCACATCGACGACCTGATCTATGGGCAAAAAGTCTGAAGCGTACGTCGATACGTCCGCGCTGATCGCGTTCGCTGACAGCTCGGACACCCATCATCCGCTGTTTCGCCGGCTTTTCTCCGATCCGCCAGCCTTGGTCACGACCGTGCTTGTGCTGGGGGAAGGGCACGCCTGGTTCTTGCGGCGCTATGACCGCACGCGAGCGCTGCAGTTCCTCGCCATGGTGGATGTCATGCCACTCTCCGTCCTGCCCGTGGGGCCCGAGGAGCACCTGGCGGCGGCGGGCTTGCTTCGCCGTTTCTCGGATCAGAGCTTGACCCTGACGGATGCAGTCGGCCTGGGCCTCATGCGCGCACGCAGGATCAGGATGTGTTGGTCAACGGATCGCCATCTTGGCCTGACCGGTGTTCCGCTGGCCGTAACTGCGTATTGAGCCGCGATTCGACGCCTGACGCATCAAGCGCAGGCTCAATGCCGAGCCAAGACGGCAATGAGGGCATCTAGGCCGGCGTCCTGGTCCACGACATGGTGCACCAAGTCCCCTGGCATCCCCTGGGGTGGAGCCTCCTTGCCGCGCAGGTGGGATCGCACGATCCGAACAGAAGACGGCTGCTTGGCCTTGGCGGCTTCGAGGATGGGTGGCCACCGCGGATCATCGAGGTCATGCTCGACGACGATGGCGTCGATCTTGAACTCGCCGAGCGCTTCAGACGCCGCCGGGAGATCCGAGGCGAATCGCACGTTCCAGCCGCTGGTCACATACAGCGCCAGGGCGCCACGCTGGCGCTCCGGGTCACCCACGACCAGCACGCGAATTCGGCGCTGTGGCGCTTGCGTACCCGCTCCCTTCTTGATCTCCGCGCTCACGCGGTCGATGAAAGAAAGCCACTCGGCTGGCGGGTTCGGGATGTGGATGGCCAGTCCAGCGCCGCCGCCCGCACTGGGCGGCACGCATCGCTTCACCTGACCCAGGACCGAAATCGCCTCTCCCCGTGCGCGGTCCAAGAGCGAGACCTCGATGGGCGCCCCGGGTTCAGCCGTGATGGGCGTTTCGAGAAAGACCCCTTGCTCCGAGACGTTCCGCGTGCGGCATGGAAAGACCCCCATGACCGGGAGTTTTGCGGTCACGGTCAATGAGACCCGCAGGCGCTGGGACCAGCGAGACACTCCTCGTTGGATACCATACTTGGGGTACGCTGGGGACATGGGTGATGAAGACCGCGTGACGATCTACGAGATGTCGGACCAAGTCCGCCATTGGGAGATCGCGTTCGGAGGGACTGGGCTGGCCCGCCTGTACTGCGAGGTCTTCAAGGACACCGCGGAAGCGCCGCAGTCCACGTGCCGCCTCCATTTCGACGGCGACGTCCGTCCCGACGTGATGCGTTCCATCATCGAAGCGGTCAAGGACAAGGTACTCTCGGGCCTCCCGCGGGGCCTGTGCATCGTCTATCGCGGGCACCTGGTGTCGAGCTTCGATTATGGTAACTAGGGATTCGTAGATGGCAGACCTTCCGAATCCCCTGGCCGGTACGGCCCTTCTGCGCGTGGGCGAGCCGCCGGATCCTCGACTGGGGGAGGTGGTCCTGGGAAGGTACCGTATCCTCGAACGGCTGGGCCAGGGTGGCATGGGGGAGGTCCACGTCGCCGAGCACGTCGTGACCGGCAAGAAATGCGCGGTCAAGACGCTCCTGCCAGAAATGGCCTGCGTCACCGAGATCGCTCGTCGCTTCGAACGGGAAGCCCGGGTGGCCAGCCTCCTGTCCCATCCAAACATCGTGAGCGTCTACGATTTTGGCGCACTGGACGATGGCACGCCGTTCATGGTGATGGAGCTCGTGACCGGTACGCCTCTTTCCAAGCTCGTCGAGAGCGGGCCGCTCGCCCCGAGACGTGCCCTCGTCATCATCCGACGTGCGCTCGGAGCCCTCGCGCACGCCCACAGGAACGGCGTGGTGCACAGGGATCTCAAGTCTGACAACCTCATGGTGACCACTGCCGGCGATTCCGACGAGGAGCGGGACATCGTCAAGATCCTCGACTTCGGCATCGCCAAGGTGATGGGCGACGCCCCGGGCGAGCTCGGCGGCGAGCAGCTGACGCAAGCAGGGGTGGCGTTCGGTACACCCGACTACATGGCTCCAGAGCAAGCGCTCGGCGAAGCGGTCGACCCCCGAGCGGATCTCTATTCCATGGGGGTCATCCTGTTCGAGCTCCTGACGGGACGAAAGCCCTTTCAGAACTCGGACAAGATGGCGGTCTTGCGGATGCACGTGGCCGTAACCCCCCCTTCCCTCGCCGAGGTGACGGGGCGCCGCTTCGCGCCGGAGCTGGAGGAGATCGTGGCGATGGCGCTCAAGAAGCGGCGTGACGAGCGCCTCCGCACTGCCGAGGACATGATTGCGCTCGTGGACAGGGCCATCGACTTGCTAAGGTTCGAGGAGGCCAATCCGCCGA
Source organism: Deltaproteobacteria bacterium (assembly GCA_016210055.1). GTDB lineage: Bacteria > Myxococcota_A > Polyangia > Haliangiales > SHYZ01 > JACQUZ01. The sequence continues at coordinate 31,877 of JACQUZ010000071.1, read as the reverse complement.
GAGCCACGGGTGTTCGGTTGGACGAGGCGCTTGCTCCACGGGCAAGTCTCGGCTGGTCTCGCCGCGCGCTGCTCGGTCTGCCAGCCTTGGCGGTCATCGTCCTCACGATCACGCTCTTTGCCAGGCCGCGCACGACACAGAAAATCGCGGCGCCTGGCGCCGGGAGCGCGGTCAAGGACGTCCTGGCGATTGCGGTGACCAAGACGGAGCGAGCCGTTCGCGCGGAGAAGATGCTCCATGCAGGTGACGCTGATGGTGCGCTGCGGTTCCTCGAGCACGAGCTCCTCACGGAAGACGGGTCTCGCGACGCCGTGGCGAGCCTCTTCCTGGGGCACTCTCGGGCACTTCTCGGCCGCGACACAGAGGGCCTCACAGCCTACGAGCGAGCCGTCGCCCTGAATCCATCCCTGGCCTTCGACGAGACCATGCGCCGAAACGTTGCCGGCATGCTCGATCGCAAGGCCAGCGGCGTGGGGCTCCTCGCCATCGAGTTCCTCGCCGTCCGCGTCGGCAAGACCGCGCGTCCGATCCTCATCGAGCAGGCATCTCGCGGAAAGGTCAGAGAGGTCCGGCAGCGGGCCTTGAGCATCGCCTCCCGCCTGGGCGTGTTGGAGGAGGTCAATCGAGTCGAAAGCCACTCGTTGGACCTGGTGCAGGGGCTTTCTTGTAAGGAGCGTCGCGAGGCGATCCCCAAGCTGCGCGCGCTCGGCGACAAGCGGGCGATCCCCGCCTTGAGAAAGGCCATCGGGCGAAAAGGAGGGCTCCTGGGGCTTCAGGACATAAACACCTGCTTGCACCAGGACGCGAGGGAAGCCATTCAGGTTCTCGAGTCGCTGTAGACCAACCCATGGCCATCACACCCCTCGGCGGTCACGCCGTCTATCTCTTGCTCATCCAGGTCGCGCTGCTCCTGACTGCGGCGCGCGTGGGGGCCGAGCTGGCCAGGCGGCTGGGCCTCCCTGCGGTGGTCGGTGAGCTCGCCGCCGGAATTGTCCTCGGACCCACGGTATTTGGCCACTACCTGCCGCACCTGCACGGCGCGGTGTTTCCGGCTGACGCAACGCAGTTCCACTTGCTGGATGTCGTGGGCACGCTGGGAATGGTCCTCCTTCTCCTTCTCACTGGACTCGAGACTGACCTTCGCCTGTTGCGCAACCTGGGTCGAGCCGCGTTGATCGCCTCGGGGACGGGGATGCTCGTGCCCTTTGGCATGGGCTTGGTGCTCGGGCTCCTCATGCCCGACCAGTACCTGGCCCACCCAGACCAGCGGCTCCTATTTGCCGCGTTTCTCGCCACCGCCATGTCCATCTCCGCCATGCCGGTGATCGCCAAGATCCTCATGGACCTGGACCTCACCAAGAGGAACATCGGCTTGGTCATCCTGTCGGCTGGTGTCGTCGACGACACGGCAGGCTGGCTCATTCTGTCGATCATCGCCGGCGCCGCGACGCATGGGAGCCTCCGCTTTGATAGCCTCGCGCTGACACTCGGATACCTGGCGCTCTTCCTGTTCTTGGCGGCCGCGGTGGTGTACCCGCTCTTGCGCTTCCTTATCCGCGTGACCGCGACTCGGTTCCGGACCTCGGATGCCGACCTGGTGGCGATTGTCGTGGTGGCGCTCCTTTGTGCTGCGGCCACGGAGCGCATCGGCGTGCATGCGGTGTTTGGAGCCTTTGTCGCCGGTACAGTCCTAAGACAGGTGCCGAGGCTCTCCGACGCCACCGTGCACCGCCTTGAATCCTTCGTGTTCTCGGTCCTTTCGCCGGTATTCTTCGGCATCGTTGGACTCAAGGTAGACCTCTGGTCGCTCGGCAGTGGCTGGATGCTCGCGGTCGTCGTCGGCGTCGCCTGCCTCGGCAAGCTCGTGGGCTGCACCGTGGGAGGGCTTTGGGGCGGGATGCGCTTCTGGGAGGCCATGTCCATCGCGGTGGCCATGAATGCGAGGGGCGCCATGGAGCTCGTGGTGGCATCCATCGGCCTATCCCTCGGCATCCTCAATCAGCAGGCGTTCTCGATGATCGTGGTCGTCGCGGTTGTTACCTCGTTCATGGCACCGCTGGCGCTGCGGCTGACCATGAGGCGGGTGCGCATGACCGAAGAGGAGGCGAAGCGAATCGCGGCCCAGGAATCCAAGGGGGTCTTCGATCCGGCCCGTGTCCACGTGCTTGTGCCCACGGCCGGGGGGCCCAACGCCCTCGGCGCCGCGGGGCTTGCGCTCGGCATCGCGCGGCGCAGCGAAACAGCCGTTGATGTGCTCTACGTCGATATCGTCTCGACAGCGTGGGAGCGGCTCCTGCGCCCGTTCGTGTCCAACCCGGCGGGCCGTGGCCTGGACCAGCATTTCTCGATCTTGAAGGACCTCAGCGTGGGCGCGAGGCCACCGCTCATCCGACGCACGGCGAGCCGCGATGTAGCCAGCGCCATCGCCCGGGACGCGCGCAAGGGGGTAGACCTGATCGTCATGGGGGCATCGCAGCACGGCGCGACGCTGGGCGGGCGTGTCCTGGAAGACGTGGTCGAAATGGCCCCCTGCCACGTGGCCATCATGAAGGCCCAGTCCCCGGTCCCTCGCTATGGGAAGCTCCTCGTGCCCATCGACGGCAGCTTGGTGTCAAAGATCGCGGTGGAGTTTGCCGTTCGCTACGCCGAGGTCGTCGGGGCCGAGCTCACGCTTGCCGTCATCAAGGAGCACCGCCCCCAGGCTGCGGCATACCTGGATGAAGAGGGTGCGGTCCCCCAGGCCGAAACCGCTCCTCTTGCCGAGGAGGAGCTCGAGCGGATATCGAGGGTGTTTCGCGCGTCGGAGGTGCGACCGACGATCTTGAGGCTCGACTACGACCCGACCTCGAGCGCGCTCTTGGAAGAGGTCGCGATGGGCAGGCACGACCTGGTCATCCTCGGTGCCGAGAACCGTGCGGTGCAGAACCGCCTTTTCTTTGGGTATGACAGCGAGCGACTCATCCGCCAGAGCCCGATCGCCGTGACCATCGTGGTGCCCAAGCTGCGGGACACCCTCCGGACGCGCGGATAGGGAGCCTCGCTGTGGTGCCGCGGCTAAGGCGGGCCTAGAATAGTGACATGCCCGAAAAGGTAGGAAGGGCGCGAACCAAGGAAGAGATCGCTCCCGACGTCCTGCTCGTCGACGTGGACATGGTCGAGCCAAAGGCCATGTCCTTCCGGGCCGGCCAATTCCTGTCGTTGCGCCTCAGATCCGACGGGGAATCACGGCGTTCTTATTCCATCGCATCGTCGCCAGCGCGGAGCGATGGTTTCCAGCTCGTCGTCAAGCTGGTCCAAGGAGGCGGTGGGTCGGAGTTCTTTCGTACCTTGCGTCCGGGGGATCTTCTCCATTTCACCGGGCCCATGGGCTTCTTCACGTGCGAGCTCGAGCATGCCGGGGACGCGGTGCTTGCGGTCACGGGGAGCGGCATTGCGGCAGCTCTCCCCATGATTGAAGAGACGCTTTCCCGCCCGCCGGAGCTCGAGAAGGGGCGGGTGCTCTTGTACTGGGGCCTGCGCAGGGAACGGGATATCTATTTTCGGGATCGGCTCGACACGCTGGCCCGCGAATCCGATCGTTTCGCGTTCCATATCTGCCTGTCGCAACCCGAGTCGACGTGGAAGGGAGTAAACGGCCGCATCACGCAGCACGTGCTCACCGCGCTCCCAAGGCTCGAGCGGCCCACGTTTTACCTCGTGGGAAATGGCGCCATGGTGCGCGAGCTCAAGGATGGGCTCGTCGACCTCGGAGTCGATCGCAAAAAACAGATCAAGACCGAGGTCTTCTACCCCGCCTCGGAACCGTAGTTCCGCGAGAGGGCGTCCTCCGCTTTTCTTCCGTCGTGAACACCTGTCAACGCGTGAACCACTTGGTGTGGAAATGTCGCCACGTCCTGGCGCTTCTTGGCGGCAAGGAGTGGCAAGGAGCGTGACCTAGCGCACAAAACAAGGGCGCTCCTCGTCGGCACGCAAGCTGCTTAGGTGTCCGCGCGAGCCGGCCTTGGCCGGCGGAATATGGAGGATATGACCATGTCTCGCTCTCGTTCGCTTGCCTGCATTCCAGCCGTCGTGCTCGGGTTCTCCTCGCTGCCAGTCCACGCGGAAACGCTGAGCTTGTTTCGCTCAGCGGACCTTTCTAGCGGAAGTGCCGTTGGCGTGAGCACTGGCGCCGGGAAGGTCGACATCTTGGACAACGCAGGCAAGAAGATCAGCGCATCGCACCTCTTTTCGACCGATGTAACGGCGGAAATCGCCGTTCACCCCAACGTCAAGATCTCCGGGCGATTGCCCATTACGTTCTATACGAACGACAAGGACGCGAAGGCAGACAAGACCCTTCTCGGCAATGCCACTCTAGGGGCCCGCTACGTCGCACCGATTGACGGCCCTGGGGACTTGGCGGTAAAGGCGGGAGTCGGCGCCTCGGTTTCTGGCTTCACGGCGACGAGCCTCGACAAGCCAAAGAACGTCACCAACCTCACCGACCCCGCGGTCATGGACTACCTGCGCGATGCCATGACCATCGGAACGGCGGCGATGTACAGCGCTGCGACCGATCCCGGGCGCCATGCGTTCGAAACCGTGGCTGCGGGGCTGGATGGCGACTTGGCGATTTCCAGCGGCAAGGTCTTCGCTCAGGGACAATTGGGCTTCCGGGCGTACGTCCCAACCGGTGATGAGGAAGACGACAAGTCCAACTACCTCATGCGCTTGGGGGTCGGCGGCGGCTATGAGATCGTGCCCGGTCTCGCGGCGATTGGCGAGCTCTCGACCTCGGCCCGCTTGAATGATGTGGAAAAGGATGAAGAGAGGTTCGTTCACGCCATGGATCTAGGCCTGCGCTACGACCACAAGCACTTCTCCGCCGCCGGCCGCTTCACCATGCCGCTCGACGAGGTCTTCCGCGACTCGAACATCATGGGCGTGGGGATTGACTTGGCGGCGAAGTTCTAGCCCTTGTAGCAGCAGTCGTACTTCTTCTTGCAGCACGCCGTTGGCTCTTCCCTGGGTGGTTCCTTTTGGAGCCCCAAAGCTGCAAGCGACGACAACGAGGGGGAGTAGCCCCGCTTGACGGGAACGACCTGTCACCGCTGTCACCGCTCACCGTAACCTCTCTCGGTGTGACGCTGGCGTGACATGGCCTATCTATTCCAGGGGTTGCTTTTCCTGCGCACGGGCACGGGCGGTGCAGAGGCGGGTCGCCGGACACGGAGGCCTCGTCATGAAGCTCGCACTCGTCTTTGGCGTTCCCTTGCTCGGCGCGGTCATTGCTTGCGGGGCCGAAAACGAACTCGACGACGGGGCGACCGAAACCACGAGCTCGCCCCTCGCATCTTGCCAGGAATGCCTCGAGCCGCAGCCCCCCACGCTGGAGCCGCCTGATGTGCGCATCTCGTCACGGCGAGCGGACCGCCTGGAGGTGTCATGGATCGATCGAACAAGCCTCGAGGCCGGCTACGGACTGCAACGCCGCCTCGGCTACACGGGCTCATGGACCACGGTCGCGACCTACGGGGCCCTCACCGGCTCCACCACCTTCACGGACACGGGCCTGTCGCCCGATGCGCTCTACTGCTACCGAGTCCTCACCTACGATGCAAGCACGAGCAAGTACTCGGGCGTGCGGTGTGCCTTCACCCGTGACAGCGTGTCCCGCCCCGTCTACTGGGCCCAGCTCGAGATCACGACAGCCGACGTGAGCGATGCCGGGACGGACGACGCGGTCAACGTGCACCTGAATTCGGTAGGGGTGGGCGCCACGGCGACCACCACCACGACCGTGCCAAGTGGAAGCAGCACGTGGCTCGACTACGATGAGGATGACTTCAAGCGCGGGTCCACCGTCGTGTACGAGCTGGCCTTTCCGCCCGAGCTCGCAGACATCACGCAGGTCCGGCTTGAGAAGCGCGGCACTGATGGCCTTTGCTTGCAGCGCATTCGGCTTGTCTTGAACCGCACCGACAACGATCCGGGCAGGGTGGTGTTCGATCGCACATTCGGCGCAACCTCAACAACTTGCCGCTGGATCGACGAGGACGATGGCCACCAGCCGGTGCTCACCATCCCGCACTCCGAGCTGCGGGCGAGCCCCCAATGGATTGCCGCGCGCTCGAGCTGGACCTGCAATCCTGCCTCTGGTACGTGCGGGGTGCAGGTGTTTCCCCTCGAGATGGAGACATTCCGCCGTCGCCTCGAGGCCATTGTCGGCCACGCGCTTCACTTCGACGACCGCGCCTACTGGGCGCCGCAGCCATACGTGCCACGGGGATTCCCACCGATTCCGTACCGGGAGGGCGTTCAGGTAACCGTCATTGACCCGTTCACCCTCCACACGAGGATTTACCTCAAGGCCGAGGTATTCGGTGACAACCCGAGCATCACCCTGGACGGTGACTTGCGCATGGTCGCACGCGAGGAGCCGAACGGCACCCGTGTTGGGTTCGAGCTCGACGAGATCAACTCGAGCGTGGACTTGAGCCTGCTCACGGAGCTCCTGGTGGGCGGTGCATGTTTTGTCGTAACCGCCCATCCAGGATGTTTCCTGCTCGGCCAGGCGCTCGAAGCGTACATCGAGGGGGAGATCGAGGATGGCTTCGCGCCCATTTCGCAGGCGACCCTCGTGCCCAAGATCGGGACGGCGTGCGCAGTCTTGCGCTTCGGCGACGATATCCGGTATCTCACCACGGACTGCGGTGACCTAGATACCGACGGCATGGCGGATTCGTGGGAGAGCGAGCATGACCTCAATCCGAACCATGACGGCGACGCGAGCGAAGATCCAGACGGAGATGGCCTGACCAACCTGCAGGAGTTCCAAGGCGGCACCGATCCGCATTGCCAGGTGCCCGAGAACGACGCCGCCTATTGCACGCTTTGCGGCCCGTGCGATCCGGGTGAGGGCGACTGCGACAGCGACGAGGAGTGCGTGGGCGCTTACATCTGCCGCAACGATGTGGGCGCGCGCTATGGCCTCCCGCCGAACTGGGACGTGTGCGAGTGCCCGGTGCCCGTGAACGACGCGAGCTATTGCACGCTTTGTGGTCCATGCCCCATGGGAACAGGCGACTGCGACAGCGACGCGGAGTGCGCGGCACCGGCGGTGTGCAGGAATGACGTAGGCGCGCGATACGGACTTCCCGCGAACTGGGACATGTGCGAGTGCCCCCATGCTCCGGGCCACCCGGACACCTGCCGCGATTGCGGCCCCTGTTCCGTGGGCGAAGGCGACTGCGACGGCGACGCCGAGTGTGCCGGCTTGGGCGTGCGCTGCGTCAACGATGCTGGCTTGCGCTACGGCTTTCCCGAGAACATCGACGTGTGCGAGTGCCCGGCGGGAAGCATCTGTGGCCTGCGTCCATTGCGCTAATGACTTGGTAATGGCTCCCGGGGTGTCGCTTGACCATCCCATGCTAGATGAGATCAGGATTTGAGTCGCGTCGGCGCCCATTTGCCCTTCGGCCGAGGGCCCTTTGCAAGGATGGGATGAGCGGCTTCGTGGCGAGGCCATCGACTGCGTCGCCATCCGGCGCAAGCATGGCCGGAATTCCAACCAGCGCGCCACGCAGAGCTGTCCCTGCCTGGGGTCGAGAGAAGGACGATATCGCTTGAAATGAGAATGAATACGCCCTTCCTGAGGCAGGCTCGAGGAGCGCGACGCACGCGATCTCGCTACATGCCAAGGATGGGGCCGGCGCGAGGACGATTTCGTGCCCGCCGATGGCCTGAATCGTAATGATTTCGAACCCACGGCTCGATTGGACAATTCCAGGTAGCTTGACATGCAGCAATGCACGTCCGAAGGACTCGGGGGTTTCGAAGAGCTTTTCAAGCTCCCGCAAGCGCAGCTGGTCACGAGTCGACAGGACGCGTCGCTCGACATGCCGCCGCAGCTTGAGCAAGCGATACTCGTAGATGTCTTGAAGCGAAAAAGAACTCATGGCAACCTCCACGCCCTCGAATCCTGGCCGTCCGCGCTCCGCAAGCGAAAAGCACGCAACGTGCCATGGACGGACTCCTGGGAAACCGACCGCTTGTGTCTCGTTGTCGAAAGGGAACTGCGCGAAACTGATCTCACTCCATGTCACTCGTTGCCGGATCGCGAAGCGATCTTCTCAGTTCGCTGCGCAGGCATGCTGCAAGGAGGAAGACATGCGCTCAATGGGCGCGCGGAAACGCTCGGAATGGTATGGCTTGGTTACAAGGCCATCCGCTACAGCTGGTGGCGTGGAATGGTGCTGTTTCCTCCCCTCCCGCCGCCGGAGGGAGCCTCCTTCCGCATCTCTTCCCACCAATTCGAGATGCCCACTCGAATCGCGCCCGTATCGGTAGACACCAGAGCGATGTCCTTTCCCCCTGGCAAGTAATCGATGAAGTCGATGACGACCAATCGGTCCTGGTTCGAAAGGCAGGTACCCCAGGACCAGCGCGACGGGGAGAACCCGGTCCCGTCGGAACGGCCCACCAAGAAGGTGCCGGGACAGCCCTCTTCCGCGGTCAGGTAATCGGTAAGACCGTCACCATCAAAATCCCCGGTGCCGAGGCGCGCGGGTAGGCCGGCGTCGCCCTTTCTCGACGCGCTGAACTTGACCTCCCAGCCGGTACCAGTAGCCGCGGCGACGAAGATGGATCCCGGGGTGCCCCGTTCCACTGAAATGAGGTCCGCGAGCCCGTCTCCATTGAAATCGCCCGTGTCGTGGAGAGAGCCCGGGAGGGCGACTCCTGTGCTCACCACGTCGAACTGGGCGCCGCTTGAGCGCAAGACGACGATCTCTTGGTCCGTTCGATCCAGGATGGCCACGTCATCGGTGTCGTCGTCATTGAACTTACCGACGATGATCCGATCGAGGTTCGTTGCGGAGTAATTGACCCAATCCCGCGCATAGAACGCCCCACGGCCGGAAATCCCGACGAGCACCGGACCTGGGGACATGGTAAAGGGCGGTGGGCGCAACGTGGATGGCAAGCTCAATGGGTTCCCCCCGCGCGGTCCGATGTAGCCAGTGGGATTCGTATTGATGGCACTTGGAATTGGGCCGGGCCCCACGTCGGATTGGAAGCGCGCGAAGTCGGCTTTTCTGTCCCCATTGAAGTCGCCGACCACGATTGCCATGGAGCCATGAAGGTCCAAGTCAGCCCACTTGCGAATGACGAAGGATCGGCCATTAGAGAGCCCGACGTGTACGCTGCCAAGTTTCTTGGTCGTGGGACCACCGAACGGCTGGCGATCGAACGTGGTTTCGTCAAAGCGAATCAGATCGGTCTTGCCATCGCCATTGACGTCTCCGACGTGGAGCCGCGTGTTCTTGAGCGCGAAGTCTGCCCACTGGCTGCTCTCATAGCGCTCCCCATTCCTCAGAGATACCCAGGCTCCCCGCTCGTCGCCGAAGGTGAGAACGTCGGCCGACCCGTTGCCGTCGAAGTCACCGGTAAGAACTGGCCTGGTCATTCGTGACACGGGGTCAGATCCGGTAACCGCAGAACCAGCGGTAGAGAAATCAAAGCAACCCAGTTGCCCCAAGACGAAGCTCGGATCCTTATTGAAGGCGGCGGAAAGCAAGTAATTCACGGAACCCCGAATTCGTGCCCGCACGAAGCGGTTCACGACCACGTTGGGTCCCAAGCGTGCCGGCATTTGGCACGATTCCTCGTAGAAGGCAGCCAGGTACTTCACCTCGTGCGCGTAGGGGCCATTTTCGCCGAGGGAGGCGTCGCAATCGTAGCTTCCCTTCTTCGGTCCCTGCTGGCACTTGTCATGCCAGCAGCCCGCACCACAGAAGGAGGAATCGTGTCTCGCTTCGTGCACCAAGACAGAGGCACGCTCCACTGGCGTGAACGAGTAAAAGAAGGGCTTGTACACGGTGACGTTCCACCATCCCTGGTACTTGGCCACCGGGGAGGCATCGCACGACGGGTCTATGTCATCCACGTGATCATCGACGAGCTCGTAGGCATCTCTTAGGCGACTGCTCGAGCTTCCTCTTCCCGCGTAATCCAGGACGTACAAGCCAGCGAAGAGCCGTCCCATTGGCCGATATGGCTCGTCAAATGGCACCGTATACCCGAATCCGTCGTTCCAATCCCCCCTATCGATGCTGAAGTCCTCGCGCCAGCGGTCCACGTCCGCCTGGGAGTATGGGGGCGTGGGGCTATCAAGGGTCTCCTCGTAGCCAGGGGCGCCACCACAGGGCGCGTCGGGAAACGCCACGGCCGCCTCGGCGACCGGGGTGAAACCGAGCGACAGCGTTGCCAGGAGTGCTTTCGTGCGAATCGTGTTGTGTTTCATGGGACGGCACTATTCACGAGCCGCCCAATGGGGGGTACTTAAATCTTCTTCCGTGAATTAAAAAGCGCGGCCAGGGCATTGCGTAATGGGTCGCGCTCAAATACGGTCGGCGGGTGATGACACATGGTCGGAAGATTGTACGTCTCGCTCTTCTTGTGACCCTAGGCCTTGCCACTTTGGCGCTGTTCTTGTGGCTCGGCGATTCCGAAGAGAACCTGCGTAGCACTACTGGACCTGCCGATCAGGCGGGAACCTCTGTGTCCAGCACCCTGGACAAGTCGCGCGTGCTGCAAGTTCCTTCGCCACGGCGCGTGGCTGGGGTCGATCCGCTCCTCGACCAGTTCCTCAGATCGATGGAGACCCTGAACGACGCGGAGATCGAAAGGCACCTCCAGGAGCTACGCCTGCGCGGCGATGAGATCGTGGCGCGCCTCGGGGAACGATACCGGGGCTCGTCGCCGAGCGAGCTGCAATTGAGATGGCGGCTGGCCATGACCGCTTCGGAGCTAAGGGACGAGAGGGCGCTTGGCCTGCTCTCGGAGATCTTGGACACCGAGACAAAGCTCGCCCTGGCGAACGTGGACCCCCAGCCAGGGCCAGGCCATGGCGTGGAGCCGAATCGGGAGCGTGTCGTCATCATGCTGGGGGCCATCGACGGGATTGCCAGCCTTGCCGAAAATGCGGTTCCTCGTGCGCGGGACGTGCTCTTTCGCACGGTGCTCGGCCACCCTTACGCGGGGGTCAAGCGCGTCGCGGCCATGGCTTTCATTCGCACATCTTCCGACGAGGGTTTCGCGCGAAAAGAGCTCGCCGACGCTCTCCCCGCGGCCGACAAGGAGCTTGCCAACGTGACGGAACGGCGGGGAACGGAGTTCTAGGACACCAGCATCACCCGATCCCACCTCGGTTCCACGTTCGTAGCTCCGGCCAAGAGAGCCAATCCCACTCCTGACGCTCCAAGGAGCAGCCCGGGCTCGGGAACCCAGGCCGGCACGCCGCCCTGGTCCGGCGCCCAGGCGGCATACCCGGCGATTCCTCGTCCTGGCACTCGTTGGTCGAGAGCGCGCTCATACCAGGTGCGAGCCGCCGAGAGGCATGCATCATCCCCAGCGTGTTGAAACACCCGATTGAACATGTGGGCGATCCCCGCGCTTCCATGGCAAAGCCCGGAGTTCATAAGGCTTGGGAGCTCCATGGATAAGGAAGCCGCGCGGCGGGCGATGAGGACCGCCTCCCTTCGCCATCGCTCATTTCCCGTCGCGCGCGACGCGGCGAGGATGGTCACCGCTACGCCCAGGTCACCATAACACCAGGAGAGCTGGCCGTGCGATTCGCCGATCCCATTGCCCACGTAAAGGGGAAACTGCAGCCCGTCTGCGAGCTCACGTCGCTGGTGGAGCAACCAATCAACGGTTCCCTCGAGAAGATACCCTGCCGTCGTTCGGGCAATGCCGGCTTCCAGAGCAGCGGCGAGGAAACCCACCACGCCCGGAATGCCATGGGCGAGGCCGAGGCAATGCCAACCCTCGGGAGCCTCCGCGCGCGTTGACTCAGGGAGAAGCTCGGGGGGAGTGAACCACGTGATCCCCTCGCTGCTCTTCTCGGCGAGCTCGCCGAGTCGATCGATGACGCCTTGGACGCAAGCGACGGCCAGCGGACGGGGGGCGCGCTCGATCGCCAGCACTCCAAGACCGACCAATCCGTTAAAGAGTTCATAACTCCCACGCCATGGAGAACGCATGACGCGGTCCGCTAGGATTTCGTCGATCGGCTCGCATGGGTCCTCTGCGAGGCCGAGTCGCTCGCTTACGTGGTGAGCCGCCCAGGCGATTCCTGAGAACCCGTAATACAGCCACGGGTCCATGGCCTGCCGGGAAAGAATGCCAATGGCCCGCTCGAGCAAGTCCACCGCAGCACCACCGTCTTTGAAGACGTACGCGTGCAAGAGGGCGATGCCCGCGCACCCGCTTCCGAGCGAGGCCGTTTCGCTTTCCTCGCCCGAGAAATGGGTGAGCTCTTCGCTCGCCCATGGGGCAAGGGCGTCGGCGATGTCGTGTGCCGTCTCGAGCGCGCGATCGCGCAGCGAGTCAGAAAGCACGGGACGCCATGGAGTCGTTGAAGGCATGCGGTTGTGGGGTGGCGTGCAGCGAAATGGACGGAGCGGGCCGATTACTTATAGGTGTTCTGGCAGCAGCTAACGCCCACGAGCGTCCGCTGCGTCTTGCAAAGGCTCAGGAACGTCTTGGGCTTGGCCATTTCCTCGCCGCCTTGGACCGCCGACAACTCGTTGGCGCTCAGGTTGCGAAGGGTCTCTTTGGTCACGGTCATCTTGCTAAGGGACTTTTTCTGCATTTGTTCATCTCCTTTGTGGCTCCGCGGCTCGCTTTGGCTCGGGGCTCCACCTCGCTCGGCTGTGCCTCGCTCGAAGTCGCCTGATTCCTCGCCGCCGCTCGCCGCTTGTTTGAGTGCGGGCTCGCCCGCATGTCGTGGGCCTTTAGCAAGGGTCGTGCCGCTGGCAAGTGCTCGAAACACGACGCTATTTTGCCGGCCTGACGCCTTTCGGATGTGGCGGATGCAGTGCGTCGCATCCAAGCCCGCAAGATGCCGATGTCGCAGGTGCGATGCACCGCTGTAGCACCCCTGCACGGTGGCCAGTCGCCCCAGGACGAGGAGCGTGGCCCCCAGGTCAGCTCGCTGGAGTGGGCAAATCACTTGGAGATCCGTGCGAAGTCTCATGGCTTGCCCGTTGCAACTGTCGGCGTGGTTGGCTGGCCGTCGCCGAGCGGTCCTCGCGAAGGACGTAGGAACCAAGGAGTGTCGAAATGAAACAGGCTGTCGTCCTCTTTTCATCGCTCGCCGTCCTCACGTGCGTGGCCTGCGGGGGCCAGGTCGCCACGGAGGACACAGTGCCTCGCGCCGACGCGGCGCCTCCTAGGGATGGACGCGGAAGCCCGGATGCCAGGACAGGGAATGACAGCGGCACGACGCCGAGCGACGCCAGTGCGAGTGATGCCAGTACGAGCGACGCCCGTTCCGACGAAGCAACCACGGTTCGTCGCGCCTACCGACCGTCGACCGCGATCTTTCCAAACCCTGAGCGCGGGTTCTATCGGTACGTGGAGATCACGAGCGAGAACGACTTCAGCCAAGTTCGCGCCGGTGGCTACACCCTCGCCTATAGCTACGTTCGCCTGGACTCGGTGCGCGATCGGGCGATTACGAACAGCATTCTAAATGCCATGGAGCGCGGGCTGAATGCTGCACGAAAGGCGGGCATTAAGGTCATCTTGCGATTTGCTTACAACGAGGGCCCGTATCCTGACTCCGAGCCAGACGCGTCCAAGACATGGATCCTCGCCCATATCGAGCAGGTCAAGCCCTACCTGCAGCGCCATGCCGACGTCATCGCCCTGGTGCAAGCCGGCTTCATCGGCGCCTGGGGCGAGTGGCACACGTCGACCAATGGGCTCTTGCGCGATGCGCGCGACCGCCGGGATATCCTCACTGCGCTGCTCGCGGCGCTGCCCAAAGAGCGCATGACCCAGCTCCGCTACCCCCCGCACAAGCATGAGATCTACGGCGACGAGCTCACCACCGAGCAGGCGTTCTCCGGCAGCGACGAAGCGAGAGTCGGCCACCACAACGACTGCTTCCTCGCCAGCGAAACGGACATGGGAACCTACCCTGACGGCGAGGCGGAGCGCTGGAAGAGCTACCTGGCCAAGGACGCGTTGTACGTCCCCATGGGAGGTGAGACCTGCGCCGTATCGTCACGGTCGGGCTGCTCCACGGCATTAGCCGAAATGGAGCGATTGCATTTCACGTATATTAATCAGGATTATCACCAATCTGTGGTTTCAGGCTGGTCCACGCAAGGCTGCCGAGGGGAGATGGACAAGCGCCTCGGCTATCGCCTGCGGCTCATTGAAGCTGACATCCCAGAAAGGGCGCGTCCCGGGCAGGCATTTACGTTCCACGCGCTAATCGCCAACGATGGCTGGGCCAGCCCGTTCAACCCGCGACCGATCTTCCTGGTCCTCGACGGGCCCCGGCGCGTCGAGGTTCCCCTTTCGGTCGATCCGCGGCGCCTTGCTCCGGGGTCCGACTCGCAGGCTCATGAGCGGGTGCAGCTCCCTCTTGACCTTCCGCCAGGCTCGTACCGCATTGCGCTCTGGCTCCCCGACGCAGCCGAAGGGCTGCGCTCGCGGACCGAGTACAGCGTGCGCCTTGCCAACGAGGACGTGCATGACGCGGCGACCGGGTTGAATGTGCTGGGGCAGGTGGCGATTCAGGAGTAGGAGCCGAACCCGCGGACCCCGCAAGTCTCACCTTCACCAGGCTCTTCGCCGCACAAGAAGCAAGGCAGCAAGAAGCAGGAGAGTACCCCCCTCACCGCCTGGGACCTGGGAGCCGGCAGCGCGACATCCGCAACCGCTCGATCCCCTGATTTGGTTTCCTCGCCCTGCGTCACGGGGACCCGTGGACGCATCTCGGTCGCCGTCGTTCGACACGGTGACCGATACTTCCTTGGAGCACACTTGTCCCAACGTGTCGTAGGCAGTCATTCGCACCTTGTGCGGCCCGTTGGGTATGGTCGTCGTATCCCACTGCCCATGGTTGCCGCCGGCGTGGTAGTGCCCGTCGCCTTGCGTGTCTGTATAGATGAGGTTGTCGTCGACGTAGAACTCCACCTTGGAAATCCCGACGTCGTCAGCGGCTTCGCCGTAGAAGTCGGCGTTTCGCCCTGAAACCACGTCGCCGCTCGCCGGCCTCGTGAGCTCGCAGGTGGGGGCTGCGTCGACGACTACATCGAGAGTAAACGCTTGCGTCGCATCGGGCTGCACCCCATTGGTTGCCCGCACGGTAACACCGTACGAACCGACGGCGCCGGGCGTCCAAGTTATCAGGCCCGACGTGGCGTTAATCGTCATTCCCTCGGGGCTCGTGGCGAGTGCGAAGGTTGGCGTTGGCCCGCCCGTTGCCTCGACGTCGTAGGAGTAGAGCGCGCCCACTGCGGCCCTCGTCACCGGAGTGGACACGATGTTGGGCGGGGCGGTCGTCGTGTCCTTGGCCGTGACCTCCACGCTCCGCGACATGTACCCTTGGGCAGAAACGGTAATCCGCGCCTTGTCTTCGTTGGTGTCGGGATCGCTCTCGGCAAGCACGGTGACTTCCTGGGGCGTGGCGAAGTTGGTGCCATCGAAACTCAGCGACCTCGTGACCGGCGACGTGATCTTGATGTCCCCGTCGCCATCGAGCGTCATGTTGACCGTGACTGGCGCGGCAGGGGCCGTGGAGAGGGAAACCGTGAAGCTCCCGCTTTCCCCTTCGGTCACGTTAAGGGTGGGCGTGGACACGATGAGACTGGCCACGTCGTTATCGGTCACTCGGACCTCTACAGTTTCGGTCGTCACGCCATTGGCTTGAAGCGATACGGTCGAGCTGTCGTCGACGCTGTCGGCGTCGTCGGCAGCAGCCAATGTTACCACCTGCGGAGTGGACCAGTTCGTTGTTGTAAACGTGAGCGTTCCGCCCGTGCTGATGCCGACGTCCGAATCGCCGCTCGTTCGGGACACGTTCACCGTAAGGTCGGCGGAGGGCGCTCGGGTGAGCGAGACATTGAACGCCGCCTGGCCGCCTTCCGCCATGCGCACGTTCGTGCGAGACACGATGATCCCCAGGTCGCTGCGGTTGTACGAGGCGCGGTAGATCTGGCCTGAGTAATTCATGATGTAGAGCGCTCCGTCGGGGCCAGTTTCCATGTCGATGATTGCGCCGAGGCTGTTGCCCCAATCGTCGACCTGCGCGACCGTGTTGTCCTGCGCAAGAATGGCCCGATAGAGGCGATAAGAATTGTAATCGCCAAAGAAAAAGTTGCCGCGGTACGGCGCCGGGAATTGTGTTCCCTCGTAAAAAGTACCGCCTGTAATGCAACCGCCCATGTTGGGCGTGGCCGCTGCACCGCCGCCGCTTTGGGCGTCGGAACCTGGCTGGCTGTACGTAAGCGTGGTCGCCGATGGCACGGATGTGACCACGGCTTCTGCCAAGTCAAAGCTCGTGTTGGTTACGCCGGAGATGCCAACGCGCCCCCCCTTTCGGACCAGGTGGGGACCAGTCGTCGTGATGGTCACCACGCCGCCCTGCCTCACGGCGCCGTTTTGGGCAATTGCCGCCGTGTTCGTCGCGTTCGTCCGGTACGCGATGGGTGGCACGAGGTAACCGTTGGGCTGGTTGTTCTCGCGGTCGTTCCACCCTCCGTGCGTTCCCCTGTCGACGACAAAGACCTGCTCCCATCGACTACCGACGACATTGGTCCATAGCTTCCCGGTGCTCGGCTGGAAGGTGAAGGTAAAGGGATTTCGAAACCCGCGCGCCCAGATGTAATCGTTGTTTCCACCGGCGCCGTCGACGAAGGGGTTATCGCTCGGGATTGAACCATTGGGATAGGCGCGGCCGACCTTGGCGGCGAGCGTGGTGAGGTCATTGTCCACGCCTGTGCCGTTGCCAAGATCGCCGATCGCGAAGTACAGCATCCCGTCGGGGCCAAAACCGACCGCCCCGCCATCGTGGTTCTGCCCGCGCGTCGGGAGGCCCGAAAGGATCGTGGTCTTGTCAGTCCCGACGTCGCCCGACGCGGTGTAGCGGACTACTTGCTGCTCGGATGCAGAAATGGTTACGAAGAAATAGACGTACTTGTTCACGATGAAGTTGGGATCAAATGCGAGACCGATGAGCCCGCACTCGGAGTTCGTGTGGACCGGCGTAATGGTCGCAAATGGCGTGGTGAGGAGTGCTCCGTCCTTGATCATTCGCACTTGCCCGCCCTTGAGAGTGACGAGCAACCGATTGGACCCATCGGGGAACCACGCCATCCCGGTCGCGTTGTTCGGTGCTTTTACATAATTCGCCTGGGTCACATTGGAGTCGGTGATCGCGCCCGTGGCAACTCGGCATTGGAGGAGCAGTCCCACGAGGATGCACAAGCCAAGTGAACGCATCCCCATAGCATGCGCAACGAGCCGGATACCGCGCAACTCTTGCGCCGAAAATTAAGCTTCTTACAAATCCGGATCCAGCCGCCTGAGCCCGGTCGGGAGCGAGTCGCCGAACGCCACGCGCTCTTCGCGGGCTTCGAGCTCGATCACCTCGTCGACCAGGCGCGCCGTCCTTTCGCCACCTTGGATGGCCCGCAAGCGCTCGGAGACGCGCGATCGCGTGGCATCGTCGATGTCTCGGCCCCGATCGCCCGTGCGGCGACCGATCTGGGCGATGGAAAAGGCGACCTTCTCCGGCGACGCCCAGTCAAGGGCCAAGAGCCGCTGGAGCCAGTGTTCAGCCACTTGCAGTGCGACCACGCAATCTGCAGGACCGTAGAGGGGCACGCGTGCACCAAGGCGGCCCAGAGCCCAGTAGGCGACCTCCGGCTCGCACCATCCAGGCACGCCCCTTGCCGCGCCGCCTTTTTCCAGGCGTGCCAGGAGCACATCTCCGAGCTTGGCCTTCGCCGAGGGCACGAGACGCTCGAGGGAGGCCATGGCACGCCACATTTCGGTGGCTTCCTGGAGTGACGGCTTGAGCTTGAACCACTTGGACTTCTGCTTGTCCGACGGCAAGAAGAGGGACGCGATGCGGTCGAACACCTGCTCCTGCTGACCGCGCTTCAGGCCACCCGCAATCCGACGCCAGAGAATCCACCACGCCAGGCGGCAGGCTTCATCCTTTTCATGGCGCAGGCCGCTGCCCCACACCTTCCACATCTCCTTGGCGCGCCAATCGTCGAGGGGCGCGCCAGTGCCCGGGCGCAGGCAAAAGCCAGCGAAGTTCAGCCATCGTGCCTCGGCGTCGGCGCTCTTGCCGCGTCCCGCCTCGCGCTCGTTCGCCGCGTCCCACAAGGCGCGGATGGTCGACGTGGTCCACTCGTCGCGGCGCGCATCGAGCACCCGCTCGAGCTCCTTGACCAGCAGTGCAGGTGGCGGAGCACCCGCATTGCCGTCGAATATTGCGTGGACCAGCCCCTTCGCCTCGGCAAGCTTGGGGCTTGGCGCGCTGTCGTCGGCCGCAGCCGGACCTCCGCCGCCGCGCAGGTCGAATGCGAGTCGCCATCGCGGGGCGTCCTTACCACCAGGCTCGGCCACCTTTTCGCAACACCAGAGCTCCAAGGTCCCAAGCTCGGTCAGGCGAGCCCGAATGCGCACGCGTGCTTGGGCGCGTCCAGGGGAGCGGAGCACGGTGACAAGCGGCGGCAGCTCCGCCAGCTCTTCAGATGCTCGCTCCACGTGGGTCCCTGGCTCGTCCGAGCGGGCGCTCGCCGAATAGAGACGCACGCTAACCGGTCGGTTCATGACCAGGGCGAAGTCCTCGTCGAGCTCCCTTTCGGTCCCCTCCTCGGCGCCTCGCGGGAGAACGCAAACCGCGCCTCCTCCTTCGACCCCCACGTAACATGCGCGGGCCGCGCCGCCTCGGATGCGCGAGCCGTGGCCGTGGCGAACGAGGCCGTAGTAGGCCGCCCCCCGGGCCACGGCCAGCTCGGGTGCGTCGTTGGGAAGCTCGTGCGGCCTACTCCCCCCCTGCCAAGCCGCCACTTGGTCGAGGACTCGGCCGCGCACCCGCGGCGGCTTCATCGCCCCGCCGTTGAACAGAACGGCGTCCACGCGCGGCACGTGGTGCCGCGAAAGGAAGGCGGCGAAATGGCGGGTAATCGCCGGGTCGGCAGCAAACGGCAGTCCGAGCTCGTGAAGACCCACGCGGGCCCTCGTTGGGACCTCGTCCCGCGAGACGAGCGGAAAGAAACCACCCAGGACGAGCTCTTCGATTTCGGCGCGGCCGAGCTCGGTCTTCAGGGTGCCGCCGATGAGCCGCGAGCCGCGTGCGGCCACGGTGATCGGCAGGGACGCGATGCTCTCGTCGGAAAGCATGGCTTCCTTGGCCATGCGGCAGGCGTGCACCAGGCCGTGCCAAGAGACGGCATCCAGCTTGGTCAGGCGTCCTTCGACCCGCCGCGCCAGGGCGATGTCGATGTTGTCGCCTCCGAGAAGGAGATGGTCGCCGACAGCGGTCCGGGTGAAGTTGTCCCCGTCTTCGGCGACATCGATGCGCGTGAAGTCGGTCGTACCTCCGCCGACGTCGCAGACGATCACGGTCTCGCCGGCCGCCAGGGCCTTTTTTCGCGCGAACGGGTCGTGGCTATCGATCCAGGCGTAAAACACTGCCTGCGGCTCCTCGAGGAGCGTGACATGGGTGAGCCCCGCCTTGGTGGCCGCCTCGAGGGTCAGCTCTCGCGCCACCTCGTCAAACGAGGCCGGTACGGTGAGGATGACCTCCGCATCCGCCAGGCGCGTGCCCATCTTGCTCTCCCACGCGGCGGCCACGTGGATGAGGACCCTTGCCGACGCGTCCACCGGAGAGAGCTTGCTGCCGTCGGCCGAGCCCCACGGAAGGATTGCCGCATGGCGGTCGACCCCCGGGTGGCAAAGCCACGACTTGGCTGACGCCACCATGCGTCCAGGCACGCGTGCGCCTTGGGAACGGGCGAGCTCTCCGACGACGACCCGAGCGGCCAGATCCCAGGGCAGGGAGGTCGCTTGCTGGGGAAGATCATGTTCTCCTGCCAGGTACACGAACGACGGCAGGGTGGATCTGCCTCCGAGCTCTCCTGCGGCAACGAGCTGCGGGATCTCGAGCACCCGCACTGGATAGTGCTCGCCGGTCCGGCTCTTCTTGCTCGCCGTGTCGAGGTCGGCAAAGGCCACCGCGGTATTCGTGGTGCCGAGGTCAATGCCGACGATGTAGCGGGTCGGGGCCACGCTATTCTCGCTCGCGCACGTTGAACTCGAGCTTCCAGCGGCGAGATCCGTCCCTCGTCACGCAGAAGAGCTCGAGTGTCCCTACCGGGGTCACGTGCGCGCGCAGGCGCACGGGGATGCTCATTCCCGCTTGGATGCCCTCGCCCGCGGAGAGCACGGCCTCGACAGGAGCGAGCTCTTCAATGTCTCCTTCGAGCTCCTCGACGACGGTGCCGAGGGCGTCAGTGCGCCGAACCGACGAGCCAAAGAACCGGAACTCCGCCGGCTCCCCAACCATGAGCCCGAACTCCTGGTTGGGCAGCTCGGCTTCGGTCCCTTCTTCGGTGCCAAAGGGGACCACGCAGAGCGCCTTGAGGGGCGGGCGCATGCCAGGTACGGCTGGCATCGCCGTCTCGACGCCAATGTAATAGGAGCGGGCCGCACCGCCACGGATGCGGATCCCTCGGCCCCGTCGGGTGAGGCCGTAGTAGGCGGCACCATGGGCGACGGCTAGGTCAAAGTCGGTCCCTTCGAGCTGCTTGAGCTTGGTCCCTGCCCATCCCTGGATCACGTCGCCCAGGCGCTGGCGAAGGACAGCGCCCTTCATGACACCGCCGTTGAAGAGGACCGCGGTGGGCAAGCGACCGTGCCGCGAGAGGAACTCCGCGAGATGCCGGGTGACGCCGGGATCCGTGGCATAGGGGAGCCCGAGCTCCTGGAAACCGACCCGACGGCTCCGCTGGGGCTTGTCCCCTGCACCGCAGGCGGGGAAGAAGCCGTCGAGCAGTGCGCCCTCCACGTCGTTCCGCGTGAGGTCCACGCGAATCGTGCCACCGATCAAGCGCGAGCTACGGCCGAGCACGGTGACCGGTACCTTGTCCAGGCTTGCGTCGGCGAGGAGCTGTTCTTTCGCGTGGCGGCAGGAATGGGTGAGAGCGCGTTGCTGCCATGCATCGAGCTTGGTCCCCTTGGCAGAGAGCTTCTGCGCCAAGCCGTAGGAGAGGGCCAAGTCCATGTTGTCGCCGCCGAGGAGGATATGGTCACCGACGGCGACACGCTCGAGCGTCAGGTCACCCCCCTGATCGGTCACGGAAATCAAGGTGAAGTCGGTCGTACCACCGCCGATGTCGCACGCGAGCACGACGTCGCCCACGGTGAGCTGCTTGCGCCAGCGGTCGCCGGCGTGCGCGAGCCAAGAATAGAACGCCGCCTGTGGTTCCTCGAGGAGGGTTACCTGCGGTAGCCCCGCGCGGCGTGCGGCCTCGACGGTGAGCTCGCGAGCGATTGCGTCGAAGGAGGCGGGCACCGTGATGAGCACGTCCTGCTCGGCGAGGGGAGCTTCGGGATGCAGCGCACCCCAAGCATCGCACAGGTGCTCGAGGTAGCGCGTGCACGCATCCACGGGCGAGAGCTTGGAGACCTCGTCGGGTGCTCCCCAGGGCAAGATTCGCGCGTTGCGGTCCACGCCTGGATGGCACAGCCAAGACTTGGCCGACGCGACGAGCCGGGAAGGCACCTCGACGCCGCGGGAGCGAGCGAGCTCCCCGACGGCATGGCCACGAGCAGGATCCCAGGGGAGGGCCAGGGCGCCGCTCGGCAGGTCCGAGGTCCCAGGCAAGTACAAGAACGACGGCAGGGTAGATCGCTGGTCGACCTGGCCCGGGGCGACGACCTGGAGCACCGGAAGCACCTCGATGGGCGCATTTTCGCCTGCGGCAAGGTCTACCGCCGTGATGGCGCAATTCGTGGTACCCAAGTCGATTCCAACGACATGGCGAGGGCCGGTCATGCGAGCTCCACCTCCGCCGGCGCGAGGATGCGCACGTCGATGGCGCCGGTGATCTCGGGCAAGTGGACCTTGGATGCGCGCCAGCCGTGGTGGCGAAGGATTCCCTGGAAGGGTGGCTTGCCGACCAGGTTGCCGACGAGCCTGATGCGTCCCGGATCGAACTCGGGGTCGACCGTGAAGCTGTCGTTCTCGTCGCCATCGACCGCTGGCTCGACCGTGAAATGCTCGTCGAGGACCTTGCGCAGGCCGCGGTGGATGTCACGAACCGCCATGCCGATGGACGCATCGTCGTGCTGATCGATCGACTCGCGCAAGAAATCGACCAGGCGACCCTCGCGTTGGAACATGCCTAGGAGCTGCAGGGCGCCATGGCTCGTGTCCACCACGGGCGCACGAGGGGCGGGTAAGGCCGCCTTGGGCGCCACTGCACTTGGTGCTGGGGCTGCCGGCGGAAGCGCTGGCGTGAGCGCAGGTGCCGGGAGCGCTACCTCCTCGGGAAGGGGTTTTCCGAACAGGACCCGGAAGAAGCATAGGAAGGCAAGATAGATTCGGTGCATGATGAGACCGTGTGGGTTAATCCGTGGCGGGCGTCAAGTCAAGTCGTAGCAGCGGATGTGTCGAGAGCGGGTTAGAGGTCCGGAGCATGAGCAGTCAAAGATGTCCGGCCGCCTGCAACCTGGCTTGGCTACCTGTTCCGGACCTTGTTCGACCTAGCCTTACCCTTGGTCCGGGATTTGGGACTTGGGGCGCCCTTCCCGGTCGGTGCGGGAAGCGCCGTGCCCTCCTTTTCGAGCGCTCGCCGAAAAATCGGCGCCGTGGACGCGTAGTACTCGAAGATGTTCTCCACCTGGAAGTTGTCGAGGGTAAGGCTCCCCCCCAGCGCAAGCGGTACTTTGATGGCTAGGATCTCATCTTCTTTGAGATAGCGACCACTCTGGGCACGCCATTCGGAGTACGCGGTTTCGTCCATGAAGCCGCGTGGAAGGGCCTTGCTTGCCATCCAGTAGCCGAAGAAGTTGGCGAACACGGCGTTCGGATTGGTCCACCACCTGAAGCCTATTGGATCCAAGACATGGATGTACGTCTCGGCGCCCCGACGGGTACTCCTGGGCTCGACAGTCACGATGGCGCCGTGGGCGTTTCTGCCAAGGATCACGCGCTTGGGGTTGGAAGGGACGATGAAGGACCACTCGTCCAAGCACTTGCTCAACGTGGCAACCCCACTTGCGAAGAGATAGTAGAACCGCTCGCAAAACCAGCCAGCCCCGACCTTGGGATAGAAGGCATCCCAGGCGACTTCGTCCATTAGGCTTGGAAAGCGCAGCTCTGCAGGGAGACGGGGATTAGGCTTGCCCATTGCTTTGATGAAGGCACCAGAGACGGTAGACATTGGGGGGCTCTCCTTCTCAAGGGCAGTCCTTCTCGGCCTTGGCAAAGGTGTACTCGTTACACCGGACATCGTAGCCAAGCTCTTCGCACGTGGCGTTGGGGTGAACCGACTCGAAATACGCGGTGCCTGGGCACCTGTCCGCCCCACTGTCGGATCGCTCCTCGCACCAACGGACATCGATCATTGCACCGTCCATGAAAAAGACGCACGCGTTTTGGTGGGAACTGGTACCGCAGCTTGCGACAAGGAGGGTGCACAGAATAAGGAAGGGTTTCCACACGATTCTGTCCATAGAGGGTGCGGGCAGCACAACTTGTGCCAAAGAGCTCCTTGTCCATCCCTCAAGCATTCCCTTGCGCGCCTGCGTGCCGGCTCGCGTCGCACCAAAATGCATTGTCCAAGTGAACTGTTGGATGTCAGTTGCCAACACTGAGCTCTCTTGGCGGCCGCAGCAACGATGTAGTAGCGCCAGAGAGGGGATCCATCGCCGGTATTTCGTGAGCTCCCTAATGCGGAAATCCACGCTAAACAGTAACGCATGGACCATACATCATCCCAGGAAGCGTACGACGTGACCAACGATTAGCGCGGGCTGGGCATCGAAGCGGTCGAAGGTTGCCACGAGGGCGGCGTCGCGCTCCTCGGTGGTTTCGAAGAAGCGATTGTGGGTGGTTCGCTTCTTGGTTTCCTTCCAAATGCCCTCGATCGGATTGAACTCCGGCGAGTAGGGCGGGAGTCGAAAGAGAGAAATTCGACGGCGATTCGTGCGGAGCCAGGCCTTGCCGTCGGCATCGAGGTTATGGCATGGCCCATTGTCGATGATGAGAAACACCTTTCGACGCGACCGCGCAACAAGGCGCTTGAGAAAGTCGAGGAACGTCTGGCCACTGAAGACGGGCGCGAAGAGGTGCGGTAGTGCCACATCTTGTATGGAGCGAGCTCGAGCAGCGCGAGCACGTCGTCGTAGCGCTCGGCCGCAACTAGGGCGCTCAGGCAGTTGGTCGCGCCCTTGAAGAAGCCCCGCTGGTTCGGGTCGGGGCTCCAGGCGAGCTTCACGGTGTCGATGAGTCGATCGGCCCACGCCGAGGCGACCCCCTTCGACGCACACAAGGTGCCCCAGTGGTCGCCGAGCCACTCGATGTACGGGATGCCGTCGTTCTGGTACGCCTCGAACAGTCGCTCAAGCCAGGCCTCTCTCGTCTTCGCGTCGGCCGGCGCTCTCGCGATGATCGGTACCAGCTCCGCGATGGCGTTGTTCACCGCGGTGCCGATGGAGCCGGACGAGCTATCCACCTGCTCGAGCGCCGGCGACACGCGCTCCAGGAAAACGATCGCTCCCTCTGCGGCGAGCACCGCGTCCTTCTTCGCGACCTTCTTGATCTCGGCGACCGCCTGCCTGATCCTCGTGATCGCCGGCTGCGACCTCCAGCCGAAGGCGTGACGACGGAAGCGCGCCTTGAACTCCCACTTGTGGGCCTCTCCCGCGGGCGCCTTTCGGTTCGTGGTCATGACGCCCCCATGGCTCGATCGAGCTCGTCGCGGAGGGCGGGAAAGCGGCGGTAGTCCGCCTTCAGCGCCGCCGCCCAACGAGGCGTCTCGCTCGACTTGTCACACGCGACGCAGATCGCGACGAGCTCGGCGGCGTGCCCGTAGTGCCGACGTCGCTTCTTGTCCGTTACACCCGCGACTCGACTCTCCGCGGCCTTCTTCATCGCGGCGAGTACGAGCATCCGCGACGCGGCATCGGAGATGCGGTCGACCCCCGCGAGCGCGAGGAGCGCGTCGACCTCCGGCGTGACGAGCCGCGGCTCCTCCGGATCGGCGGTCATTGCCTCGAGCTCCTCCAGGTCCATTCCGCGATGAGACATCGGGTCGGGCCCCACGGAGTTCTTCGTTCTCTGTCCTCCAAGGAGCCTCGCGAAGAGCGGGAACAGCAGGTGCCCGGGGTGGTCGCCATTCGACCAGCCGAGGCCCGGCGCGCTCGCGAGCAGCTTGGCCGCCGGAGCGAAGTCGTGCGACAGCACATGGAGGAGCGCGCGCTGCCTTGAGGCTTGCTTCGGGCACGCCTCGAGTGCCTCGGCGATCCTCTTCCCGAGCACTGCCTTGCTGTTCGACGAGCCGAGCCAGCGGCGCAGGCGCTGCATGCTCGGGTCTGCACGCCACGCGCGCTCGAGGTGGGCGGCCAAATTCTTGCGACCGAGGTGCTGCGCGGCGAGCGCTGCGCCGTCGAGGAACTCGCCCCGCGTGTAGTCCTTGTCCGCAACCAGCTCCGCCGCGTCCTCGAACGCCTTCAGCGCAGCGTTCCAGTCGCCGGCATCGACGAGGCTCTTGCACCACGCGCGAAGGTCGTCAGCTCTCCTCGTCGAGCGCGCGACCTTCGCCAGCCCGTCCGAACCCTCGAGGCGCTGCACGACCTCGCGCAGCCATCGGTCTTCTTCCGTGTCCCAGTCGCTCGTGCGTTTCGCGGCAAGCTTGCTCGCGATGAGCCCGCGCCACCGCGGCAGGAAGTTTTCCAGGTGTGGGAGCGGCTCGAGGGCCACGCACTCCATCTCCCGCAGTGGCTCCCAGAAGTGCCCGACTCCGCGCACCAGGTCGATCGCCGCGCGGACGGCTTCCGCGCGCCCTGCGACGGGAGCGATCATGTACGCCGAGACAACGTACTGAGCGGCGCACTCAGCGATGTCGGCGCCCAGCACTTCGTCCACCAGCTCGTGCTGTCCCAGGTCGATGTTGCCGTCGCCGATGGGCGAGAGAAGCGCCCCGAAGATTCTGTGGGCTGATGCGTAGTCCTTGCGGAGAAACGCCGTCGATCCGCGCCGGAGATATTCGTCGACCTCCGATGGATCTGCCTGTCCGATCCGCTCGGCAGCCTTCACGAACGCGAGCACCTCGGCCACCTGCTCGTCGCTCACCGCCGCCGGCGCCCAGCCCGAGCCGGTGCGCGCCGCGCGAGCGATAAGCGATCCCACGACGCGCGCGTGCGCGCGCTCATCCAGCTCGAGCAGCACTTCGTGCACCACCTCCCGCAGCGCCTCGGCGGACATGGTGGCGAGCGCCGCGTCGAGATCCGTGGCCGCCGTCTGAGCAGCCTTGCGCAAGCGTCTCACGGCCGGCTCCTCAGCCTTCGCTCTCCTCGGTGCCCTCATCGGGCGCCGTGAGCTGCAGGACGCGCTCGGCCTCCTCACGCTCGCGCGCCAGCTCGGCTCGCAGTTCTTCCTCCGTCGGCAGGTACATCTGGTAGCGCGCGGCGAGGATCTGCTCGTTGTTCTCAGGCAGCGTGATTTTCGCCATCGCGTCGTTCTTCTCTGAGCACAGCACGATACCGATGGTCGGTGCCTCGTGTTCAGCGCGCTGGAAGCGGTCGAAAAAGTTCACGTACATCTGCATCTGGCCGAGATCCTGGTGCGTCAGCTTGCCGAGCTTGAGGTCGACGAGGACGAAAGAGCGGAGCAGTCGGTTGTAGAAGACGAGGTCGACGTAGAAGTGATCGCCCTCGAGCGTCACCCGCTTCTGCCGTGCGACGAAGCAGAACCCCTTGCCGAGCTCCAGCAAGAAGTCCTCGATGCGATCGATGATCGCCTGCTCGAGCTCACGCTCGTGCCACACGGATCGTTCACTGAGCCCGAGGAATTCGAGCACGAATGGATATTTGAGGACGTCGGCTGCGGCCTCGACCTGATGGCCCTTCCGAGCGAGCGCCAGGACCTTCTCCTTGTCACGGCTCTTGGCGAGGCGCTCGAAAAGCAACGAAGCGACCTGTCGCTCAAGCTCGCGGCTCGACCAACCCTCGCGCACTGCCTCGATCTCGTAGAATGCGCGTGCCGTCTGGTTCGAGACCCGCAGCAGCACGAGGTAGTGCGTCCAGCCGAGATGCGGCGGGAAGGCCGCGGGTGCGAGCTGCGAAGATTTGGTCAGCGCCGCTGTCCGAATTCGCCCCGTCTTCGATTTGGACACCACCGCTGTCCGTTTTGACGGCCCGCCGAGCTCGGGCGGCAGCGCGGAGCCCTCGGGATAGGTGATGTAGAATTGACGGATCCTTCGTAGCGTTCGAGCGCCAAACCCCTGGCCGAGCCTTTCGGCGAGGCGCCGCGCGAGCCGGTCGATGACTTCGTCGCCGTAGCCGGCCCGCTTCTCACCGTGCTGCTCGACCTCGACGATCTCTCGACCGATGAGCCAGTAGGCCTGGACCATCGCGGTGTTGACGGAACGGGCGACGTGCCCGCGCGCCATCTCGATGATCTCGACGACACGCGCAAAGAGCGCATCCTCACGGCTCGTGGTCGAAGACTTGACCACGGCGGCGGCCTTCCTGCGCGGCGTTCTCTTCACCGGGCGCGCTTATACGCCATTGTGATGGCGCATGCAACGCGCGAGTGACGCTGAAGCTGTTGAACGAAACCGCGTTTCGCGCGGTAGCTGGTCCCAAGAACATGATCTTAGGGCCTGTGAGGATACCGACAGGTTGTCTGGCTGTTTGACGGTAAGAGCCGTGCTCCACAGACGTCGCAGAGTCGGAAGCGGGCATTCCAACCTCCCGTTTCTTGGAAGAGGTGTGTTGCGCGGACCCATGCTTGATAGTCAGCGTCGCCGGGAGGGAGTAATTCCCCCTCATCATCGAGCGGTGCATCGGGCTCCTGTCCGGATAGCACATTCCGATTGAAGGAGAGATGCATGAATTCGAAGTTGAAGACCACGCTCGTAGGTGTCGCGTTGATGCTCGGCGCATGCACCGCATCCGAAGACATCGATTCGCGAATTAGCACCCATGAAGAGGCACTGGACTCGCGCCCTACTCGAAAGCGATTCGCATTCGACAGGATCCCTGCAAAAGGGGCGCCCAACCTGGACAACGAGAAGGCACGAGGCCTCGCAAAGAAGTTCCTTGTAGACGGAGAGAAAGTCGACCAGATCCATGTTGAAAAGCTCGAGCATACCGGGCGAGCCATCGTCACTGCCGCGATACTGGATGAGAAGGGCGACTCACGGATCGTCGTTCTAGACGAGACGGGCGTAAAGGCTGACCCGCAGGCCATGCATCGCACGGAAGCACAAGCAAGTCGCCAGCGTCACGGAAAGCTGTCCGGGCGCCTGTTCAGAAGACTCGATACCGAGCGACCGGACAAGCTCCCTGTCGTCGTTTCGATCGATCCTCCCAAGATCCCATCTCCGCGCCTCGATGAGCGGCTTCCACCCGAGGAAGCGGTCGAACGTTACCGTAAGTCCATGCGTGACCTCTTGGCGCCATCGAAGGCTCGTGCCGTCGAATTGCTCCAGAGGCTCGGAGCGGAGGACATTGCCAACATGCCCAGCGAGCCGGACATCCACGCGACCTTGCCGCTGGATTCCCTGCTTTCGGAGGAGTTCAACACGGACGCTACCGTTGCCCATGTCGATGAAGTGGACCCACCAGGAAAGCTCTACTCGTTCAACGGCTACCGAGCCATGCGCGGCCCCCTCTACGGTGGCATGTGTGAGGGCAACTTCGAGAATCAGTGCATCGGCGCAACCTGGAATTTCAAGGCGGCGATCCTAGAGAACCTGTGGGGCTCCACGACGACCCTGGACCCGCGTAACCCTAGAATACCTAGGGTGAACGACGCCAACCCGGACGAGAGCCAGGCACTAGCCTCGACCTGCACAAAGGACGCCGACTGCTCGTGCTTTGGGGATTGCGGTGGATACTTCTGCGTCAATCAGAAATGCGTGTCCCAGCACGCCACCATTGTAGCGGGCTCGATCGGCCAGAGTGGGAAGTGGACGGCTCCGGGATCGATCTCAGGCATGGGAGAAACGCTATGGAAGCACGCGGGCGCTCCATTTTTCCGCGCGCTCTTTGCGAACAACTCTGACGAAGGTGGTATCGATTGGGCGAGCACCAAGGGCGCCATGTTCTTGAACCACAGCGCCTCGCTAAACGGGACAAGTGAGAACCCGGCGGCCCCGTTGCCTCGGAAGTTCGACTGGCACGCCAGGTACGACTACATGCTCATCACTCAGGCTTCTGGAAACGAGGCCAAGCAGGGAGTGCCCGCCGATTGCGAGTCGTACAACTCGTTGTGCGTGGGTTCTTACTACCATGGAGGGCTCACTCGAAGGGACGGGACACCAACCACGATCGACGACAACAGCAATGATGCGGTAAGCTCGTTTTCGAACTGGAAGAATCCTGTCTCCGGGCGAGAGTTGCCGCATCTCGTTGCTCCTGGAGAAAGCATCTCGACGACAGTTCCGTGCCCTTCTGTGTGGGATTCTGGCTTCGGCGGCCCCAGTTGGGTCCGCAGCGAGTTCTGCGCCGACGCCAACACCACGTGGGAATCAAGCGCTTCGATTCGTGGAACTAGCTTCTCGGCACCCGAAGTTCTAGGTATTTCCATGCTTCTGCAGGACTACAGCGCCGATTTCTTTGGCCTCGCTCTACCTGTGACCAAGAAGGCGATCCTGCTTGCCGGTGCTCGAGACGCGAATCAAAAGGAGACGGACGATAACAATCAGCCGCCAAGCCCGATATCGATCAGTCAGCCTACAGATGGAAAAGACGGTGCGGGCTCCCCTGATCTGGCCGCACTCAAGCGAATCCTTGATGCCAAGTCATACCGCACGCTTTACGTGAAACCGGCAAGCTTCGATGCAAGCGGGTACTATACGACCTCTATCCCCGTGACCGTTCCGCCTGGCCGTGCGCTGAGGGTAGCAATTGCCTGGAACTCATGCCCTTCGAGCAATAGCTCTTGGGTTTCCAATGAGTACACCAACCGTCTCGGCGTCGATTTCGACCTGCGGGTCGACCGACCGAGCGATGGAAACAATCAGTGCGGCTATTGGAAGAAGGTAAGCTTCTTCGGGAGCACGTACTATATATGGGTGCCCGGCGGCTCCGTCTGGTCCCAGACCGTCCCCAGTGAGTACGAGATGGTCTATGACGCCTGCATGGCGACCGGAGCGGTATCTCCCGCGACGTACACGATTCGTCTACGCTACAAGAAAGAATCTGGGTTCCAACTCTGCAACGGAGCGACAGATGAGACCGTGGCGCTTGCCTGGGACCTTGTTCCTCTGTAAAGCGTGGCCGTTTCCGGCGCTCGTCCTCGGCATGATCTCGTCGTCGGGGTGCGGTAGCGATCATTCCGAGGTCGTCCGTACGTGGTCATGCCGCGAAACGTCGGTGCCATTCCTGAAGGAACCAGTGCCACCGAGTCCATGCATGGACGTGTCTGTACCTGCAACGGCGCGCCAGGCATGTTCCGGCTTCGAGGTTCCAACTCGACCACAGGAGCAGGCGTTTTTTAGGAATCGGTGGTACAGGCTCTGGTGGACTGGCTATCCTCACAAGCTGCTCCTCTCCGTGGACGGAGAGGACGAAGTTCAATGCTCTTGCCCAACGGTACTGCGGGAAACCGACTACGAGGTTCCAGCCAACCTCGTAGTCGTGGGGGACAACCTCCACGCATTCTTTGGTTGGGGTAAGGATACGGTTCACGCTCTTCTAGATGAACACGGAAGGATCTCCTCTGGACCAACCGCCTTGCCAGAGCCGTCCAAGATAGTTGTGCCAGGCCCCTTCACGGGTGAGTTGTCAGCATGGATCGGCGACAGGCAATACGTGTTCGACGAGAAGGGGCGGATCCTCCGCTGGAAGGAGATCCCCGAGGCGTCACAAGCGCTCTCGGTTGGTAACCAGGTTGTTGTCGTGGATCGATATGGCTTGCTCAACTATCTCGACCCCAACCTGAAACCCACGGCCAAGAATCACCAGCTCGGCACTGACTCTCCGACCGATTACCGGGCTCCTATATACCCCCAGCTTGCAAGGCACGGCGAGGATGACTTCTATGTTACCTGGATGGGACTATCCGAGGAAGGCATTGTCCAGGTCAACCTAGCAATCATGGATCTCGACGGCGGTTTTCGAATGGCATCTAGAAGCTTTGTCAAAGGCACGTATCCGCGGATCGTGTCTCTTGAAGACCGAACAGCTTTCCTTGTGTTTGAGGACGCAAGCGATGACTTTGATGAATTCAGGATTTGCGACAATCCCCTCAAAGCCGTCCGGTTTTCAGCAGACGGCACAATTTCAGGGCCGATCCTGATCGGTGGGGCATTTGACCACTCCTGGTATCAGCTTGTGAGAACCGACACGGGCGCAGCCGTTATGTCCACAGGCCACATGTGGGCCAACTACAGCGAGCAGAACTACCAAGAAGGTGCTTGCGTCCGCGCGATCTCCGTCGATATTTCCAACCTCCCCACGGTAACAACTACATGGGCAGCGCCTCGCGCCTTCGGCGACTGCATCGACAAGCCAGCTGAGAGCCCCTAGATGTACGGGCCCCGCACAACACGTGCGGGACTTGGCCAGGTGTTGGGCTTCCTCAAGGCGGTGCAGTACCCCATTTCCTCTCCTAGCGCCCTGAGAGAAACGTTCGGTTTTCGCAGCAACGGTGCAGGCGAGCCGAGCTGTGAAAAAGGGGGGTTCGGATCGGGACCCTTCCGTCCGTCGAGAGCGGTCCTGCAGATCGAGGTTGTGAAAATGGGTCCTTTCTCACAGCCCCCCTACGCCGCCTCGCCGATGTTGATTCGTTTCGGCACCCGCGGCGGCTTGCTCGCCGCCCTCAGCGCCGCCATCGCCGATGGCTT
>JACQUZ010000072.1 GCA_016210055.1 Deltaproteobacteria bacterium | reverse complement strand
GCTACGAGCGAAGGCAGCCGGGAACGAGCCCCTGGAGCGAGGGGCAGCCGAGCGACCTGGCGAGCGGCTGCCGCAGCGAGGAGCGGTTCGACAAGAGCTACGAGCGAAGGCAGCCGAGAACGAGCCCCTGGAGCGAGGGGCAGCCGAGCGACCTGGCGAGCGGCTGCCGCAGCGAGGAGCGGTTCGACAATGATCCGCATAAACCTCCTTCACGAGAAGAAGAAGGCCAAGCGCGCCGGGCGCGGCGAGCAGGTGATGGCTCTTGGCTTTGCGGCCGTCGGCCTCGTCGCCGCCTGCTTGTACGTGTTCGTGCACATGCCCCTTTCCGAGGAGGTCGAAAAGGCCCAGCAGGCCAACACGCGCCTGCGCAAGTCGATCCGCGACTTGACCGACCAGACCAAGGACTTCGACGTGATCAACCAGCAGTTCCAGCAAGTGCAGGAGCAGGGTGAGGCGATCGAGCGGCTGAACAACGCCCGCGCCGTCCCCGCTTGGCTACTGCGCGAGCTGTCGAGCGTCCTTACCAAGGACCACAAGCCGACGATGACCCGCGAGATGACCGAGCGGGTCAAGGCCGACCACAACCGGCAGTGGACGCAAGGCTGGGATCCAAAGCGGATCTGGATCGAGTCGTTCGAGGAAAAGGAGGGGGCGTTTACCCTAAAGGGTGGGGCGCAGTCCGACGGTGACGTCACCCAGCTCGCCCTGCGCCTTCAGGCGTCCGTGTACTTCACCAACGTGGTTCCCGAAGGGGGGCAATCGGACGTCAACAAGGAATCCAACGTTGGCTACTACCGCTTCACCATCTCGGGAAAGGTGGCGTACTGATGGCGAAGTCATCGGCCGAGGTGTTTGAGAAGCTCGCCAAGGCCCCCATGGGGACCAAGATCGCCGTCTTTGCCGGCGTGATCGCGGTCATCTGCGGCGCCTATTACTTCTTGTTCTTCAGCGACCTCTCCGCCGAGCGGGACACGATCTACGCCCAGCGGCGGAAGCTTGCCGACGACGAGAAGAAGCTCATCCAGCGCAAGAAGGA
Organism: Deltaproteobacteria bacterium; assembly: GCA_016210055.1. Taxonomy (GTDB): domain Bacteria; phylum Myxococcota_A; class Polyangia; order Haliangiales; family SHYZ01; genus JACQUZ01. Next base: position 16,042 of record JACQUZ010000072.1, on the reverse strand, counting down.
GTACAGCGACCTCGTTCAGACCAAGCTGGAGCTCGAAGAAGGGCTCAAGAAGAACTCAGTCAAGCTCCCGGCTTCATCGGAGCTTCCCGCCTTCTTCATTCACCTCCAGTCACAGGCTGTCGCGGCCAACGTGAAGCTAGTCAAGTGGTCTCGCGAGCACGAGGTCCCGGTGGAGACCTACGTGAAGGTCCCCGTCAAGATGGAGGTCAAGGGCGACTTCTATCAGCTCAATCAGTATTTCAAGCTCCTCTATGAGACGCCCCGGATCATCACCGTGGAGAACCTGAGCGTCGGCACGCCAAAGGTGGAAGGTGACACCCTTGTCTTGACGTCAATCTTCACCGCCTCGACGTTCCGGCAAGCCGACCAGCCCCCCTCGCCAGCGAAGGAGCAGAAAGAGCCAAAGAAACCGAGCGCGCCATCGCCTGCCGCACCCGCGGCACCGGTGGCCGCCCCAGGTGCGCCAGCGGCCCCGACGACCAAGGCCACGGCAACCCCACCTGCACCTGCCAATCCGAGCGGAGCCCCGCCGTCGTCACCTTCGGGCGCTCCCCCGCAACCCGCGGGGAAACGGTAGGAGGCACGCGTGAGCGCGACAGGGCACAAGTTCGTCATTCCGATAGCGGTCCTTGCGATGGCGGCGTGCAGCGACGATCCACCGCCCGCCAAGCCCAAGGAGTCGGCCGCACCACCACCCGTCATGGCCTTGGGCGCCAAGTCACCTTCAGCCAGGATGTCGACCAATGCGAAGCCTCTCGCGACCTATCCCAAGGTTCCCAGCGATCTCAGGCGGGAGCTCACGAAGGCGGACTTCATTCCGGACGCGACGGGTGACGTGAACCGCGATCCTTTTCGCTCGTACCTCGTCGAGGCAACGGGTGTTGCCGGGAGCGCGCGGTCGAAGGAGCACGCCCGTGCCGAGGACGAATGCGACAAGCGCACCGTGGCGGGTCAATATGGGCTTCGCGACCTGACGCTCGCGGGGATCGTGCTCCGGGGTACCAAGAGCTATGCGCTCTTCATCGATCAACAGAGGCTCGGGCACATCGCCCATCGCGGGGATTGCCTGTCAAAGGACAAGGCGCGCCTCAGGGAGATCGGGGAGAATAGCGTGGTCTTAGAGCTTCGGGCAGAGGCTCCGCCGGGAGCGCCAGCTCCTCCACCGAGAGAAGAGGTGTGGAGACTGCACCCGGACGAGCTGCGCCTGTCCGAGGACGGATCGGGTTTTGGCGGCGGGCAGTAGCACGGCCGTCGATCGGAATTGAGTTCAAATTGCACCACGCGTGACGTGGTGTTTTGCGAGGAGTCGAAAAATGGTCGCCAGTCCGCTCCTGACGACGAGCAACAGGCAAGAGCCGAGGCGCCCCTTGCCTCGTCGTTGGCCGCACCTCTTGGCATTCACGTTGGCTGCCGTTGCCTTTCCCCATGCCCCAGCGCGGGCGGATCGCACGCCGAACCGCATCCGCAGCCTAGACGTGCAAGAGCTAGGGGCGGTGACGACCGTTGCGATCCGTGGGAGCACGACGCCGACGTTTACGGTGTACAAGCTCGACAAGCCGGAACGGGTGGTCATCGACGTGGCGAATGCCCAAGTCGCGCCACGTGTTCCCGGGCTCGAAGCGCCGCTGCACGTGAACTCTTGGTCGGTGTCGCAGGTTGCTCTGCAAGAGCTCGGCGAGGAGGACTCCGCGGTCGCCCGACTGATGGTCGGTTTTGCCCGGCCTGCTAGTTACCGGGTGAAAGCCGAAGGCTCCGACGTCGTGGTCACCGTGACCGCCCGGGAGCCACGGCCAGAGCCCACTTCGGACGCCGACGCGGCGCTGCGCGTGCGCGAGGCAGACAAGGCCAAGGTCCTCGCGGAGAAGGCTCGCGCCGAGGCAGAGGGCGAAAAAGCCCAGGCGCGCAAGCGTGAGGCCCTGGCGCAGGAACGCGAGGCCAAGGCACAGGAGCGTGAAGCCGATGCGTCTCGTCGCCAGGCCGAGGCCGACGAGCGGATCGCCGAGGCGAGCCGGCGGCTTCAGGCGGCCGAGGAGCGCATTGCCGAGGCCGAGGCCATTCAAAAAGCCGCCGCCATCGCGAGGGAGCAGGCAGAGCGGGCGACGGCCCTGGCGGAGCGACGTCGGAGTGAGGCAGAGAAGGTCGCCGGGCGGGCCTTGGAGCGGCAGGTAAGAGCCGAGGCTGCCTCGCAGGTCGCCGAGAAGCGCGCCCGTGATGCCGAAGCATCGGGAGCAGCGGACGCTGCCAAGCGAAGGCGCGAGGCCGATGCGGCGCTCGTTCAGGCCGAGGCCAGGCGCAAGGAAGCCGAGACCGCCGCGACCGACGCGGAAGCGCGACGCACGGACTCCGAGCTCCGCCGCAAGGACGCCGAGGCCAGGCGAAAGGCCGCCGAGGACGCGGTCGTGCAGGCGGAGGCCCGTCGCAGCGAGGCAGAACAAGCCCGCCGCGATGCTGACGGGCGTCGCCTCGAGGCTGAGAAGGCCCGGGAAGTGGCCGAAGCAGCGCGGGATCGCGCCGAGGCAGCCCGCCGCGACGCAATCTCGGCTCGGGAGAAAGAAGAAGCGCGCGCTCGCCTCGTGGCCGAGAAGCGGAGCGAGGAGGAGGCCCGAGCACGAGCAGCGCAGCTGGCCCGTGGGCGCGAGGAGGAGGCGCGGAAGGGCGCGGAGACCGCGCGGCATGCCGCGGAAGCACAGCGCCAGGAAGCCGAGCAGGTCCTCGCGCGTGTCGAGGAACGACGCCGGATCGCGGAGGCAGCCCAGGGGGAGGCCGAGGCCCGCCGGCGTGAGGCCGAGGCTGCGGCGGTGGCCGCCGAGTCCCTGGCACGCAAGCGCGGGGTTAGCGCCGAGGAAATCGAGCGCGCTCGTGCCGAGGCCCAAAGGCTAGAGAAGGCGAAGCGCGACGCCGATGATCAGCTCGCGAATCGGAGGAAGGAGCTTGCCACGGAGGAGTCCCTCGCCAAGAAGGCGGCTTCTGAGCGCGAGCGCGCCGTCGCTGAGGCGGAAGCCGCAAGCCGTACCCTCGCCCATGCCAAGCGGGCGCGCGATGAGGAAGAACGGCGGATCGTCCTGGTAAAGAAAGAGCTCGCGGCCGAGGAGAAGCGACTTGCCGACGCGCGCGAGGCGAGGGCAAAGGAGGAGGCACGCCTCGCCGAGGCGGAGGCACGCCGCAAGCAGGCAGAGCAGCTGGCGTCGCGGGCGCCAGAGAAAGTGGTCGCCCAACCGCCCAAGGTGGCTCAGCCGGCGGCTTCAGCAGCTCAGGTGGCTGCAGCGCAGGAAGAGCCCGCTCCCGCGATCCCTGCAGGCCGTGCTCGCGTGCGGCTCAAGGACGTGGACTTCGTTGACCGCCCCGACGCCGCTCGCGTGGTGCTCGACTTCGCCGGCCCGGTCCAGCCCATGATCATCGCTGCGTCCGGCAAGCAGGCGATCCTTGAAGTCGCAGCGGTCGATATCGCGCCCAGCCTCGAGCGGGCGCTCGACACCAGCGATTTCGGTGGTCCAGTGACCGCTGTTTCATCCTATAGGGATCCGAGGAATCCCACCCGGATCCGGGTGGTCGTGGATTTGGCGCAAGCGACTCGCTCGGAGCTCAAGCGCGCGGGCAACGCGTGGCACTGGGACTTCGCCAAGCCAGCGCAGGCGGCCGCGTCGCGCGCTGCGGCGCCAAAACCCGCAGGCCAGGCACCTGCGCCCCGCGCCACAACGTACGCCCCGCCCGTGGTCGGAGCCTATGGCGCCGCCACGACCCCGGTGACTTCGCAGACCGTGGCGCAGGCGCACAACAAGAAAGTGTACCGCGGAAGGCGCATCGACCTCGACTTCAAGGACGCCGACATCCACAACATGCTCCGGCTTCTCGCCGAGGTGGGCGGGGTGAACATCGTGGTGCCCGACGACGTCAAGGCCGCGGTCACGGTGCGCCTGCGCAACGTGCCGTGGGATCAGGCCATGGAGGTCGTGCTGGCGTCGAAAGGCCTGTGGTACAGGCGTGAGGGGAACCTGGTTCGCGTGGCACCCAGGGAGCAGCTCGACGCCGAGGACAAGGCGGAGTTGGAGCGCGTGCTCTCGCGCATGCAGCAGGAGCCACCGGACACCGAGATCTTTACGCTGAACTACGCCAAGGCGGATGATCTCAAGGACCAGGTCAAGTCGCTCCTCTCGCCTCGTGGCAAGCTCGAGGTCGACCTGCGCACCAACAGCATCATCCTGAGCGACATCCTTGCGCACCGGCAGAGGATCGTCCAACTCCTCGGCAGGCTCGACACGCAGACGCCGCAAATCCAGATCGAGGCGCGCATCGTGGAGGCCAGGTCCACCTGGGTGCGTGAGTTCGGCATCCAGTGGGGATTCGGCGCCACCGCGTCAGCCGCGACCGGTAACCCGACCGGCCTGATTTTTCCCAACGCGGTCGGCGTGGCCGGTGGAGCCACGGACTCGCAGACGCCTACGAGCGGCGTTCTCGCGGCGAGCCCCAACTTCGCCGTGAACCTGCCTGCGGCCGTGGGCACGGGTCAAGGCGGCGCGGTGGGCTTCACCTTTGGCTCCGTGGGGGGCAACTTCAACCTGGCGCTGCGGCTCTCGGCGGCCGAGGACACTGGCGCCGTGCGCATCGTGACCTCGCCGAAGATCACGGTCCTCAACAACGCTCAGGCCAGGATCAGCCAGGGCGTGTCGATTCCGATTTCCGTCGTGTCGTCGCAGGGCGTGCAGACCCAGTTCGTCCCGGCCGATCTTTCCCTAGAAACGACACCCCACGTGTCGCAAAGGGATTGCTCCATCATGATGGAGATCAACGTGACCAAGAATGAGGCCGACTTCGTCAACACCGGAGCCCGCGGCGACCCTTCGATCCTCCGCAAGGAAGCTCGTACCACCATGCTCATTGCCGACGGTGAGACCACGGTCATCGGCGGGATCTACACGCGCAACGCCGGCCTTTCCTTCTCCAAGGTGCCGTTCTTGGCGGACATTCCAATTCTCGGCTGGTTCTTCAAGAGCCGCCGTGAGAACGACGAGCGCACCGAGGTGCTGATCTTCCTTACGCCCAAGATTACGAACAAGGCGTCCCTGCGCTGCGAGACACCGTCGCGCGAGTGAGAAGAGAGGTCCGTGCTTACCTTAGACTCACGCCCCGTGTACTTGATCGGGTTCATGGCCACCGGGAAGACCACGGTGGGCAGGATCCTCTCCGAGCGTCTCGGGCGGCGTTTCGTGGACCTTGACGAGGAGATCGAACGGGCCACGGGGAAAGGCGTGCCAGAGCTCTTCCGCACCGAGGGAGAGGCCGCATTCCGGAGGCACGAGCAAGCTGCGCTGGAACGATTGGCCAGGGAGCGAGGTGCCGTGATCGCCTGCGGCGGCGGCACGCCTTGCTTTGGCGATAACCTCTCGAGGATGCGGGCCACTGGGGTCGTGGTGGCCCTTGGCGCGTCCATCGACGAGATCCTGGCGCGGATCGGCGACGTGTCGTCCCGTCCGCTCCTCTCGGGCCCCGAAGGGGCACGCGCTGCCGCGGAGAAGCTCTACAGGCAGCGGGAAGCAGCGTACCGATCCGCGGAAGTGGTGGTCGAAACCGGTGGACGGCCAATCGAACGCATCGCAGACGAGTGCGCGCGTCACGTGGGGCAACGCCTGGGGCACGCCGCCGTGCTTCTCGGCGAGCGGACGTACCCCATCCACGTGGCACCAATCTCCATGGGGGCGGAGCTCGTCCGGTCGCTTTGCCCGACGAGCACCGTCGCCATTGTCACGGACGAAAACGTGGCGCGTCACGGCCATCCCAGGCGGCTGCGCGAGTCCCTCGAGGGTGCGGGCATCCGCGTGACCGAGGTGATGATCCCCCCGGGGGAGCGGCACAAGACCCTCGCACAGGCAGAGTCAGTGGCAGCCTCGTGCGTGCAGGCAGGCTTGGATCGCCAATCGGTCATCATGGCCGTAGGCGGCGGAGTGGTCGGCGACTTGGCGGGGTTCGTGGCTGCGGTTCTGTTCCGAGGCGTGCGGGTCGTGCAGGTCCCCACCACGCTCCTTGCGATGATCGACAGCGCCATTGGAGGGAAAACGGGGGTCGACCTGGCCGCGGGAAAGAACCTCCTCGGCGCGTTTTGGCAGCCTCGGTTCGTGCTGTGCGACCCGGCTACCCTCGAGACGCTCCCACCGCGGGAGCTCGCCGCCGCGTTCGGTGAGGTTGTCAAGTATGGACTCCTCGGGGACTCCGCGCTCTTTGCGGCCGTCGAATCAAGGGGGGCCGAGCTCGACCTGAAGGATGTGATCGTCCGCTCGGCGCGGCTCAAGGCTCATGTCGTGGCCCATGATGAGCTCGAGACTGGCAAGGGCGGGCCTGCCCTTGCACGAGCCGGGGGTCGGGCCATCTTGAACCTTGGGCACACCGTGGGGCATGCCATCGAAGCCGCGTCGGGCATGGGCGAGAAGGGGTCACTCCTGCACGGCGAGTGTGTAGCGCTTGGGCTGATCGCGGCGGCGCGCCTCTCTGCGCGGATTGGAGCCTGCAGCGCGGCACTCGAGCCGCGGGTTGCCCAGGCCGTGCGCCGCGCCGGCCTGCCGGCCGAGATTGATCCGTGGCTGCGAGACGACGTGCTCGCGTACATGGCCGTAGACAAGAAGCGGGTGGGCGGCAAGGTTCGCTTCGTTGTGTTGGAGGACGTGGGAAGTGCCCGAACCGTGGAGCTCTCGGTGAGCGAGATTTCGTCCCTTTTGCGCCCGCGCAGGGGGGAATGATAGGATTTCGATGGAGGTCGTGCGCATGCGCAGGATTCGCGACAGTTTTTCTCACGCACTCCTTGCCTCCCTTTGCCTGGCGGCCGCGGCTGGCTGCACCGAGCAGAACGGATCCTTGGTGATCCTGCAGAACCAGCCGTTCGGCGAAGAGAACTGCGAGGTGTCGGGTACCCGGAGCGACGTCTACGTACCGTTCGGAATGTTGGACCTGGACGCGCAGTTGCCCTACCTGATTCGGCCGCTTCTCATGAACGGCGCCGTCGCGGTCGAAGGGCAACTTGCCCTGCACTACGCCTTCCTCAAGGGCGCGGACATCCAGCTCTTGCCCGGACCGCAGCAGACCAGCATCGATCTGATCAATAGCTTGAAGACAGAGGCCGTCCGTACCCAGAGATTCAGCGGTTCCGTCTCTCCGAACGGCGGCACTGCCGCGACCATTTTCCCAGCGATCGACGCTGACCAGGCCGTCGTGCTCGCGACCCGAGTGCCGGTGGGGTCGTTCGTGTCGGTGGTCGCACGGATTACGGTTTTCGCCGACATGGATGGCGGCGAAATCGCCACCGAGCCTTTCGATTTCCCGATAACCCTTTGCCAGGATTGCCGCAGTGCGCCCCTCGACGACCAAGGGAAGCCGAAGAACATCTGCAGCTACCTGGCGTACCAGAACTAGCGCGCCCGAGCTGAGGTGCGCTTGACGCCCGCACATCCTGCGGGTACAAATTGACGCTAATTTACCCGACGAGGTCACGTGTTCAAGGAACCTCTCCAGAAGATCGTGGATAACGTCGAAGGTGGAATCGCTGGCCTAGTCATGGGCTTCGACGGGATCGCAGTGGACACCTACGTACGCGAGCGGGACAAAGCGGACATCAACACCGTGGGCATGGAGCTCAGCTTCGTCCTCACCCAGGTGCGCAAGGCGGCACAGGTCTTGGAACTGGGCGCCATCTCGGAGTTCGCCATCAAGGCTGAGAAGCTCACGATCGTCATTCGGGTCCTTAGCAACGACTACTTCCTCGCGCTCGCGCTGACCCCAGACGGGAACTTTGGCAAGGGGCGGTACCTCATGCGCGTGGTCGCACCCAAGTTGCAAGCGGAGCTCTAGGATGGGCCAGGAGCCGCCCAAAGCCCCGGTGGATTCCCCGGCGGCCACTCACCGAGTATTGGTCATCCACGGGCCGAACTTGAACCTCCTCGGCGCGCGGGAGACCCACGTGTATGGCTCTACCACCCTCTCGGAGATTGATACCGAGCTTAGGGCGCGCGGCGCCCGACTTGGGGTTTCGGTGGAGACGTTTCAATCGAACGTGGAAGGGGAGATCGTCACCAGGATCCAGGAGGCCCGTGGCCGTTTCGACGGGATCCTCATCAATCCAGCTGCATACACCCATACGAGCATCGCCATCTGCGATGCGCTTCTCGCCGTGGGGCTTCCAGCCGTCGAGGTGCACCTGTCCAACTTGCATCGGCGTGAGCCGTTCCGACAAAAGACAGTCACAGCGGCCGCATGCGTGGGGCAGGTTTGTGGCTTCGGCGCTGCGAGCTACTACGTCGCCTTGGAGGGGATCGTCTTGCACCTTCGGGGAAAAGAAGCGCACGCGAAACCGGAAAAAGACACGCCATGAAACCGAACACCACCCACAAGACCGCTGCGCCAAGGCGAGCCGTGGCCGGCGCCAAGAAATCGAATTCCCAACCCACACCCAAGGCAGCGCCTCCAAGAGCGACCCCAGCAGCACCTCCACCTGCGCTCGCAAAGCCCGCTGGGCCAGTCCCAGTCCCCGCCGTTTCGTCGGTGACGGCTGGTCCGGACCTGGCCTACGTGCGCGCGCTCGCAGAGATCGTCGAGGAGCACGGCTTGTCGGAGCTCCGGGTGAAGCTCGGAGGGAGCTCGCTCATCCTTCGCCGCGGCGTGGGGCAGGCCATCGTGGCCGCGGCCGTGCCCATGGTCGCTGCTCCGACTCTCCCTGTTCCCGCACAAGTCGCTGACGGAAGCGCCGCCACGCCCCTGCCGGCATCCACGGCTTCGCCCAATCCGCCTGGTACGCCGGCGTCCTCCGCTGCGACTGAGTCGACTTCGAACGGGCAGTACGTGGTGGTGAGCTCACCCTTCGTGGGCACGTTCTACACCGCCCCCAGCCCGGACGCGCAGTCGTTCATCGAAGTGGGGCAGAAGGTGAAGAAGGGGCAGGTGCTCTGTATCGTCGAGGCCATGAAGCTCATGAACGAGATCGAAGCAGAGATCGACGGCACCGTCGCGGCTTGCCTTGTCGAGAACGCCCACCCTGTCGAGTACGGCCAGCCCCTTTTCAAGCTGTCCCCGGCCTAGAGCCAGGAGTCGTCCATGTTCAAGAAAGTCCTCATCGCCAATCGTGGCGAGATTGCGCTGCGCGTGATCCGTGCATGTCGCGAGCTCGAGCTCGCCACGGTTTCGGTGCACTCGGAGGTAGACCGACACGCGTTGCACGTGAAATTTGCCGACGAGAGCGTGTGCATCGGCCCTGGCCCGTCCAAGCAGAGCTATCTGAACATCCCGGCAATCATCAGCGCGGCCGAGATCACCGGAGCAGACGCGGTTCACCCGGGATATGGGTTCCTGGCCGAGAACGCAGAGTTCGCCGAGGTCTGCGAGAAGTGTGGCCTAGGCTGGATCGGGCCGCCGCCGTCGCTCATGCGCCTCATGGGAGACAAGGTCCGCGCGCGGGCGGCCATGGCCGATGTGGGCGTGCCGATCTTGCCAGGCACCGGGGTCGTCCAGAGCGAAAAGGAAGCGCTCGCCGCGGCCGACCGTATCGGCTTTCCACTGATCATCAAGGCTGCGGCCGGTGGTGGTGGGCGCGGGATGAAGATCGTCGAAGGGCACGAGCGTCTCGGACAGCTCCTCGCCACGGCTCAGGCAGAGGCACAGGCCGCGTTCGGCAACCCCGACGTGTACATGGAGCGCTACCTCACGCGTCCTCGGCATATCGAGATGCAGGTCATCGCCGACAAGCACGGAGCTGCCGCGCATCTCGGGGAGCGGGAGTGCTCCATCCAGAGGCGACACCAGAAGCTCGTCGAGGAGGCACCTTCTCCCGCCCTGACCGACGCACAAAGGGAACGACTCGGCCGAATTTCGGTCAAGGCGATCCGTGAGATGGGCTACCACAACGTGGGCACCTTGGAGTTCCTCTTGGACGAGGAACGCGGGGAGTTCTATTTCATGGAGATGAACACCCGAATCCAGGTCGAGCACACGGTCACCGAAATGGTGACGGGGCTCGACCTGGTGCGGGAACAGATCCTCCTCGCGGTGGGAGAGAAGCTCTCTTTTGGGGGCATTCTTCGCCCTCGCGGACACGCCATCGAGCTGCGCATCAACGCCGAAGATCCCAGCACGTTTGCCCCGTCGCCGGGAAAAATCACGGCCTTGCATGTTCCTGGGGGCCTCGGGGTTCGGGTGGACACCCACGTCTACGACCAATACGTGGTTCCTCCTCACTACGACTCACTCATCGCCAAGCTCATCGTGCACGCGGCAGACCGACGTGGAGCCATTCGCCGCCTGAAGCGATGCTTGGACGAGTTCGTGGTCGAGGGGATCAAGACAAACCTCGAGTTCCATGCGCGCCTCCTCGAGCACCCGGATTTCCTTGAAGGTCGCCTAGACACCCACTTCCTTGCCCGAATGGCCCTCTCCTCTTCTCGCAAGAACGGCACGCAGGAAGAACGCGTCAATGACGCCGTCCAACCCACGGGCCCCGTAGGAACGCAGGTGCGAAGATGAGTGCGTATCCCAAGTCCCCTGGATGGCCCTAAGCCTTCAAAAAGGCTGGAATCTTACACTTGACCCATGCGCCCATGGAGGGTACGCTGATGATATTCACTTGCGCGTGCTGATACCCGTCCGGGAGGGCCGGGGGGCCGATAACTGCCATGGCCATTAACAAAAACAAGGTCATGGAAGCTGCCCAGAAGTTTGTGGAGAAGGGGCAGACCGACAAGGCGATCAAGGAATACCTGAAGATCGTCCAAGACGATCCCAAGGACGTTCGGATCTGGCTGAAAATTGGGGACCTCTACGCCAAGAAAGGGGCGAAGTCGGAAGCGACCGAGACCTATCTCAAGGTCGCCCAGTTTTATGGTGAGCAGGGCTTCTATCTCAAGGCGGTCGCCGTCTACAAGCAGATTCTCAAGCTCGATCCGCGACTCGTCGACGTGAACATGAAGCTGGCGGAGCTCTACCGCCAGCTCGGTCTTCTTTCCGATGCCATGCAGCAGTACGAGCTCGTCGCCGCGTTCTACCACCGCGAGGGAAGGACCAAGGAAGCCCTCGCCACCATCAAGGAGCTCGCCGAGCTAGATCCCGAAAACGTTGCGACGCGCATCAAGCTGGCAGAGCTGTATTCCAAGGAAAATATGGTCAAGGAGGCGGTCGGTGAGTTCACGCGTGCCGCCGACTACCTGCGATCCCACAACCGCATGGACGACTTCATCAAGGTCGCCGAGCGGCTCGTTTTCCACGAGCCCGAAAACCATGCGGTGAACCGAGAGCTCGCCACTCTCTACCTCAAGCGAAATGATCCGAGGCGTGCGCTCCAGAAGCTCCAGACGTGCTTCAAGGCAGATCCGCGCGACGCCGAGACTCTTGGGCTCCTCGCGCAGGCGTTCCAGGCGTTGGACCAGAAGCCCAAGACCGTCAGCGTGTGGAAGGAGCTGGCGCGTATTCACCAGGAGAACGGCAATCAGGCGCAGGCTCTCGAGATCTTCCGCAAGATACTCACCCTCGAGCCCTCGGATCCTGACGCGCTCGCAGCAGTGTCTGGGGGCACGCGCCGGCCTACGGTGCCGGCTGCTGGCGCCTCGCCGGGGTCTGTTCCACCGCCTGCTGCAGCGCCGCCTGCTCCTGCGCCGCCCCCTTCGGCTCCATCCCCGTATTCCGTCGCGAGGCCCATCGCTGCGCCGAGCGCCGCGGCGCCTATCGGTGCGTCCGGCTTGTTTTCCCGCGTGGCCACGCCGATTGGTTCTGGATCCATGGTGCGGCCCGCACCTTCGGCGCCAGCACCCTCCCACCGCATCGTCGAGCCACTGGTCCCACCTGTTGCCTCGCAGCTCCCACGCCAAGGTGGACGATTTCCTTCGGTGTCCGAGCCTTTTGCCGACGAGAGGCAAGCGCGCCGCGGGGTGCGCGAGGCTCCTCCAGCGATCGTGCGTCCGCCTGCAGCGGAGCAGGAGGTCGAATATGAGGCGGAGTTCGAGGATGCCTCTGAATCACAAGTTGAGGCCTTGCTCGACCCGGCGACTCCGCAGTCCGCCCCCCAGCCCGAAATCGACGCCGAAATTGGAGAGGCGTTCGCAACCGAGCAGGCCCCAGCGGTCGCGAAGCCGATGCGCGACGTGGCAGCGGTGCGCAAGGCCGGTGAGATCGAGGTCGAGCTCGAGATGGAGGCCGAGGTCACTAGCGGCGTGGATCTCATCGCCGTGGAGAGCGACTCGGCTGAAACGCATTCCGAGGAGATCGCCAAGATCCTCACCGAGACCGACGTCTACGTGAAGTACGGCCTGCACCAAAAAGCGGTCGAGCACCTCAAGCGCGTGTTCGACCTCGATCCACGCAACATCGAGGCGCGTGAGAAGCTCAAGGACATCTTCTCCTCGCAGGGTCGCGACAGCGAGGCCGCCGACGAGCTCGCCCGCCTGGCTGAGCTCGTCGCTCCCTCGAACCCCGGGCGAGCCGCCGAGTACTTGCGTGAGCTCTTTGAAATCGACCCCGCGAACCCCCAGGGCCATGCGGTGGCCCAGCGTTACCGAATCGAGGGCAAGTCGTTCAAGACGCCTGCGCCAGGGGTTGGTGGCCAGAGAGGACGCTCCGACGTCCCAGGCGAGGCGAGCTTCGAGGACGACATCGAGCTCGACACAGCCGTGGCGACGCCAATACCGGGCGACGCCGCAATCACCGCGCCCGGCCTGGCGAGTAGCGTGCCTGTGGTTGCGGTCGAGTCCTCACAGCCCGACGGTGCGCTGGAGCTGGATTTCGCCGAGATCAGCAGCTCCCTGCCGGAAGCCATGCGGCCCATCGATGCGGACGCGACCCCTCGCCCGGAGGACGATGACACGGCGGTTCGCACGCATGAGGATTACGCGAAGCTGACAGGACATTCGGGCGGCGACGACTTTGTCCTCGATCCCGCTGACGAGGCGCTTGCCGAATCACTTGGAGAAACTACTGCCACCGGTGGGGCACCACACGACGAGGACGACGCGGGCCCCAAGCTCGAGGATGACCTCGACGAAGCGGATTTCTTCATCACCCAGCACCTGCATGCCGAGGCCCGCGCGATTCTCGAGGAGCTGCGCACCCGCTACCCAGAGAACCCGCTCGTTCTGGCGAAGCTACGCGACCTGGAGTCGCGCGAAAAGGCAGCCCGGGGTGGTGGCACCGGTTCCCGTCGGGCCACGGTCTCGTCTCACCCCGCTCGTGAGAGCAGCGCGCCCAAGGTCACGTCGAAGCGTCCGGCAGTGATAGCAAAGCCTCTCGGGGAAGAGGACGCCGACACCCATTACGACCTGGGGCTTGCCTACAAGGAGATGGGGCTCATCGAGGAGGCCGTAAGGGAGTTCCAGCTCGTCATGGAAACTCCTGGCCGGGCCGTGCAGTGCCTGCTCATGATTGGCCTTTGCTACGTCGAGCGTGGGATGTTAAGCGAGGCGATCGGTGAGTTCAAGAAGGGGCTCTACGTAGAGGGGATCACGGAGCGCGAATCCCTCGCGCTGTACTTCGAGATTGGCGCTGCGTACGAGTCCTTGCGCGACATCCGCGAGGCGCTCTACTACTACGAGAAGGTAGCGAAGCGCGATTCCCACTTCCGAGACGTGGAGAAGCGCGTCGCCGAGCTCAAGGCGCGCGCCGCCTCGGCGAGCGGCCTGGCGAATGGCAATGGCGCCCACGGAGCGAGTGTTTCCCACGACGAGGCCGACGCTGCGCTCGACGCCTTGCTCGGTGGCGGATCTGAGGATATCACCACAGGGTGAGGCGCCCAGCGTCGCTTGGCGCTGTCGCAAGCCTTAGATGTCTGTCGCTTGGCGCTTGACACGGAGTGAAGGTACCGCTAAAAAAGCGCCACCTGCGGGATTAACTCAGTTGGTAGAGTGTCAGCTTCCCAAGCTGAACGTCGCCGGTTCGAGTCCGGTATCCCGCTCTAGAAAGAGGCAGTGAGACTGAGCCGCTAGCCGAGCAGGTTAGCGGCTCAGCTTGTTTTCGGGTCCCTGGTCCGTTCCTTCAGCGAATCCCAGAGCACATGGACGCCCGCGAGAGCCGCGCGAGCGTCGAAGAAGTAAGTCCTCACCAGTCAACCGCCAGCAATGTCTCACCCTGGGAAACACGAACGCGACGACGTTTCCGACCAGGAAACCTATCGGTGAGCAAAGCCCCAGAAGACGCACGTTCGGGGCACTGGCGTGACCCCTGCAATGGCCGCCGCGAGAACGCAGAAAGGGGTACACATGACGAAGAGACGTAAAGGCCGTCTTGCGTGCTGGGTTCTCGCCATGGGCGCGGCACTGCAAGGATGTGATTACACGGATGCCATTGAGCAGGGAGGCGATGACCTGGCCTCCCAAGCCCAGGCGCTAACAACTTCTCCCGGACAAGCCAATTCGAATAACTCGGTATCAGGGCAGTCGATCAGGCCTCTCAAGAAATTCCGCTCGAGCGAGCTCCCGCGGGCCCTGGTCGATCGAATCAAGAAAGAACACGGGGAGGCAGTCACCAACGAAGTCATTGCCGAATTCGACGCATTTCAATACGTGCCCTCCACCGCCGTACCGGCCATCGGTTCCACGCAAGATCCAGGGAATCCAATGGGCAGCTCGTTCCAGGAGGACTTCAGCCGCCTCGAAGCGAGGATAAGAACCCTAGGCCCGGACGTGAAACTTTCTTGCGAGGTGTCCCCTTGCAGGACCTTCCAGGACTTCGACGGAGACGGCAAGACCGATCTCGCGGTGCAGGTGGCCAACGCGCGCACGCTCGACACTGGCCTCGCGGTCGTCACGGGCTCCGGCAAGAACTACTTGCTCGGTGCCGGGGCGGACGGGCAAATCGGCCGTGACCTTGGCGGCATCAAGAAGATCCACGTAATCATGCCGAGGGCGATTCGTTATTCCCAGGGGGCCGGGCTAGAGGTCCATGGGACGAATGGAGTCGCCCGAATCTATTTCTCGGGTGGCGCCTTGAGGGCCACGTATTAGAGGGGATTACCAATGACGAGCAAGAACCAATGCACCAGGCGGCTTGGTGCTGCATTGATGGCCGCGACCGTGACCTTGGGGGCGACAACCGTCGCGCAGGCGTGGAAGCCAGAGACGCACGTTTACCTCGCCGAGGAGGCGCGCAAGGATGCACTGGATGGGTCGGTGTCGATCCATCAGGCCGATTTCTGGGGCAATAGCCTCAAGGGCCTTCTTAATGATTACAAGGTCCGGGAAGATATCCTGTCGGCCCTGAAGACTTATCCGCAGTACTACCGCGCCGGAGTCCTGGGGCCGGACGCGTATCCAGATCTGATGTTCGGCCAGCAGACGATCCACCCGGAAAAGAATCCAAGGGGGGCAGACGCATGGCTTGACCTCCTCTGGAGGAGCAAGCAACCTGGGAATGCGGCCCAAGTGGCCTTTGTCACGGGATTTCTCGTCCATGCCGCCGGGGATAGCTTCGCCCACACGCTCGTGAACGACTACGCCGGGGGGCCTTTCACGATAACCCCTATCGACAATGCGAAGACCCACTTGATCGTGGAGGGGTACCTTGGCAAGAAGGTGCCACCGCTCGTCGACTACTCAATCGACACGGACCTCGTGAATGGCTTCATCTACGACACCCTAATAAACGCCGATCGGTCGCGCAGCGGCGTGGGGAATGAGATCTGGAACCTGACCGAGTCCACCTGGGGCATGAGCATTCCTGGCATTTACACCCGCCTCCGGGAAGGGCTCGAGGACCGAATTGACTACCACTACCGACGAATCGCAGCGATGCGAGCCGATGTCATCCGCCTGGCAAGCGAGTGCAAGGGTGGCTCCGCTAGCGCGTGCTTGAAGGCGGGCGGGAAGAAGATCCTTCTCGAGGGGTACAAGGTCCTCGTTTCACCCTTGCTCATGTACATGGAGGCGTGGGTGGACGACATCAACCGCGGGCTGCGCGCGTGGCCCAGGGCGAGCACCGAAGTGGCGCGCAAGATCTTTGTGAACCCGTCGCGAAAGGGCGATTTCGAAGGCGCTAACACTACTGCGTCACGTCTCCTGGCGAGCCGATCGGTCGCGCCCGGTCGGGTGAGATG
>JACQUZ010000069.1 GCA_016210055.1 Deltaproteobacteria bacterium | reverse complement strand
GACCACGACCACGACCACGACCACGACCACGACCACGACCACGACCACGACCACGACCACGACCACGACCACGACCACGACCACGACGGCCACGGCCACCGCTCCTATGCCGAAATCCGGGGGATGATTGTCTCCAGCTCCCTCTCGCGTGAAATACAAGGGCTCGCCCTCCGCATTTTCGACACGATCGCCCGCGCCGAGGGGAAGCTCCACGGCAAGCCGCCTTCGGACGTCACGTTCCACGAGGTGGGTGCCATTGATTCGATTGTCGACGTCGTGGGCACGGCCGCTGCACTTGCCTGGCTCGCTCCGAGGTCGGTCTCAGCCTCGGAGGTCCCGCTCGGCCACGGCCATGTCAGAGCAGCGCACGGCCTCTTGCCCGTTCCATCGCCAGCGGCGCTCGAGATCCTCAAAGAGGCCCAAGCCCCTGTGATCGACGGTGGCATCGGCAAGGAGCTCTGCACGCCGACGGGTGCGGGGATCCTGGCGGCCATCGTGCAGCGCTTTGGCCCCATGCCCCCACTCGTCGTTTCCGCGATCGGCTACGGCGCCGGTGACTTGGAGCTTCCAGACCGCCCAAATCTCCTTCGTGCGATCGTGGGCAAGAAGGCCGAGCAACGAGGGGAGGACGACCTGGTACGCATCGAGGCGAACCTCGACGACATGAGCCCAGAGCTCTGCGAGCACGTGGCGGACCGCCTGTTTTCCGCTGGCGCCCTTGATGCGTGGTGGACCCCCATCGTCATGAAAAAGTCCCGCCCGGCGTTCATGTTGGGCATTCTCGCGCCGGCCCGCCTCCTCGGCGAGATCACTGGAATCGTGCTTTCCGAGACGACCAGCATTGGCGTGCGGTGGGATTCCGTGAGTCGCAGGACGCTTGAGCGCCACGTGCGTGCGGTGGAGACGCGCTTTGGCCCCATCCACGTCAAGGTGGCGCTCGATGGGGAGCGGGTCCTGAACATGGCACCGGAATACGAGTCTTGCCGAGCGGCAGCAAGCCGAGCCGGGGTGCCTCTGAAAGAGGTATACGTAGCAGCGCTCTGTGCGGCGTCGAAGTGAACACGGGCCGCGGGCTGGGAGCTGTCCGAGCGGACTGTATGGTATGATTTTCGCGAATGTCCGGCGACGAGCGGATTTTTTTGGCCGGTGGTCATGAAGCGGCCCGCGCGTCGCTGGCGGAACAACTCCGCGCGTCGGGCTTTGGGAATGTCGTCGGATCGGGCGAGATTCCCCTTAGGGACGTGGCGGACATCATCTTGCTCGTGGGATCAGACGCTCCCCACGCCTGCAGCCTGATACGACGCACGCCCGGCCTTGGCTCGGTGCCGGTGATGGCCTTGGTGCCACGCGATCCACCATCCTTGGCCACTGCGGCGCTCAAGGCAGGTGCCGACGACGCGCTCCAACTTCCAGTCCATGCGGCGCTCCTGGTTCATCGCGTGCGGGCCCACCTGCGGACACGCAAGGATTGGGAGAACCTCCGTGCCGCGGACCTGTGCGAGCAGGCGGTGCTCGACGTGCTCGGCGCGGCGACCGAGGACGGGGATCCGAGCGCCGTCATTCGCGAGATCCTCTTCCGCTCCCTAGACATCATGGAGTTCGAGCGCGCATCCGTGGTGCTCGAGGCCGAGCTTACCAACCAGGGGCACGTCATCGGCGCCACCGACGATCCCACGCTTTCCAAGTTTACGGTGAGCTTGGACGTCTACCCAGAGCTCCGGGCGGCGATTGCGGGGAACCGGCTTCTCTTCATTCCCGACTTGGCCGCGTATCCTCCGCTCGCCGACAAGGCGGCCTCGCTCGCCCAAGAAGGCGTCCGCTCGGCCACCATCTTCCCACTCACGTGGCGCGGGCGTGCTTGCGGCGCGGTGTTCTTCCGCTCGTCGAAGGCGCGCACCAGGCCCCTTGGTCCGCGGCAGGTAGCGTTCGGCCGCATTGTCGCCGGCATCATCTCCCAGCGAATCAGCGGTGGGCAGGTGATCGAAAACATCAAGGAGCAGACCCACAGGGTGTCGCTGCGGAAGCACGAGATGGAGCGGCGACTCAAGGCGATTGACCAGCTCAAGGACTACTTCGAGGCGTCGGCAGACGGTATCGTCGCCGTGGACGGCGATGGACATGTCCTCTTCGTCAACCGTGCTGCCGAGGCGGCGACCGGCTTTGCAAAGAGCGGTCTCCTCGCCAGGCCTCTCGTTGAGCTGGTCTCGCCCGGCCATCGCGAGGGGCTCGAGTCCGTGATCCAGCGCGTGCTCGAGGGGACCAACCTCGAGCCGTTCGACCTGGACATCGCCACGACCAGCGGGGAGCAGATCTGCGTGTCCGTGGCCACCTCCACGATTCTTTCCGAGCATGGCGCCGCGATCCTATCGTTTCGCGACGTCACCGCCCAGCGTGCGCTGGAGCGCGAGCTGCGAAAGACCACCGAGTTCCTGGAAAAGCTGATCGATTCCACCGTAGACGCCATCGTGGCCGCGGACATTCGGGGAAAAATCATCCTGTTCAACCGCGGCGCCGAGAGAATCTACGGCTGGAAGGCCGAAGAGCTCGTGGGCCAGGAATCCGTCGAGAAGCTGTATCCCGAAGGGGGCGCCCGCCAGGTCATGCGCATGCTCAGGTCCACTGCCTACGGTGGACCGGGACGGCTCGAGGTCACTCGCCGTGACATCGTGACTAAGGATGGGGAGTGCGTGCCCGTCAACATGACCGCCTCTATCATTTACCAGGAGGATCGCGAAGTGGCCACGGTGGGGATCTTCAGCGATCTAAGGGAGCGGCTGCGCATCGAACAACGGCTCAAGCAGGCGCAGGAGAAGCTCCTCTTGACCGAGAAGCAGGCGCTCGTCGCTGAGCTTGCAGGAGCTGCCGCCCACGAGCTCAACCAGCCCTTGACCTCGGTGATGGGATACGCGGAGCTCCTTACGAAGAAAATGCAGGCGGATGATCCCCATTTTCGGGCCGTGGACATCATATTGAGCGAAGCCGCGCGCATGGCCGAGATCGTGAAGAAGATAGGACGGATTACGAAGTACGAGACCAAGGCATACGTGGGCTCGGCGCAGATCCTCGACCTGGAGAAATCCTCCGACCACCTGGCCGAGAGCCATGAAACGCCCGGTTCCACTGGTTGCCCCTCGGGGTCCGCCCAATGAAAAACGACGGGCCAGGGGCCTTGCGCGGAAAGGCCACCGACGGGCACCTGTCGCGTTCCCTGGAAGAAGCGGTTCCCACTCCCATTCCCGAGGGCAATTCTGCGAGCGGGTCGCGGCGAAAGATTCGCCCCCCGATGCTCGTGAAACCCACTCCGACGGAGCTCCTGGAGCGAGTGCTGGCGCTCGGACGGGACATCCACCTGGGGATGGGTGAAAAAGAGCTCGCCGAGCACTTCCTCCGGGCCCTGGTGGACATGTTTCCCGGGCGGAAAGTAGCCATTCGCTTGATCGGCCCTGAATCCAACCACTGGCAGGTCGCTATCTCGAACGGCGCACGCCTGTGCAAGGGGGTAGAAGAGGGACCTCTCGTGGTCAAGCCGTCGTCGGTGAAGAAGACGAAGCTCTCTCAAGAAGTCGTTATCTCGGGGCGGGTTCGGGTAACGAACGCCGTCGTCACGGTCTTCGAGGAGGCTGGCGGTGGCTTCTCGATTCCCCTCGTCGCCGGGGGCGACCTCTATGGAAGCGTCGACTTTGGCTACCCACCCGGGGCCTGCGCGCCCCACGACGACGAGTCCCTCCTCATCCCCATCGCCAACCACTTGTCGGTGGCCCTTCGCAACGTCCGCCTCCACGGTGAGGCGGCGTTGCTCCGGGATTTTCTTGGCAAGCTCATCGAGCATGCGGATGCCCTCATCGTGGGCATTGATCGATCATGGCGCGTGAACGTGTTCAACCGGGCGGTGTCACGCCTGTCCGGTTTTGCCTCTTGCGAAGTCATGGGCCGCGACTTGCGCGAGTGGCTGCCGCCAAGAGCGCTGTCCAAGCTCTCCGCCGCCATCGCGCTCGCGCTCTCGGGCCAGGACACCGAGCCGGTCGAGCTGTCGCTCAAAACCCGGGATGGTCAAGTGGTCCGAACGGTGTGGAACGTGGCGCCCATCGGAAGCGACAGGGTCGTACCGGCCGTGGTGTGCGTCGGCCAAGATGTCACTCGGCTTGCATCCCTGGAGCGTCAGGTGATTCAGGCGGAGAAGTTGGCTACCTTGGGCCAGCTCGCCGCTGGAGTGGTGCACGAGCTGAACAACCCGCTGACGTCGATCATTGCTTACGCCGACTTCCTGCTCAAGAAGGCGGAGCGCAACGTACCCATGGATCCCACGGACCGGGACCGCTTGCGGCGGATCCTCGAGGGGGCCGAGCGAATCCTGAACTTCTCCCGGGACTTGGTGGAGTACGCCCGACCCACTGGACAGCAGCTCGAGCGGATCTCACTCAACGACGTGGTACGGCAATCCCTGTCTTTTTGCGAGCACGTGCTCGGCAGGCGTCCGGACCTCGAGGTGAAGTGCGAGCTCGAGGCGGATATCCCGCCCCTTTTCGGCGTGCGCGGGCAGCTTCAGCAAGTGATCATCAACCTCATCACGAACGCGGTGGACGCGATCCCTCCTGCCGGCGGGCACGTGGCGATCGTCACTTTCTGTCCGACGGAACATCATGCGGCGGTCCGGGTGATCGACAACGGCGCGGGCATTCGTCCTTACGATCTTCCCCATATCTTCGAACCCTTTTTCACCACCAAGACCGACGGCAAGGGGACGGGACTTGGTCTTTCCATTGTGCAGAGCATCGTCGAGCGTCATGGTGGGACGGTCACGGTCGACTCTGCCCAGGGCCAGGGCGCCACGTTTACGGTTCTTCTTCCTTCGACGGACTAGTGCCTGTCAGGGTGTCTTGCTAGGCTCTTCTGCGATGAAAATGGAGCCAATCCTAGAAGAGCTCGAAGCCTGCGCCGTGAAGCTCGGCGTCAAGGTGAGCTACGAGTCCCTGGCCGAGACCGTCGGTGGTGGAGGTCTCTGCAAGGTGAAAGGGACCTACCGCGTGATCATCGACAAGCGAAGCACCGTCGGGGAAAAGGTGGTCACGTTGGCGAAGGCCCTCGTCGACGTCGGGAGCGGTGACTTGGAGCTTTCGCCGGAAGCCCGCGAGGTGGTCGACCGCTTGAGGCCCCGGAACGTCGCCGCATGAGCCGAGGACTCGTTCTTCTCGCGATCGCGTGCGTGGGTTGTGCTCCGTCTCGCGCCACTGGCCCTTCGGATCAGGCCCCGCCGGGCAGTGTTGTGATCAAGAAGGAGACCATGGCGATCAGGCAGGGCCCGATTGGAGTCCGGGAAACGCAGGACGCCACCTATGTCCTCGTCGATGTCGAAAACAAGTCGGACGTTGACCGGATTATCGCGATTGAGGGGGCGCTCACGGATGCAGAAGGGCGGGACATAAGCCCGCTTTCGCTCGATGAGATGCATGTACCAACGGGCGAGAAGCGAACTTTTGCCCTCGTCGGCAACCAGGTGCTCCCGCAGGCCGTGGACGCGAGGCTTAACATCCGGCGCGCTGCAAGGGCGGAGCACCCGCCGCCCCTCAGAGTCACCGAGCAGCGGGCCGAGCAAGATGAGGACCACTTGGCGGTGACTGGCCGAATCAGAAATACCCTCGAACGCCCTGCGCTTGCTACCATTGTCGCGACGTTTTACGACAAGGACGGCAAGATCCTGGCCCGTCCATTCCGATTCTTGGAGTTCGCGCCCGAGCAGAGCCGGCCGATACGCTTCGACGGTCCAAGGAAGGCGGCGCTCGCGAGGCTGTTTGTTGGAGGAGAGGCTTACTAAACAATCCAAATGGGTTGGGAGACAAGTGAGACGAGGAAGCAAGGCGCAGTGGATCACAAGCCAAGTGAGGCGGTCTAGGTGAAGATCACTGGGACAGGCGGCGTGAATCCGCCAGGTGTTTCCATGGCCGAAGCGCCAGGCAAGGTCGAGGCTGCTGGCGTGGGAACGCCAAGCGAGCCGGCGCGAGCGACGACACCTCCTGCCTTGTCTCCTGGAACGAGTGCCACGGATTCCGTGGCTGGCCTTGCGGCCGAACTCCGCAAGGGGTGCGTATCACCGCCTGCGGTCGCGAGCTGCCTGGTGGACGTTGTCGTCTCGAGCGGGCACTTGTTGGCCCTCCCGGAGCAGGTCCGAGCTGCCCTGCGCGCTGAGTTTCAGCGACTGGTTGAGGACGACCCATTCGTCTTGTCGCGCCTGCGGCGCCTATGAAGTGCGGAAATCCGGCATTCTAGGCATTTCATGCCGGCAAGCGCTTCGACTACCGATGAAAGGTGCGCTAAAGTGCGCGGGCCCGTGGACTCCCCGAAACCGATCATTCAACTCGAAGATGTCCGAAAGGCCTATGGGCAGGGGAAAGCCCGCCAGGAAGTCCTGCGCGGCATTTCCCTTGCCATCATGCCCGGCGAGATGATCGCGCTTGTCGGCCAGTCGGGCTGTGGCAAGTCAACCCTCCTCCACGTGATGGGGGGCCTGGACCGACCGGACAGTGGCACGGTAACCGTGGACGGGCGTGCCCACGGATCGCTGGACGACTCGGCGCTCGCCCGCCTGCGCAACCAACGCATCGGGTTTGTTTTTCAGTCGTTCCACCTGCTCGATCACTTGACCGTAGTCGAGAACGTGGCGCTGCCTGGGTTTTTCGGCAAAGGAGAGCCATCCGAGGAACGGGCACTCCTCGCGCTCGATCGGGTTGGCCTTCTTGATCACGCCACGCGCCGTCCGACAGCGCTGTCAGGTGGCCAGAAGCAGCGCGTGGCGATCGCGCGGGCACTCTACCATCGGCCTGCCATCTTGCTCTGTGATGAGCCGACCGGAAACCTAGACAGCGAGACCGGCAATGACGTGATCCGCTTTTTTCAAAAGCTCAACCGCGAGGAAGGGACCACCCTCGTCATCGTGACCCACGAGGAGCGGGTTTCGCGTGCTGCAGGGCGCGTGATGCGCATGATCGACGGTCAAGTCGTAGACCACGAGGCCCGCCAGCAGGAGAGCCTGGCCCCATGATGTCCTTGCGCCCCCTCACGCACATCGTTCGCCAAAACTTCAGACGAAACCTCAGGCACTTCCTCCTCTCTGCCCTGGGGATTGTCCTGGGGATCTCGGCCTTCGTCTTTTTCCTTGGGCTTTCCGGCGGCGTCAGGCGGGTCGTGCTCGGCGACATTTTTCCCATCCGCCGTGTCGAGGTAATCGCCCCCAAGACTACCCTGACCGGTGCCAAGATTCCCCTCGGAGAGCCGCTCGTGGCGCGAATCGTCGCCCGCCCCGAGGTCGCCCAGGCGTTTCCGAAAATGAAAATGGCCTTTCCCGCCATGGGGTGGGGCCGCCTCCTCGGGAACGACGTGCGCTTCGAGGTGGGCGGCTTCTGTGACGGAATCGATCCGATCCTCGTCCAGGGCGACCCTGGGCACGAGTTCTTCAAGGACTGGGAAGAGGCTGAAAAGGGGAAGCTCGCGGGCTGCGGCCCCGAGCCCGACAATGCCTGCCCTTCAGACTACTACTGTGGGTGGGACCGAAAGTGCCACCACCGCGTCCCGGTCCTGGTCTCACGCAAGCTCATGGAGATCTACAACTCGTCCTTTGCCCCGGCGCACGGGATGCCACGCTTCGGGACCGCACAGGAGACGCTTCTCCGAAGCCGCTTTCGCTCCCTTCGGTTCACCATTGCTCTCGGCGAGTCGGTCATCCGAGGGAGCACGAGCAACCTTCGGGCCGGGCCTGAGCATGTTGAGGGCATGCTCGTAGGGATCAGCGACAAGGCGATGCCCATAGGCATTACCGTACCCATGGGCTACGTTCGCAGGTGGAACGCCGCGTACGCGGGAGAAGCCGCGGCAAGCGAGTACTCGTCGGTGATCGTAGACGTCAAGGACAAGGACGAAGTCGCGACGCTGGTCTCGTGGATACGAAAGGAAGGTTACGAGACTGAGGAGTCGTACGCGGAGCAGTTCTCACTCGTGATCACGATCGTGACCCTCCTGTTTCTCGTGATTTCGCTCGTGATCGTTGCCCTGTCTGCCACGAACATCGCCCACGCGTTCTTCATGCTCATCACCGAGCGTCGACGCGAAATAGGAATCCTGCGTGCGGTAGGCGCGTCCCAGCGTGACGTGCAAGCGATCATCTTGTGCGAGGCTGGGGTGATGGGCCTCGCGAGCGGTGTGATGGGTGTCGTGGCCGGAGTCGGCGCGGCGACGACCGTCGATTACCTGTCCGCGCGCTTCTTGCCTGATTTCCCGTTCAAGCCCACCACGTTTTTTGAGTTCACACCTGGGCTTCTTCTTTGTGCCCTTGCATTCTCGATTGTCTTCTGCCTGCTCGGGGCGCTCCTGCCGGCCCAGCGCGCGGCACGAATGCAGCCTGCCCAGGCGCTCACCGCCTAGTCAAGAAAAGGAGACCACATGTCCAAGTTCGTGCACTTTGAGACCGATAAGGGGGAAATCGTCGCGGAGCTGTTCGAGAAAGAAGCCCCGATGACCGTGGAGAACTTCGCGGGACTGGCCTCGGGTGCCAAGGAGTGGATCGACCCCAAGGCGGGGAAGGTCAAGCGCCCGTTCTACGATGGCCTCTCCTTCCACCGGGTCATCGCGAACTTCGTGATTCAGGGCGGCTGCCCGCAAGGAACAGGAACTGGTGGCCCCGGCTACCACATCAAGTGCGAGACCGCGGGGAATCCCCACAAGCACCAGCGCGGTTCCCTTTCCATGGCACACGCGGGGAAGGACACCGGGGGGTCCCAGTTCTTTATCTGCCATTCACCACAGCTCCACCTCGACGGCAAGCACACCGTCTTCGGAAAGGTCGTAAAGGGCATCGAAGTCGTGGACGCTATCCGGGCCGGGGACCGAATGAACCGCGTCTGGATTGAGGATCGCTGAGCGTTCATTCAAGATCGAAACGGTCCCTTTTCCGGCGATTCAGAAGCGGCCTCCTCGTACTCCTCAATCAGAGACACCGCCCGATCCCGCTGCGACATTGGCACGGCCACG
Organism: Deltaproteobacteria bacterium; assembly: GCA_016210055.1. Taxonomy (GTDB): domain Bacteria; phylum Myxococcota_A; class Polyangia; order Haliangiales; family SHYZ01; genus JACQUZ01. The sequence goes on along the minus strand of JACQUZ010000069.1, from coordinate 28,665 downwards.
CTAACTACTCCCGGCTGGGCGGATGGTGCTGGAAAGGCATGGTCCATTCGGTCATGCACGACGGCGGTAATCCCCTGGGGAATAAGCACGACGTCGCGAATGCGGTAAGCCTCGGCGGGTGAATCGGTGCGATAGATCTCGACAAAGTCACCTTCGCTGTGCACGCTAGTCATGCGTCCAGGGTAGGCGCCCGGATGGAAAGCGCAAGCCTGTTGACCAAGATAGCGAAATGCTATACTAAATCCTCATTTTAACAGGTGCATCATCGCACCGTCGTGAGGCCTTGCCGGTGAAAAAGCCGATCCCTTTCGGCAAGTATTTCTTGCTCGAGCGCATGAACGTAGGGGGGATGGCCGAGGTATTCCGCGCCAAGGCCTATGGCGTCGAGGGTTTTGAGCGTCTCCTGGCGGTAAAACGGATTCTCCCGAACATTGCTGAGGACCAAGAGTTCATCACGATGTTCATCGACGAGGCCAAAATTGCCGTCCAGCTGAACCACGCCAACATCGCCCAGATTTTCGACCTCGGCGTGGTCGATGGCTCCTACTTCATTGCCATGGAGCATCTCTTTGGCCGTGACCTGCGCCTCATTTTCGAGCGCTGTCGTGCCAAGGGTGAGCCCACGCCGATCTCGCAAGCGTGCTTCGTCGTGATGAAGATCTGCGAGGGGCTGGATTACGCCCACAACAAGCGGGACGCGCAGGGGCGAGAGATGAACCTCGTCCACCGCGACGTGTCGCCGCAGAACGTGCTCGTGAGCTTCGAAGGCGAGGTGAAGCTCATCGACTTCGGCATCGCCAAGGCTGCCGGAAAGATGGGCAAGACGCAGGCCGGCATCCTCAAGGGGAAATTCGCGTACATGTCCCCAGAGCAGGTGCGCGGGCTCCCGATCGACCGGCGGTCCGACATCTTCTCCACCGGGATTGTCCTCTACGAGCTCCTGACCAACGAGCGGCTGTTTGTCGGTGAGTCCGACTTCTCCACCCTCGAGAAGGTGAGAAACGTCGAGATTCTCCCTCCATCGACGTACAACCGCAAGATTCCCGACGAGCTCGAGCGCATCGTCATGAAAGCGCTGGCGAAGGACGTTGAGGATCGCTACCAAAACGCCATCGATCTCCATGACGAGCTCCAGGCCTTTGTCTACACGGCCGGCGAGTTCTACTCGCGCAAGGACCTCGCCTCGTGGATGAAGAAGACCTTCGCCAAGGAGATTGAGGAAGAGACGGCGAAGCTCGAGCAGTACCGCCAGATTTCGCCGCCCGACATTCGTCCGACGAGCCCGATTCGCTCGCCGAGCAGCCCGGGGCAGGCCGAGAGGGCACGGCGGCCAACCCAAACCATGCCGACCATGGCTCCGCCGCCGCCACCGCCCCAGGCCATCGGCCAAGGAGAGGCACCGCGCCATGCTGACGTCGGGAGCAACGGTCGGCCCCTTTCGCGCGCGGTTACGGCGCCTCCCGTCAATGCGCCGACGCCGGGATCCGGCACGGCGGCACCGCAAAAGGGTGATCTCTCCTGGGACGACGAGGAGCTCGAGACTCAGATCTACGACAGCCCCGGGCAAGACCAAGCTGAGCCCTCGTTCCAAGCTGCCCAGGGAACCAGTGAAGCCGAGCCGATCACGGGCCCGGCAGAGATGCTTGAACCCGAGGAGGCGGCGACCCCTCCAGCGCTCGTAGGAGCGCAGCCCGCTCCGTCGGCAAAGAAGACGATCCTGGGTGGCCATGGCCTCGGTGGGCTTGGGGGACTCACCGCCCAGCCGCGGGACGGCGTGCAGGCTATTCCTCCACTCGCGATGGCGGGTCTGGCCCAGGCGCCGATGGGGACGCCGAGCAAGTTGGTGGCTCTTCCGGGTGAGGCGATGCTTGGCGACAGCCGGCCAGGCGATGGCGTGTCGCCCGGGGCAGCTCAAGGCAAAGCCGAGTCGGCGTCGGCAAGCAAGTCGCCGGATCCCACGGCGAACGTGGTTCCCGCTAACTTGGCCGACGCAGGGCAATCGGGTCGAAGGGGCGTTGGGCGGTGGCCGCTCATCGCCGCGGCGATCGTAGGGATATCGGCGGTCGCCGTAGTCGCGTTCGTAGCGGGTCGCAAGCCCAGTCCGTCCCCTCAGGTGAATACGCCGCCGCGGCGTGAAGAGACGGCGATCCCTCCGGTCGTAGCAACCAAGACCGGTTTTGACCTCAAAACCGATCCGAGCGGCCTGAAGGTCAAGCTCGACGGCACGTGGACGGAATTGGGGGGTGGAAAGCAGGCGCTCACCCCGATAGGTATCCAAGTGGCTCCGGGGACGCACACGATCGAGGTAGCCCCGCCGCCGGGCTTCAAGTCCAAAGTTCAGGAAGTCGTCGTGGAACCGGGCAAGTACCAAGAGCTCGTTCTGTCCTTGGAACCGCTCGACAATCTCACTCTGTTCACAAGCGAGCCTCCAGCGGCCTTTGTAACCCTCCTCATCAACGGAGTGAAACAGCCGCTCGGCACGACCCCAACTTCACTGAAGCTCGACCCACGCAAGCGCTACGAGGTTCTTTTCGAAAAAGAGGGGTACGTGCCTGTGACCAAGCCCGTCGAGTTCGGAACCGAGCCCAACTTGACCGTGGCGGTGGTGCTCGAAAGAAGCAAGGCCCCAGCGGCGCGCGTTGCCGCCTCGGGGGCTTTGCCGACCACCGATGCGATACCTCGCAGGCCTGTTCAGCCCAGGCCGGCCAGTCCTGGCACCGGCGAGGCACAGCCGCGGGAGCAAGCGGCGTCTGGTGCACGGAACAACACGAGCGTGACGACCACGCCAAGACCTGCGACAGAAAGCGAAGGTACCCAGGGGAAGCACATGGGTTTCCTTGCGATCGGCGCCAAGCCGCCGTGCCGGATCTTCGTGGATGGTCGCGACACGGGCCTCTTCACTCCCCAGCGCGGCCTCGAGGTACCCGTAGGTACCCGTCGCGTCACCCTGATCAACAACGAGCACAACATCAAGGAAATCCTTACCGTCGAGGTGAAGCCCGGCGAGACGGTGAAGCTCATCAAGAACTTCGAGGACCGCATCCAGAAGTCAAACTGACCACCGTGATCATCGACGCACACGTACATGTCGGTTCTTGGCTGCATGCCGACTTCCTTGGTCGCGAGAACGATCTCGCAGGAACCCTTGCCGTGTTCAGGAGCGCCGGCATCGACGGTGCGGCGCTCATGCCGTCCGATCGACATGAACACGTGCCGCTCCGCGAGGCCATGAAGCGTGCGGTAGGAAGCGGATTCGCGGGGCCGCTGTGGCTGTTCCCTTGGATTCGTCCCGTTGCGCCGGGGAGTCCAGGCACGGATGACCTCAACTGGGTGAGGGCGAACAGAAAAGATGTCGCAGGGCTCAAGATCCATCCATCGCTCTCTCGCGTCCGCGTCTCGCACGAGCCATTTCGCGCGGCCCTCGAGCTGGCCGAAGAGCTCTCGCTCGTCGTTCTCGTCCACTGCGGGAGATGGACCGAGATCGCCGGGTACGCACACGCCTTGGAGGCGGCCGCACGGCATCCGGGTGCGAAGTTTCTACTCGGCCACGCGGGGGGGGACACGCCGCCCAATGCCATGGGCGCTGCTCGCGCGGTGAAGGAACGCGGTCTCACGAACGTTTGGTTCGAGTTCTCCGGGCTGCGGGAGTACTGGGTCGTGGAGCGGAACATCGAGCTCTGCGGTGCCGATCGCTACCTCATGGGCTCGGATTTCCCTTTGGCACACCCCCTCATGTACTTGGGTGCTGTCCGCGGGATGAGCTTGAGCGAGGAGCAGGTGCGCAAGGTGACGGGCGAGAACGCCCTTGCGCTGTTCGGTCCTTCCATCGAGGCTTGATCCGGAAAGGAATCCATGCACGCCGGCATGCTGAGTGTACTCGTGACCGGCGCCGGAGGTCCGCTCGGCGCCAACGTGACCCGATCTCTTCGGCGAGCGCCCGAGAAGTTGTGGCTTGTCGGAACCGACGCCAACCGCTGGCACCTTCCCCTGGCGCTCACGGATCGGGTCGTGCGAATTCCACCAGCACGCGAGCGCGATGCGTACGCAGGGGCGCTGGCAAAGCTTGTCGAAGGCGGGGTGGACGTCATTCTCCCGACGCATCCCGTCGAGGTGCGCGCGATTGCTGAGCTCGCCCTCGGCGGCCGGCTTCCTTCCGTGCGGACGGCGTTACCGCTTCATGAAGTCCTCGTGCGGGCGGACGACAAGTTCGCGACCCAGCAGCTCCTCGTGCGCGCCGGTGTCCCCGTGCCGCGGACGATTCTCCTCGAGAGCCCGGCCGACCTGGACATGGCGTTTCGGGAGCTCCCGCCGCCACTTTGGGTGCGTGGCTCGGGCGCGCCTGGGCTCGGAATCGGGGGCGCCGCGTTGCCGTGCCGGGACATCGGCGTCGCCCGGGCCTGGATTGAGCACCATGGCGGCTGGGGCAAGATGATTGCCTGTGAGTACCTTCCTGGCCGCAATCTGAGCTGGATGTGCGCGTTCTCCCACGGACGGCTCTGCGCTGCGGCGTCTCGAGAGCGACTCGAGTACGTCCTTCCCCATGTCGCACCGTCGGGAGTAACCGGTGCGCCGGCGGTATCCAGGACGATTCGGCGCGTCGACGTGGCGGAGATTGGGGAGGCGGCGGTGCGCGCCCTCGATGATTCCCCACACGGGGTGTACTTCGTCGATCTCAAGGAAGACAGCGCCGGGCGCCCGCACGTCACCGAGATCAACGCAGGACGCTGCGGGACCACGGTGCACCACTACACCGAGGCGGGCTTCAACTTCCCCTGGCTGCTGGTGTGTCTCGCCGTCGGGCGCGACCTGGGTTGGTTGCCCGAGGTGCCCCATGACGTCGTGCCCGAGGATCTCTACTGGGTGCGCACGTTGGACTGTGGGCCGGTCCTGGTGCGTGGGACGGAGCAATTCTCGAAGTTTGAGGAAATCGGGTGAACGTTGCGATTTTCGACATGGACGGAACGCTCCTCCGCTTGGGTGTCGACATCGAAGAGGTGAGGGCGAGCCTGGCCGCGCTTTTTGCACCCTACGGCGTGACGCGCCCTTTTCGCCCTATCTTGAAGCGCATTCAGGAAGCGGCCGAGGAGGCGGCGCGGGCCGGTGGGGACGCAGGAGCGCTTCGTCGCCAAGGCCTGGCCATCCTCGACTCGTTCGAGGTCGCCGCGGCGCAAGGTGCTCGGCCGCGCGCAGGTGCGGCGGAGGTCTTGGGAACGCTATCCAAGCGTGGAGTTCGTCTCGGGCTGGTCACGGACAACGGACGCGCCTGCGTTGCTCCAGCGCTCCGTGCTGCGGGAATTCCAGCGGAAGCGCTTGGTGCTACCTCGACGCGGGACGATGTGCGATTGCCCAAGCCGGATCCCGAGGGGGTCATCGCCGTGGCGCGCGCGCTCGGTCCGGCTGCCACGACGTGGTGGATTGGCGATCATCCGAAGGACGTCGAGGCGGGCCTGCGGACCGCCCAGGTGGTACCCGGGCTCCGGGTGGCCGCGGTCAAGGGGGGGCTCGCCGACACCGCGGGGCTTCTCCGAGCGGGGGCCGAGGTGGTGCTCGATGACTTGCAGGGCGTCCTCGGGCTCCCTGGGCTGTCTCCGCCATGGTCGTCGTCGTCGTGACGGTCGACGGCCGTGCGCGACTGGGGTAACCTCTTCGCGTGCCTAGCAGCGTCTCGTGCACGGTCATGGCGTACAACGAAGAGCAGACCCTCGAGGAGGCGGTGGGGGATGTCCACGCGGCCTTGCGTGCTTTCGGTAATCGTGAGTTCGAAATCCTCATCGTCGACGACGGCTCGACCGATCGCACGCCCGAAATCGCCGCCTTGCTGGAGAAGAAATTCCCCGAGGCCCGGCTAATCCGCCACCCCCGGAACCTTGGTCCAGGCTCGGCGATCCTCACGGGCATCCGCAACAGCCGGAACGACGTCATCTGTTTTCATGCGGCCGACCAGCAGCTCGATTTCCGACAAGTGGCCGGGTTCATACCGCTCCTCGACGAGCACGACCTAGTCATCGGATCCCGGACGGGGCGCCCTGGCTACACCGCCATGCGGCTCCTCGCGTCGCATGTCTACATCCACCTCGCCCACGTCCTGTTTGGGCTCTGGGATTACGACGATTTCAACTTCCTTTACCTCTATCGACGGGAAGTCTTCGAGGGGATGCCGATCGAATCTGACGGGGTATTCATGTGCACCGAGGTGCTCGTGCGCGCGCTCGACAAGGGCGCCCGCGTGGCCAAGGTGCAGGCGGAATGCTTGCCCAGGCGGGTAGGCGTATCGACCTGTTTCAAAGCGCCGGTGATTCAGAAGACCTTTGGGCAAATGGCGCGGTTTTGGTGGAAGAGAGCGCACTGAGAGCGGATCCGCTCTCAGCGACCGCGGCCTCGTTTCTACTCAAGCACCAAGTCCACGAAAATCCCGCCCGATCCGTGGACGTCGTGGTCGACATTTGACCACACGCCTACCATCTCGAACGTAGAGAAGACACCGTCACAGTCCAGGTCTCCGAATGCTCTCACGGTGAAACGGGAGCCCGCCCCCGCGCCAGCCGAGCCCGTCGATTCGTACTCGTAGCGGTAGTAGTGGGGCATGGTCATGGCGAATTGAAGGGCGTGCCACGTGGGCGTATCCCAGACACCGAGACCAGGCACGCACTTGTCGCCCGCATTGCCGCAGCAGGTACCCGTAGGCGTGAGGGGTTCTGTTTCGGGGAACTGCGGCGGGAGAGGAAATATCTGCCCTCGTGCCTGGGTCTCCTCGAGGAGGTAGGAGCGCGACGCGCCGTACATCTTCTGGATGTTCTCCACCGCTTCAGTGGTCTTGGCCTTGCGGATGTAGCGCATGAACGCCGGCACTGCGACCGCCGCGAGCACCCCGATAATGGCCACGACGACCATGAGCTCGATTAGCGTAAACGCGCCTTGACGTCTCCTGAATGGCGTCATCCATTACCCCACGAATAGAACGGAAGTGGAGCAAGCCAAGTGCCAGCCCTACCCGTAAATGATGCCATATCGCGGGCCTTGTTTAGCGTTTTCCTGCCCACTATTTTTCGGATTGAGGCTCGCTCGGGCTGTCGCCGGCGCTCTCGGACTCTAACTCAAACGCATCCACACGAGCCAATTGGCCGAGATCAAGCACCGCGCGTGGCTTCGGTCCAATCAAGTTATAAAGCGTCGGCGGGGCACAGGGTAGGTGTTTCTGCCACTCGGCATTGAACGCCTTGGAGGCGCTCGCCAGCGCGTCTCCTGCCTCCTCGGAGGCCAGCATGCGGTATCGCTCAATGAGCTTGGCGCGTCCTTCCTGGTCCTCGGTCGTAAGAATCATCTCCCGCAGCTCCCTTAGGGCTCGATCCTTTTGGCCGAGCTTGGTCCGAAGCTGCGCCGCCTTGAGCGGCAGGTCCGATGGCGCCCCTTTGAGCCGCATGGCGTGCTCCATGTAATCGGCCGCTTGTTCCTTGAATTGCTGTTGCTCCTTTGGGTCGTTGCTCCTGAGGTCATAGGCATGGCGTACCCCGAGCATCCAGAAGATCTCCCAGTCGTCCGGGAGCGCGGCTGCTCCCCTTTTTAGGATTTCGACCGAAGAACGGAACTCCTCCTGCGTGGCTGTGCCCGCCCGGAACGTCGTCGCGTAGTTCCCCCAGATGTATGGCCGACGAAACTTGGGATCGAGAGTATTGACTACCAAGAGGAGCGGCTCCACGTCGAGGAGGCGCGTGTGCTTGACCAATCCGTCTCCGTAATAGACGAGAGTCCGCGCCCACGCGAGATCTGCCGCTAGCTCATTTCCGACGCCAATGCCTCGCAGCGCGAGACGAAGGACTCTCGGAGGAGGGAGCAAGATACGTTCTTCCGTCGTGGACCACGAGGAGCGAGCGGCTGTCAGAGCGCGATGGCTTGCGCCGATGATCAAGACGAGGATGGCGACGCTCGTCCAGGGAATCACCGAGCGCAGGAAAGTCCGGCCGGATGGACGGCGCTGGATCATGAGCAGATATTAGGGGAGGAACGCGCGTGGACCAAGACGTGATGCAGGCAGGGCTTATTCGAGCTCGTTGTCCTTGAACATGCCGGCGGAGCCGGTGATGGTGCCGTCGGATTGGATGGAGCCGACCATTTCAAACGTGGAGTACACGGTGTCGCAGTCGAGGTTGCCGTTGGCGGCTGACGTAAAGAGCGAACTGCCCTCAGTGCCCGACGCTGTGTACGAATAGGAATAGTAATGCGGATCATCCACTGAGAACTTGAGCGCTTGCCAAGTCGCGTCGGTCCAGAGGGCCGGGTTCGGCGCGCACTTGCCGCCGGCTGCGCCCGTCGTGCCGCAGCAGGTATTGAGCGCCGGAGCCGTGCCGGCGGTCCGTGGGAACTGCTTGGCGATCACTTGGCCGGCAGCTCCGCGGCCGACCATTTCTTCCGTGAAGTACGAGCGGGCGCCTTCATAGACCTTTTTCACGTGCTCTGTCGCTTCCGTGGTCTTCGACTTGCGGATGTACTTCATGAACGCGGGGATGGCCACGGCGGCCAAGACGCCAATGATGGCCACGACGATCATGAGCTCGATGAGAGTGAAGCCGCCTTCGATCCTCTTGCGCAACCGTGAAATCATGTTCTCCTCCTTGTTTATCGACCTTCGTCTTCGCGAACCAGTCCCGTCATGTCCCCCCTTTGGGCATAGACGGAATTCACAGACATGTCGTTGTCGAAATCGCACTCCGCCATGAGATAGAACCAGTTTCTCGTCGGTGTCGAGCCGGGATAATTGTTGAACAAGTCTCGCCCCATTTGATCAGCGGGCGTCGTCCCGGCATTACCCCCAACCGCGCGGTATTGGCAATAGAGGTGCCCCTTGCCCGGTTGTATCCTCAATGACTGCCAGGCGGCGGGAAGAGGATTACCGCCAATGTTCGTTCCGCGGTCGCCATTTAGACCAGGCCAGTAATCGCCCGTTGAGACGTAGATTCCCATTTCGGCGTGGTAGGCTTCTTCTTTAGTCTTGAACTCGGCGAAAATCGCCGGGACCTCGCTCGCCTTTGCCTTCCGCACGTAACGCATGTATGCAACCACTGCCACTGCCGCGAGCACTCCAACGACGACTACAACGATCATCAGCTCAATCAGCGAAAATGCCGCAGTCCGTGGCGACCGCATCGTTCGCGGGCGTTGCAAGCGAGATACCATCATCGTCCTGCTCCTTTCAGGCGGAGAAGCGCACGGCTTTTCTTCCCAGCCCCGCCAATGCGGCCCGCTGGGCCCACTCCGAGCGACAATTTGCGCGCTCCACCTGCCGTAAATTGTCACTCTCCGCGCCACCCTATTCTTCCACGGAGTGGGGCGGCAAGGCGAGCTCTCTCTCGTCGAGACCAGAGTCGATGCCCAGCTTCTCGAGGCGATACCGAAGGCTTCGGAACGTAATCCGGAGCAGCCGTGCTGCTTCCTTGCGCGTTCCTCCGGATTGCTTCAGCGCCTTGAGGACGATCTCCCGCTCGTAGTCTGAAAGTATTCGGTCCAGGTCAATCCCCTCCGCCGGGATTTCGACGGCCTGACCGTCCTGGGCACCCGCGGCCTTCGTCTTCTCCAACTGCGGCAGCGCTTCGCACGTGATACGGCTCGAAGCCTCGAGAGTGACGGCGCGCTCAATGATGTTCTCGAGCTCGCGCACGTTGCCAGGGTAATCGTAGGCACATAGCGCGCTCATGGCGTCGGGCGTGACGGCGACGATGCGTTTTGCCATCTCGCCGGCGAAGCGCTTTACGAAGGTCTCGACGAGGATTGGCATATCTTCTCGGCGCTGCCGAAGCGGAGGCAGGTGCACCTGGATCACTTTGAGCCGATAATAGAGGTCCTGCCGGAAGGCGCCCCTGGCGACTTCCGCTTCCAAGTCTCGGTTCGTCGCGGTGATGATCCGCACGTCAATGGGGCGCTCTTCAATGCCACCGACGGGCTTGATCTTGCGCTCCTGAAGGACCCGAAGAAGCTTGACCTGCAGCGGAGTGGAGAGCTCGCCGATCTCGTCGAGAAATAGCGTGCCTCCGTCGGCGGCGGCGAACAGCCCTTCCTTGGCAGCCCCTGCGCCGGTGAAGGCACCCTTCACGTGGCCGAAGAGCTCCGACTCGAGGAGGGTCTCCGGAATCGCGCCGCAATTAACTGCAATGAACGGCTTCTGGGCACGAGGGCCCTCAAAATGGAGCGCTCTCGCTACGAGCTCCTTCCCTGTGCCGCTCTCGCCGGTGATGAGCACGTTCGTCCTTGTCGGCGCTATCTTCCGAATCAGCTCGAAGATGCGCTGCATGGCCGGGCTCTTCCCCGACAGGGATGCGAGGCGAAAGCGCCCTTGGACTTGCTCGCGAAGCTCTGCGTTGGCGTGCACCAGGGCTTGGCGCTCGAGGGCGCGCTCTACGACTACCGAAATCTCGTCGACCTTGAACGGCTTGGTAAGGTAGTCATAAGCGCCACGTTTCATCGCGGAGATGGCGGTCTCGGTCGTGGCATACGCAGTTATGACGATCACCTGCGTGTCCGGCGCCCTCGCCTTGACCTGATCCAAGATGGCCAGCCCGTCGAGCGGGCCTGGCATTTTCAGGTCGGTGATCACGAGATCGAAAGGGCCCTGGGCCTCGAGCACCTGTAGGGCTTGCTCCCCCTCTTCGGCAGTCGTCACCCGATAACCCGCCCGCTTGAGGCAGATCGCGAGAAACTCCCTCATGGAGCGCTCGTCATCAATGACGAGGATAGAGCCCATCGGCCGACAGCATATCCCAACTTGCCGCTTGCGTCCCCACGAAATCTCCGCCGCGCCTAGTTCTTGGGCTTGAGCTCAAGAGCGATGCGGGAGCGCCGATCTCACACAAGACAAGGCGGCCGGCGGCTCATGACGCCCGGCGGCAAAAGACTCCCCGGAGCGCCGATTGAATGCTGATTGAATAATCGACTCGAGGGGGCGTCAATCGAAGCAGAATGGGACCAGGGTCGCCTCGCAGGCCGCGCGTTCCAGGGGCGCTTGAAGCGCGATTGAGCGTTTTTTATTGGGGATGTTTTTTTGTGGGTTGACATTCACCGGTCGGCTCCTGCTATTATAAATGCGTCACGTATTGTGACCCCGACGGGCGTCCAATGGTAGGACGGTTGGCTCCAGGGTCACCACAAAAGGAGGGCTCGCATGTTGAAGCTGTATCGATCGATTCTAGGCGCACTGGCTGGACTCGCGCTCATGGCCGGGACCGCGCGGACAGCGTCGGCGCAGGCCGTTCAAACGGTCGATGCCGACATCAATTCGGCGCTCTCGGTATCGATTTCGACCGCCTTCGCCCCCACGCCGTGGTTATTGAGCCAGGGCGCCAACACGAATTCCAGCATGGTGCTCACAGCGCTGGCCAACATTCCTTATCACCTCCAGGTGAGCTGCGATACATCCGCCACCAAGGGTGCCCTCGCAAATCGGCTCTTCGAGTACAACAGCGGCGCATACGTGGCAGCGGGCAAGTACATTAATGCGCCCGCGAAGATTCGCGCGCTCGGAGCTGGGGCGGCCGCTGACATTACCACCACGGCCACCGGGCTCACAAACGCCACGACGCAAGCTCAATCTGGGGTGGGCGGTAGGACTCACTCGGTAGAAGTGAGCCAGTTCATTGACTTCGGCGATTCGTCCCTTTCTGGTTCCTCGTCCTCGAACACGTCCGCTTACCACATGGTCATTACGTTCACCATTATTTCGGCTGCCGTATAGCTCTCGGTCACGAATCGAGAATAGGGAGAGGAGGTCTTGCCGTGATCGCTCCAATCGCATGCCGTTCAATCGTGGGTGCCCTAACGGCCGCGCTCGCCGTCCTATTCCTCCCAACGGCTGCGAGGGCGGGCGGCTTGATCGTCTCGCCGGTGGTCTTGGACAAGGCGGTCAAGAAATCGGGAGAAGCCCTGCCTCCGGTCAAGGTCACCAATGGGGCGGATGAAGAATGGGACATTACCATCGAGTTCAAGCCGCTCTTCCACGACGAAGCCGGAAGTCCACTCCCTGCACCGCCGAGCTACAAGTACACGGCGCAGGACATGTTGAGCACGAAGACCCCAAAGTTCAAGCTGGCGGCCGGTGCTTCGCGGGATGTCGAGGTGAAGGTCACCCTCCCGAAGGGTCGAAGTGGTGGCGGGTATGCCATCATGTATGTGCTCGGTGAGCCGTCCAAGAAGAAGCCCGGAGAAACTATTGCGGCGAACGTGCGGGTGGGCGTTCTCGTCGAGCTCGTCCTTCCAGGGGAGGCCAAGCAGCGCATCAAGGCGGGCAAGGTCTTCGCGGTGCAGGAGGCGAGCGGCGCGCCCATTATCCTGCATGCAAATGCACAGAACCTGGGAGACGTGCATGCCAAGGTGAGCGGCACCATCGTGGTGGAGACCGCCAAGGAGGTCGTCGCCAAGGTACCTATCGAGGCAGGGAACGTATTCCCAGGGCTGTCCCGCAACCTCAGGGCCGTTTGGCGCGCGCCAAAGACCCTCGCCCCAGGGAACTACAAGCTCACGGCCGCGATAACCGGGCCTGGATTGGTCAATGAAACTGCTTTCGGTGATCTCGCCGTCATTAAACCCGGTGAGGCTGCCCAGCATCGGGTTATCGTGAACAAGTTCCAGGCCGCTCCTGTGGTGCAATACAAGCCGGTCCCACTCGAGGCCACCGTGACCAACACCGGAAACACCCCGTTTGTTCCAAAGGGACGCGTCGTCTACACCGATCCGCAAGGGGAGCAGGTCGCGACGGCCGAGCTCGCCGCCACGGAGGCTATTCCGGTGGGGAAGAAGGGGACCCTCAAGGGGAACCACGGCGCCGGACTTCCGATGAGCAAGTTTAACGCGAAGCTCGAAGTCCTGAGCCCGGCGGGCGCCCTCCTGGCCACGTTCTATGCGAGCCAACAGGTGATCGAGAAGGACGTGAACCTGGCGGGAAAGATCTCGAAGTTCGCGGCGCCCAATGACAAGGAGCCCTACGTCACCCTCGAATTCAAGAACGAGGGGAACGTCGAAGTGGACGCAGAAGGCATCGTCATGGTGGCCGATGGCGCGGGGAATATCGTCGGGCAGATCCCACTCGAGAAGCAAAAACTGGCGATTGGTGGGAGTGCGAGCTACAAGCGCGGCCTTCCAGAGGGGCTGGAGTCGGGGCTCTATGAGCTAAGGGCCGTCGTCAACTTTGGGGGAAAGACCCCAGCGACAATGACGCTAAAGCACTTCGTCCAGTAGTCCAATCAAGTCCCCTCCCTTTTCTTCGATTCAATCTTTAAAGCCTGGCGGGCCTGCCGGCGATCCATGGAATAGGGCGCGCGCGCGATGGGAAGCGCTCGTCTTCCAATTGAGTTGGTGGGCGCCTCTGCCAAAATGCTTCTCACAAGCAGGGCCAATGCCTTTATAATGAATTGGGGTATCGTACGATTCGAAATCGAGCACAATCCCTACGTGGAATGAGTGCGAATCGAGCCGCGATCGTCACGGCTGCGCTGGCCTTGGCCTCATCGAGATCGGCGGTAGGGCAGGGCATTAGTGTCTCCATGGGGGGCACCACCGTGAGCCTCGGCACGGTGGAGCCGGGCCAGCGCACCGTATTCCCGTATTCAACGCACGTGACGGTGCACTCCGCGGCCATGTACACGGTGACCGCCGACGCGCCGGCGAATTTCACGAACGCCGAGGGAAACACCATGCCCATCGGCCGCCTGTCCTACCGCGTGCACGGGTCTTTGGGGTTCGCACCTTTTGCGAGCGGCGTGCAGACCGTCGTGGGGCTTCAGGCGGCGACGGCTCCCGATGTCGGCAGGACCCATGTCCTCGATTACCAGCTGGATCCCGATTTTGGGGTTCTTCCCAGCTCCGATGTCGATCCATACAAGGCGACGATTACCTACGGAGTGACAGCTGGGTCGGTCGAGCTACGGTCTTACGCGTGGCCCAATCCGTTCTCGCCCGAGGGCGATGACAACGTGGCCAACAAGACGTTCTTTCATTTCTGGCTCGATGCCGATCGCTTGGTCGACCTTCATATCTACAAGTCCGACGGGATCACCCTCGTGACAACTCTTCGAACGAATCATCCGGTGGCGGCGAACACCGATCCGGCGATCGAGTGGCTCGGGCGCGACGACAACAGGGATCTCGCTCCCCAGGGGGAGTATCTCTACGTGGTCCGGGTGAACCCGTCGCAGGCCGTCGATCCCGGGCTGACCCTTGCGTCGGGGCTCATCTCGCTCGAGCGGGGTGTCGGCGCCGGTTGGGCGACCGTCAAGGGGCGCGTGACCTCCTCGCAGGGGGATGGACCAGTGGTCGGCGCTACGGTGGAGCTGGTCCGTGCGGGCGGAAACGTGGCAGGAACCCAGACCACCGGCTCGACTGGGGATTACCAGTTCGATGGCGTTGGCGCTGGGACCTATTTCGTGCGGGTGAGCGCGCCCCAGCACTACACGTTCAGCTCGGGGAACTTCGAGGTCGCTGACGGTGAGACGGTGATTTTCAACGTGCGGCTGATTCATAACCACGCATTGACCATCATCAAGAAATCTGACCTCACCGACGTCGAGCCGGGTGACGTGATCGGGTACACGATCGAGGTTATAGCGAGCGGCGTTAGCGACGTGGAAAACGTGGTCGTCCACGACATTCTTCCCGACGGGCTCAAGCTCGTTCCCGGATCGGCGCGCTTGAACGGTCATCCAATTCAAGGGGACCAGGCAGGGCCTTCGCTGGTCTTGCGCGGGCGACTCGTGGAGTTCCCCGTCGGGCACCTGGCGACGCGGCAGCGGGCTGACGTGTATTACGAGGCGGTGGTTTCTCCGGGGCGCAAGTCTGGGGCACTGGTGAACGCGGCCTACGCGACGGGTGCCGTGGTCGGCATTCCCGTGAGGACCGCCGAGACCCGGGTCAGGGTCTTCGTCCGCGCAGGGGACACGGGCGACCGGTCCCTCCTCTTCGGGCGGGTGTTCCTCGACGTAAACGGGAACGGGATCGCGGACAAGGGGGAGAAAGGGATTCGCGGGGCGCGCGTCGTCATCGACGACGGCACCGTGATCGTGGCCGACTCGCTGGGGAGGTACAGCGTCAAGGGACTCAAGGCGGGCACGCGCGTGGCCATGGCCGTGGTGGCCGCCGACGAGAATGCCCCCTTCGTGGGGTTAGTTCCCGCCGGGCCCTCGAAAATTGCGTTCATTGACCTGACCTTTGGGGTAGCGGCCCGGCTCGATTTCGCGTTCAAGCAGAAGGACTTGGACTCGTATCCCGGGGACTTCAAGCCCAGGACCTTCTTGGGCGTCGCAGGGGCGACGCTCGGGCTGGAGAAGAAGGAGGCGCTGATCCTTCGGCTCGCCGGGCGCCTTGCGGGCTTCCTGGAACGGGACCTTGGGGACGGTTACCGAATTCTCGCCTACGTGGACACGGACCACCAGCCACGCGACGAGATGGGTATCGGGAGAGACGAGCTCTCGTTTCAGCCCGAAGTTGGAGATCGCTCGTCGATAACGCCCAGCGTTCCGGACAAGATCGGCGTTCGCCTCACCGCGCCCTGGGGAACCGTCGTCCTAGGGAGAAACGGCGTGAACTTCGGCCACAGCAACCTGGTAAACAACCTCCGCGCGTTCCTGGGCGTAGACGTGGGCGTTGAAAAGAAGAGCTGGAAAGTCCGCACGTTTGCCGGCGCGACCGAGACGAGGCTCGTGCGCGAGGTCATCGAGAACGACGGGTCCGCGGGACCGTTCCAGCTCGCCAACATCCCCATCCTCCCGGGTAGCGATCGGGTTTGGGTGGAGGGGGTATTGAATGGACTTGTTGTATCTCGGGTTTCTCTGGGAAGTGGTCTCGAGTACACGTTGGATCACGCGACTGGGCAGCTCTTCCTTGGCAGGCCTTGGCCGCTCCACCCTCCGTCGGGGGAGGTGTTCCGATTCGTGATCCAGTACGAGCACGCCCCAGCGACAGAAATCCCACGGGCGTTCATCGCCGGCGCTCGTGCCGAGGCCAAGCTTGGCAAGAGGGCGACCCTAGGCGCCACCGCGATCCACGAGGACGAGACGCCGAATCCCAAGAGCGCGGTGGGCGTCGACTCGCGGTTCCTCTCCGACTCCCTCGACGTCGCCGCTGAGGCTGCGATATCGAACAAGGGGAGCGGTGAGGCCTCGGAGCTCCCCGGCAGCGACGAGACGGCCTTCCGAGCTCGTGCGGTCTATCGGCCGTGGGACGACGTGGGGCTATTTGGTTACTTCAATCAGGTGGGAGGCGGCTACACGCAAAGGACCGACTTCCAATTGAGGTCGCCACCAGACATGACGTTTGGCTACTTGCCGCCCCCGACGCTATCGCTGTTCTCGCCGTTCGTGAGGTCTCTTTCCAACGGACAGCGAGGATTTCCCTTCTTCATGCAAAACCGTGCCGGCGTCCGCGAGGTCGGGTTGGGGACGTCGTACCGCGTGCTTAGCAGCGTCGACGTTTCGACGGGCGCCTTCATGGTGTTCCCGCAGTACGAGGAGACTACGGAGACCTCCCAGTTAAGCGAGTACGCGGCGCTGAACTTCAGCCCCAAGCGCATGCCGTCCCTGTTTCTTGCCTACACGCAGGCCGAGGTGCAGCCTGGTGACAACCGTGAGAGGGCGGTAGTGGGCGCTTCTCGCTGGCAGGCCTCCTCGTTCCAGCTGGGGTTCGAAGGCAGAATGCTTTGGAAGGACACGGCTGAAGGGAAGGAGGGGTTCCGCAGCGATTCAGGTCTTCTTCGGGCGAGGTTCGTCAGGATCCCGTGGCTTCAGCCCGCGGCGCTCGTCGAGGGATCGCTTACCCACGACGACGAGGGCAGCTTGACCAGCAAGTCCCGCTCGGCGGCGCTCGGCGTCGAGAGCGTGTTCAGGACGTTCTCGACGTTCGCCTACGCCTCGGCTGGGGAGTCCCAGGACATGAGCACCGACAACGGGCCTGTGGAGTTCAAGGGGGCGTTCGCTGGCATCAACCTGTTCTTCCCGAGGCTCGTAGGCGCGTTGCGATTCGACGTCTCTCATGACACCAAGTTCGGACGCCAGTTCGGTGGGGGCGGCCGCGCCCGCCTGGCGCTCACGGACAGCGTCATGGGCTTTGGCTCGGTCAATTACAAGGGAGGGACAACGAAAGATCCCCTGGCGCAATGGAGCAATCTCGTAGGATTTGCCTACCGCGAGCCGGTGGATCCGCGCTTCGTCCTTTTCTTGAAATACAAGGACCAGAGCACGCGCTCCTTGCGCGACGACGTCGCTCCCCGAAGACGGGCACAGCTCGGCACCATGGACCTGGTGATCCCGCTTGGTCGCTCCGCGGCGATGGGTACCCGCGCCGCCTTGAAGCGGGCGCGCACGTCAGCAGGGTTCGCGATGCTGTCCGTGGCAGGTGAAGAAGTCACATGGACCTGGAAGAAGCGCTACGACCTAATCGCCGGCACGCGCCTGGCGGGGACCTCGCAGCAGGGGGAGCTCCTCATCGGCACGACGGTGGCGATGGGCGTTCGTTTCCCACATGGATTCCGTCTCGTCGTCGGGATGAACTACGCACGCGAGGAATGGGTCTTCGAGGCCGACGACTCCATCCCGGGCCTGTTCCTGAATCTCACCGGCACCTACGGCAGCGCAGGTGCCCCTGCCGAAATGCCCTATTGATTACAGGCTCTCCAATGGAGCGTGGTGTGCGTAATCCTCTCATGAATATTCATTGAAACGATTATTCGTAATGGATTTGTAAAATTATCGCAGCCTATAATGGATGCTGGGCGGAGGGCTGAATGCATCCGATGCGCGTGGTCAGTTCGTTGACGGTCGTGCTCGCGGCGATTGTCCTCGTGGGCACCTCTTGTGACTATCGGTCACCCGGCGACGCAGACGATTCGATCGGAAGGGTCGCATCCGAGGCCGCGGGTTGCAACCGCAACAAGGTGTGCGAGGAGGGCGAGACCTGCCAGACTTGTGCGCGGGACTGCGGGCGGTGCCCTTTCTGCGGCGATGGGACGTGCAACGGGGCGGAGAACTGCGCCCTCTGCCCAAGCGACTGTGGAAGCTGTCCATTTTGTGGCGACCTTGTGTGCAACGAGCAAGAGACCTGCGCGACGTGCTCGGGGGACTGCGGGACATGTCCGTATTGCGGTGATGGGGTTTGCTTCGGCGACGAAACGTGCGAGACGTGCGCCGCGGACTGCGGGGAGTGCCTTTTCTGCGGCGACGGCAAGTGCCTTGGCGCCGAGACCTGCACGGACTGCGCGGTCGACTGCGGACCGTGCAGCGCCACTCCAGTCTGTGGCGATGGAAGCTGCAGCGGACCCGACGAGACCTGCCTGAATTGCCCGACGGACTGCAGCACCTGTCCTTATTGCGGCGACAACGCATGCCTCGCACCAGAGGATTGTGCTAGCTGCCCGGACGACTGTGGCGCGTGCCCGAGGTGTGGCGACGGCACGTGCGTGGGAAGTGAAACTTGCTCCTCGTGCTCGGCGGACTGTGGCCAGTGCGGCGTGTGCGGTGACACTCGCTGCAATGGCACGGAAACCTGCGTCTCGTGCCCTCTCGATTGTGGTATTTGCAGCAGCAAGTCGTGTGGTGACGACATCTGCGGCAGCAAGGAAACGTGCGATCCGACGCCAACGAAAGGAAGGATCACCTGCACGGCGGACTGCTGCCCGAACGGTGGCTGCTCACACACCGTCTGCGAGACTGGCCCGCCGTTGAAGTCGTACTGCGATCCTTGCGCAGCGTTGGTGTGCGGGAGCAATCCTACGTGCTGCACGACCGTCTGGGATGCCCTGTGTGTCGGACAGGCAATCATGCAGTGCAACATCATGTGCGGGGCCTGTACTGTGGATGGCACGTGCGACACCGCCGCTGGCGAGAACTGTGGTGGATGCCCCGAGGACTGCGGCGCGTGTCCGGCGTCGAACTGTGGTGACGGGTTCTGTGGACCTGGGGAGAGTTGCCTTACCTGCAAGGTGGATTGCTCATGCGCGAGCGGTTGTGGTGACGGGCTTTGCTTGGGTAGTGAGGATTGCACCACGTGTTCACCGGATTGCGGCGGATGCGCGACGTGCGGTTCTGGCGGCTGCTCTTGGGGCGAGAACTGCCTGAGCTGCCCAGGAGACTGCGGGACCTGCGCGTCCACTTGTGGCGACTTGATGTGCGACGCGACAGAGAGCTGCTCCACCTGCCCTGGCGACTGCGGGGGCTGTCCGTTCTGTGGTGATGGGATTTGTAACGACATGTCGGGCGAGAGCTGCTCGACCTGCGCGGCCGACTGCGGCGTGTGCCCGACGGTGTGCGGGGACGCTGCCTGCAACGGGGCGGAGACCTGCGGCAGCTGCGCGGCCGACTGTGGAGCGTGCCCCGCGGTGTGCGGCGATGGAACGTGCACTCCGCCTGGCGAAACCTGCTCCACCTGTGCAGCCGATTGCGGCACCTGCCCCGTGGTGTGCGGTGACGCCACTTGCACTTCCCCGACCGAGAGCTGCTCGACCTGCGCGGCCGACTGCGGCGCGTGCCCGCCCACATGCGGCGATGGTACGTGCAACGGCACGGAGGACTGCTCCACGTGCAGCACTGACTGCGGCGCGTGCCCGCCCTGGTGCGGGGACGGTGCCTGCAACGGCGTCGAGAACTGCTCGAGCTGCGCGACGGACTGTGGCTCCTGCCCACCGTCGTGCGGTGACGGGACTTGCAACGGGACGGAGAGTTGTTCCATCTGCCCCTCCGATTGCGGTGCTTGCCCGGCGGCATGCGGCGACAACTTGTGCAACGGACTCGAGACCTGCTCCACCTGTTCCTTTGACTGCGGGGCATGCGCGCCGGTGTGTGGCGACGCCGCGTGCAACGGCGCCGAGGACTGCACGACCTGCGCGACGGACTGTGGCTCCTGCCCGCCTGCGTGCGGCGACGGGACCTGCAACGGAACCGAGACCTGCGCGACCTGCGGCGTGGACTGCGCGTGCCCGCCGGGGTGCGGCGACGGCGCGTGCAACGGCGGGGAAACTTGCGGCTCCTGCCCGGGCGATTGCGGCGCGTGCGCGGCATCCTGTGGGGACGCGTCGTGCAATGGCGCCGAGACCTGCACGACGTGCGTGACCGACTGCGGATCGTGCCCGCCTGCATGCGGTGACGGCGCGTGCAACGGCACCGAGAACTGCACGACCTGCACCCTCGACTGTGGTGCCTGCCCGCCGCTCTGCGGCGATGGCTCTTGCAACGGCACCGAGAGCTGCTCGACCTGCCTCATGGATTGCGGGGCCTGCCCCGCGTCCTGCGGAGATGGTACATGCAATGGCGGCGACACGTGTTCCAACTGCCCCGGCGACTGCGGCGCGTGCGCCGCGGCCTGCGGTGACGCGACGTGCAACGGCGCAGAGACCTGTGCGTCATGCCCCATGGATTGTGGCGCGTGCGCTTGCGGAGATGGCACCTGCGGCGTCGGCGAATCGCCAGGCTCCTGCCCGGCGGACTGCCCCGTGGTGTGCGGCGATGGGACCTGCGACGGGGCCGAGAACCCTGGGACCTGCGCGGTCGACTGCCCGGTCGCTTGCGGCGATGGGATTTGCAGCCTGGGGAGCGAGAGCTGCTCCACCTGCGCGGTCGATTGTGGGGCGTGCCCGTACTGCGGCGACGGCCAGTGCACGAGCAACGAGAACTGCTACACCTGCGGAAGCGACTGCGGCCCATGCACTTCGGTGTGCGGAAACAAGACGTGCGAGACGATCGCCGGTGAGACCTGTGCCAGCTGCCCTGGAGACTGTGGGACATGCGCCAAGTGCAGCCACGCCCTGTGTGAGGTAGGGGGGCCGCTGCCAAAGAACTGCGATCCGTGCGTCGAGATGGTGTGCGCGCTCGATCCGTTCTGCTGCAGCGGCGCCTGGGACGAAGTGTGCGTCAATGAGTCGACATGGACATGCTCGTCGTCGTGCAGCGCGTGTGGGGATGGGACGTGCGGAGGCGGCGAGACGTGCATGACCTGTGCAGCCGACTGCGGGACGTGCACGGCAGCGTGCGGAAATGGGACCTGTGAGGCATCGGAAAACTGCGCGACGTGCCCCTTTGATTGCAAGTCGTGCAATGCCCGGTGCGGGGACGGGAGCTGCCACTACTGGGCGGGCGAGAACTGCGGCACGTGCTCCCTCGATTGCGGCTCGTGTGCGGCGGGCTGCGGTGACGGGACCTGCACGGCCCCCGGCGAGACCTGCTCCACCTGCTCCCTCGATTGCGGGCCGTGCGACACGTGCGGGGACGGCACGTGCGACCCGTTCATCGGCGAGAGCTGCGGCGGGGCGAAGCCGTGCCCGGTGGACTGCGGCAGCTGCAGTGACAAGTGCGGCAACGGGACCTGCGAGGCAGGAGAGAGCTCCGGCACCTGCGCCGCTGATTGCGGGGCGTCGCTGTGCACGCACTCGCTTTGCACGCCCGGCCTGCCTCTGGATCCAAGGTGCGATCCCTGCGTAAAGAAGATCTGCGACGTTGATTCGTTCTGCTGTGTCTCCAGCTGGGACGGGACGTGCATTTGGCAGGTGCAGACCCAGTGCGGGCTCTCCTGCAGCGGTGGCGCCTGCGGGAACAACGTGTGTGACTTCGACGAAGGGGGCGAGAGCTGCCTCTCCTGCGCTGGTGACTGCGGCGAGTGCATTGCAAAATGAACCAGCTACGACACAGCGTTCAGCTTGGCCTCGCGCTCGGAGCCCTGGCTTGGGGACGTGAAGCATCTGCTGCAGAGGGCTTTGCGACGCAGGTCATCGATGCGGACGTCCTGTCGGCCATCGAAGCGGATGTAATCCCCTCCGAGGTAAGCTGGTGGCTCGAGGGGTCCGTATTGCTCGCCTCGGGCCCGCTCCTTCACGTCGGGTCGAATGTCCCCTATGTCGTGTCGGGGATTGCCCAGGCGGTAATGGGGCCGTCGGACATCGACCCTCTGCTCCAGCCCTATCTCTTGACTCTTCCCGAGGCGCGTGAACCTCAGCGAGTGGCCATCGCCATCGACGTCTTGATTCGGGAGCTCACGCTCGGCGCTGGCGAGGAGTCACCGACACCGAGCGGTGGTAGGGAATATCCTACTGAGCTCGCGCAAGAGGTCCACTCGGCTCCATCGAATGATCAACCCAGCGCTGAGCACGACATCCGCGTGGAGTACGTTATCCTGCCGTCGCGAATTTAGGAATCATTGGCAAGGCGCGGCGTAACGCACGAGGCCTCCCGCGTCGGCATAAGAAAGGTGTGCCTTCCCAGACGAGTCGAGGGCTAGCGAGCCGTAGCTCCCCACGTTGCCGAAGAGATCCACAACTTGCGTTACCCAGGTCCCGGTGCGGTTCGAGGCGAATTTCATGCGGCCTTTTGACTGGTCCCAGTACCCAATGCGGGCGGCGAAATCGGAGCCCACCGCCAAGGACGCGAACCGGCCGACGTCTCCGGTGCTGTCGATGGTCCGCGTGACCCAGGTGCCCGAGTTGTTCGTCGCGTATCGCAGGTTCGTCTCCGCGGCCTCGAAGTAGGCGACATGGACCTTGTCCAGGCCGTCGACTGCGATTGACGAGTAACGCCCGGCATCTCCCATCGCGTCGATCACGGTCAATACCCACGATCCCGACGCGTTGGTGGCGTACTTGAGGGCCCCGTCGGAGCCCGCCGACCAGTAGCTCACGTGCGCCTTCCCGGCCGAATCGAGGGCTATCGACGAGAAGGCGCCGACGTCCCCTGTCGTATCGACGGAGGTCATGACACAGGCGCCCGTGGCGTTGGTGGGGTACTTGAGGTCGCTGCTCGTGAAGTCGTAGTAGTTCACGTGGAGCTTGCCCGCCTTGTCGAGGGCGATGGACGTGTACCCGCCCACGTTCCCAGTGCTGTCGACCGTGGTCTTCACCCACGACCCAGACGCATTGGTGGCGTACTTGAGATCGCCATTCGTCGAATCGTAGTAGGCCACGTGGAGCTTGTTCCCTGCGCCGAGCGTCATCGAGGCGAACCGTCCCACGTTCCCCGTTGTATCGACCGACTGGGTCACCCAAGTCCCGCTCGCATTGGTGGCGTACTCGAGGTCGGCGGTCGTCCCATCGTAGTACACGAGATGAGCTTTTCCGCTCGAATCCACCCTCAGGACCGTTTCCTTGGCTGAGGCGGCGTCGGGGAGCGCGCCTGGAATCCAGGCCGTCACCGCATAGTCATCATCGTTGCAGTCGGTGCCAAGGCTGGCCTCTGAGGCATAGCCGTCGCCGTCGGCGTCTTCACCGT
Organism: Deltaproteobacteria bacterium; assembly: GCA_016210055.1. Lineage (GTDB taxonomy): Bacteria > Myxococcota_A > Polyangia > Haliangiales > SHYZ01 > JACQUZ01. The sequence goes on along the minus strand of JACQUZ010000069.1, from coordinate 5,452 downwards.
CGACGCCGTCGCAGTTCTGGTCCACGCCATCCGCCACTGTGTCCGCGGGGGACGGGCCAGGCGTGAAGACGGCATGCTCGAGGTCGCGATAGCTCGCGTTGTAATGGCTCACATGCAGGCTGCCCTGGGAGTCGAGCGCGAGCGATGCGTCACCGCCGACGTCGCCTGCTGAGAGCAGCGTCCTTGTTGACCAAGCTCCCGAGCCATTCGTGGCGTACCGGAGATCCCCGTAAACATCCTTGTACGAGACGACATGAACGTAGCCCGACGAGTCGATCTTGATTGAAGAGCCGAAACCGACGTCACCGGACGCGTCGACCGTCTCGGCGGTCCACGACTTGCCGGAGTTGGTGGCGTACTTCAATGACGTGTTGGTGGCGTCGTAGTAGCTCACGTGCACCTTGCCCAGGCTATCGAGGGCAATCGACGTGCTCCAGCCCACATCCCCCGCCGAGTCAATGGTGCTCACGACCCAGGTGCCGGAGGCGTTGGTGGCGTACTTTAGGTTGCCGTTGCCGAAATCGAGGTAGCTCACGTGGACCAGGCCGCCGCTCGTGACGGCGAGGGAGGTGAACATCCCAACATCCCCTGTCGAGTCGAGCGTAGAAACCACCCAGGCGCCGGTCTTGTTGGTCGCGTACTTGAGGTTGCCGTTCGTGAAATCGTAATAGCTGATGTAGGCCTTTCCATTGCCATCGAGGCCCATGGAGACGTCGGTCCCCACGTCATTGGACGAGTCGACGGTCGTCGCGACCCAGGCGCCGCTCGCGTTGGTGGCGTACTTGAGCTTCCCGTTGCCGTCGGAAGTGCCGTCGTGGTAGGCGATGTGCACGCCGCCATTCCCGTCGACGGCGATGGCACTGTCGTCACCTAGGTCTCCTAGCGAATCCACCACCGCCAAGGCCCAGGTGCCCGCGGCGTTGGTCGCGTACTTCAGGTCTCCCTGGGTCATATCGTAGTAGCTCACGTGCGCCTTGCCATTTGCGTCCAGGACCAACGAAGTGGCGCTGCCAACGTCACCTTTGGAGTCAACGGTCGTGACCACTTGTCTCCACCCCGGGTGGATGCCGGCGTTCCCGTCGTCGCAGTCCACGCCGCCCGACTGGGTGGAGAGGTAGCCGTCCTTGTCCACGTCGAGACCGTCCATGCCATCGCAGTTCTGGTCCACGCCATCGATGGGGTCGGCGGCGCCCGGACGGATCGCTGGGGCGGCGTCGTTGCAGTCGGTTCCACCGGACGTCACCGAGGCAACCCCGTCCTTATCGGCATCCTCCCCGTCGACCCCGTCGCAGTTCTGGTCTACCGAATCGCCGACCGAGTCTCCTGCGCTGGGGCGGATGCCGCTCAAGGCGTCGTCGCAGTCACTTCCGCCCGACGCCAAGGAGGCGAAGCCGTCCTTGTCGGAGTCGACGCCGTCGGCGTCATCGCAGTTCTGGTCGACGCCATCGCCGAAGCGGTCCGTGGCACCGGGGTAGATTCCTGCCGAGCCGTCGTCGCAGTCATCTCCGCCGGAAGCAATCGAAGCATGCTTGTCGCGGTCGACGTCCACGCCGTCGATGCCGTCGCAATTCTGGTCGATGCCGTCCCCCACCGTGTCAGTCGCCGCCGGGTGACGGGTGTTGGTCGTGTCGTCGCAGTCGTTTCCAAGAGAGGCCAGGGAGGCATAACCGTCGCGATCGCCGTCGACGCCGTCCGCACCGTCGCAGTTTTGATCCACCTCGTCGCCAAATGCATCAGGCGCTCCGGGGTAGGTGGCCGCCGCGTTGTCGTTGCAGTCGTCCCCGCCGCTCGCGAAGGAGACATGCGTGTCCTTGTCCCGATCCGTGCCATCAACGCCGTCGCAGTTCTGGTCGATGCCGTCCCCAACCAAGTCGGCCACGCCCGGGTTGCGGGTCTTGGACGAGTCGTCACAATCACCGCCCCCGGAGACAAGCGAGGCGAAGCCGTCCTTGTCAGCGTCCACGCCGTCGACGGCATCGCAGTTCTGGTCGACGCCGTCGCCAGCGGTGTCGGGGGCGCCTGGATAGATCGTTGGCGCCTGATCATTGCAGTCGCTCCCTCCACTGGCGAAGGAGGCGTAGGTGTCCTTGTCTCGATCCACGCCATCTGCGCCATCACAGTTCTGGTCCACGCCGTCGCCATGGGAGTCTGGCGCACCGGGGTACATCTTGTTGTCATCGTCGTTGCAGTCCGTGCCGCCGCCAGCGATGGAGGGATATCGATCGCCGTCCGCATCGATGCCGTCGACGCCATCGCAATTCTGGTCCGTACCGTCGGTGGTGACGTCGCTAGCGGCAGGGTGGACCCGACCATCCCCGTCGTTGCAGTCGTTTCCGCCGCTCGCATTGGACGCAAAGCCGTCCTTATCCGAATCAACTCCATCGACGCCGTCACAGTCCGCGTCAACGGTATCGCCGGCCAGGTCGACCGCAGCGGGGTTGACGTGCCGGTTGGCGTCGTTGCAGTCGTCGCCGCCGCATGCGCCGAGCGCGCGGCTGCCGTCGCAGTCCTGGTCACAGGCGTCTTTCACCTGGATCACGCGTGAGTCGTACCCGCGCTGGTCGCGCCCGTCCAATGCCCGCGCCTCGAGAAGGTGCGCGCCGCACTTGTGCTTCGAGACAGTGAATGGATAGGAGTAAGGGGGCGCTGTCCAGGACGCCGCCTCGGTGCCATCAACCGATAAGACAACCTTCTTGACGCCCGTGTCGTCGCTCGCCCCCACGACCACGTCAAAGTCCCCCTCACGTTCGCCGTCCTCGGATGGCGACTGGATCCACGCTCGCGGGGGCGTCCGATCGACAGTCACCTGGACCTCGTGAAATGAGGACTGGGGCCTTGTGTCGATTGCCACCGCGCGGAGGACGTGCGGCCCGGCGGGCCACGCATCGCTGGGCCAGGAGAAGTCGAATGGACCCTCGGTGACTTCGCGCCAAGTGACTCCATCGACGAGCACGCGCACGCGTGCGATTCCCACGTCGTCCGTGACCTTGACGCGGATGGGCACGTCCCCGCCGACTACGCCGCCGCTTTGCGGGGCCTCGATCACCACGACCGGGAACTGGTCGCAGGCCGTGAGGGCCACGACATGCTCCGCATCCTGGCCGATGGTGTCGACCGCCACGGCGCGAACCGAATGATTGCCCGGCGGCACCGAGTCGAGGTTCCATTCGTGCTCATAGGGAGGCGCAATGTCCGATCCGAGGTGAAGGTCGTCGCCGTAGAAGTCCACCCGGGCGACTCCCTTGTCGTCCCTCGCGCTCACGGTGATGCGAACCTTTCCGCAGGCCGGAGCGCCGGGGAGCGGCGAAAGGATGGCTAGCGCCGGCTTGGCGTCTCCGCCCGTCGAGAGGATCTCGACCTGGATCTCTGCGCGGGCCGTCTTCTTGGCCACGTCCGTGGCGACAGCGACCATGGTGTAGGTCCCCGGAGGGAATCCGCGCGTGTCCCACGTGGTCCTAAAGGGTGACGACCGTAGCGTCGTGAGCGGCGCGTCCGCGACGATGAGCTCGACCTTTTCGACCCCCTTGTCGTCGACGGCCGCGAGCTGGAGCTCGACCAGACCAGATACCTTGTCGCCGCTCTTTGGCTTTAGGAACTCAATGTTGGGAGGCGAGACGTCGGTCCCGACGACGTCTGTCTTGCCTTCGTCCTTTTTCGGACTTCCGCCGTCGGGCGTGGAGAGGTGCTTCTCATCACAGCCAGCGCCAGCGCCGATGATCGCGATTAAGATCGATAAGGAGCGAGCAGTAATCAGTCGCCTAATCAATCACGTCCCCCAGCGAAGTGATTCCTCTACAAGATAGCAGCCATTGGGTTCCTGGTGGCTGAAAAACCTTGAGCCCGCATCGCCTGCCAAGATATGATTTGGCGGGAACTCAACGTGTGGATCGGGAATTACGCGGTCGGCATTGGGTGTGTCTTGGGCTTTAGCACCGTGCCTGCCCTTGCTGGAAGCGTGCGAAACCCCATCGAGACGGGCGTGGTCGCAGGGGCGCAGGTATTCACCGCTGGGACCACGACCCACGCGGTAGAGAGTTTCCTTTCATTCGGAATGCGAGCGGGTTACGCCCTTCATTCGCGGTTCTCGGTGGAGGGCGAGATATCATTAACGCCGGCCAGGGCCAATGAAATTGGATCGGAATTAGATGGGGCCACCGATTTCTTGGCGGTGTCTTATCGAGCCCACGCCGTATTGAATCTGACTACGGGGGCCCTGTTTAGGCCCTTTGTCGCAGTAGGTGGGGGCGCGGTGACATCCGCGCGGACAGAGCCCTACACTGAGGACTCGGAGCTGAAGGTCCCGCTCAAGTCGTCCGACACCGATCCCGTCATAAATGGTGGAGTGGGATTCAAGTTCCTGCCGACCGACTGGTTGGGTGTTCGCATGGAAGGTCGGGCGCTGTACGTCCCGACGGTCGAGGACGAGATCGGGACCGCGCGCTACGAGTTCCTTGTGGGAGTTTATGGGCGATTCGGCGGGGGCGGCCCGCCGCCGGCGAAGCAAGAAGTGGAGAAGCTGCCGGAAGACGCTGACGGGGATGGCGTGCCGCTCATCGACGACTGGTGCCCGAGCGAAAAGGAGGACCTCGACGGTTTCCACGACGACGACGGTTGTCCCGACGTCGATAACGACGACGACAAGGTCGCGGACACGAGCGACAAGTGCCCCGACCAGGCCGAGTCCGAGAACGGCGTGGACGACGACGACGGGTGCCCGGAGCGGGACAACGATGAGGACGGACTCCTCGGCTCGCAAGACAAGTGCCCAGACGAGGCGCCCAAGGACGGGGTCGATCAGGACAAGGACGGCTGCACCGATCCGCCAGCGACTGCCGAAGCGGCGAGCGAGGACAAGCCTCAAGGGGGCGAGACGGCAGGCACCGGCGAGGAGGAGAGTGGTGGCAAGAGCGCTGGTGAAGCTGCAAGGGTGAGCACCGAGGAAGCCCGGCAAGCCGAACCAACAAGAGAAGGGGAGGCGGGGAAGCTGTCGCCGCAGCTCCAAAGGCTGGTGAAGGGGCCGTTGTCACCGGTCCTCTTCCGGGGCGTGAAAATGGCGCATCGCACCCAAGATTCGTTGAACCGCCTGGCACGCGCGCTCGCAGCCAATCCGTCGGTTCGGATCAAGCTCATCATGGCGAGCTGGGACCGGAGGTCAGTCGAGGAGAACCTGGACCACTCGCTCAAGCGCGTCGAGCTGGTGAAGGCGTACCTGGTCATGAAGGGGGTAGCTGGATCGCGCCTGGAGACAGAGGCCAAGCATCCCGACGAGAAGGACATGCCCGAGGACATGAAGCTCGAGGTGGAAATCCTCGCAGAATAGCAGCGGCGGGCCCCTAAGGGCCCGCGGATGAATAAATCGATCGATGATCGCGGTCGAGGCGCCCGGATGGCGAGGCGCGAGGAGGGCGAATACCCGTCGGTATTTAACCGACGAGCAACGAAGCCAGCCGGG
>JACQUZ010000068.1 GCA_016210055.1 Deltaproteobacteria bacterium | reverse complement strand
GCTCCGAACGACACGTCCTTCCATCCACATGTGAGCGCGTGGAGTTCGAGGTCGGCGGAGCCAAGCGAGCTCTCGTCCTTTGTTCCACGTGAAACGCTTATCCGGTTCCGAATCCGTCGTTCCACGTGGAACACGCCACGCTCGCAGCCGGACTCGGAACCCTATCACAAGCCTCCTTCGACCATGCGATTGACTCCTCGCTGACATGCATCTTAGAGTCTGCCGGCCGTGTCGTTCCTCGAAAGCATCATTCAAGACCTCGGCGCCCTGGAATGCCAGGGTCTGCGACGCCACATGCGCGACATCGATGGCCCGCAGGCCGAGCTTCTTCTTATCAACGGTCGCCTGGTTATTAACTTCTCTTCCAACAACTACCTCGGACTCGCGAGCCACCCGCTCCTCCACTCTGAAGCACACCGGCATCTCACTCTCGAGGGCCTCGGTTCGGGGGCGTCACGCCTCATCGCCGGCAACCTTCGCTCCCATCGCCAGCTCGAAGAGGACCTCGCTCGCTTCTTCAGGACCGAGAGTGCCCTCCTCTTCAACTCCGGCTACCACGCCAACATCGGCGTGCTCTCATCCATCGCTACGAACGACGACCAGATCTTCTCCGACGCCCTCAACCACGCCAGCATCGTGGATGGCTGCCGCCTCTCGCGCGCGCGGGTCCATGTGTTTCCCCATGGCGATCTCGCCGCGCTCAAACGCGCGCTTTCCTCATCGCTCCCAGCCCGGCGCCGCATCATCGTTACCGATTCCATCTTCTCCATGGACGGTGACACTGCGGCCCTCCCAGATCTTCGCACCCTGGCGCAAGCACACGATGCCGTGCTCATGGTCGATGAAGCCCACGCGACCGGCGTTACCGGCCCGGGTGGTAGAGGTCTTGCGGCAGCCCTAGGAATCCCGGTAGATATCCACGTAGGCACCCTAAGCAAAGGGGTTGGTGCCTTTGGTGCCTTCGTGGCAGGCTCACGCCCTCTCATCGAATACCTCCTTAACCGAGCGAGAAGTTTTGTCTTCACTACCGCCCTGCCGCCGAGCGTTGCCGCTGCAGCTCGCGCCGCACTATCCCTACTCGATTCACCACAAGGAGAAGTCCTGCGCGCGCGCCTTCACCAGCGGATTTCCCAGTTCCGATCCGGACTTGCGACCCTTGGCCTCCTCGCGCCGGGAGCCGGCGAGACCGCAATCTTCCCGATTGTCGTTGGCGATTCGCGCCGCACCATGGAGGCCTGCGAGGCCCTCCTCGCTCGTGGGATCTTTGCACAGGGAATCAGACCCCCGACTGTGCCCCACGGAACCGCACGCCTTCGTTTCTCCCTCATGGCTACTCATGCCGAGCAGCATCTTGAGCGCGCACTGGCGGTCCTCGAGGATCTCGTCGCCAAAGAAATTATTCCCCGGAGTCAACCATGACCGGTCATCCAGCGACCTTAGCGGCAAAAGACAAGCGCTTCGTGTGGCACCCCTTCACTCAAATGCATGATTGGCTTGCTTCCGAGCCACTGGTCATCGAACGAGCAGAAGGGAACTATCTAATCGACACAGAGGGCAATCGCTACCTCGACGGCGTCTCTTCCCTTTGGGTCACCGTTCACGGACACCGGCGACCTGAAATTGATGCGGCCATCCGCGCCCAGCTCGACCGTGTCGCTCATACCACGCTCCTCGGGTTGGCAAGCGTGCCATCCATCGAGCTCGCAGAACGCCTCGTCGACATCGCACCGCGGGGACTCAGCAAGGTCTTCTATTCCGACTCGGGCTCCACGGCTGTGGAAGTCGCCCTCAAAATGGCGTACCAGTACTGGCTCCACCGTGGGCAGCCGCAAAAGAGGCGTTTCCTCGCCCTCTCAGAGGCCTATCACGGCGATACCATAGGAGCCGTGTCGGTCGGAGGAATCGACCTCTTCCACCAGGTATTTCGGCCACTACTCTTCGACGCACTCCGAGTTCCGACACCCCACTGGTATCGCTGCCACGACGCACCGGACCCAATCTCCTGTCGCGACCTTTGCCTCGCAGCGCTCGAACGTGCCCTCGAGCAGCATGCCCACGAAATCGCCGCCTTCATCCTCGAACCACTCGTCCAAGGTGCAGCGGGAATCCTTACACATCCTCATGGCTACTTGGCCCAAGCCGCAGAGCTCTGCCGAAAACACGACGTGCTCCTCATCTGCGACGAAGTAGCGACGGGCTTCGGACGAACCGGGACCATGTTTGCTTGCGCCCAAGAAGACGTCACACCCGACTTGCTTTGCTTGGCAAAGGGGATGACCGGTGGATACCTTCCCCTTGCTGCGACCCTTGCCACCGACGAAGTATTTGCCACGTTCCTGGGCAAGCACGGTGACAAGCGAACCTTCTTTCACGGCCACACGTACACGGGCAATCCCCTTGCGTGCGCGGCCGCAATAGCCTCCCTCGACATCTTCACCAAGGAGCGCGTCCTCGAGCACCTGCCCGAGAAAATCAACGTTCTCGGCGCCAAGCTCCAGGAACATGTCGCCCCACTCCCGCACGTGGGGCAGGTGCGACAGCGCGGGCTCATGGTTGGAATCGAGCTGGTCATGGACCGGTCGACCAAGGAGCCGTTTCCGTACGAAAGCGCCATCGGGGCCCAGGTTTGTCTAGAAAGCCGCAAGCACGGGGTCATCTTGCGGCCACTCGGTCACGTGGTGGTCCTCATGCCTCCTCTTAGCATTGAGCCCTCTGAAATCCACCACCTGGTGACCTCGGTACAAGCCTCGATAACCCACGTCACCGGAACGTGAGAACAAATGCCCTCGTTGTTCGTCACGGGTACCGACACGGGTGTGGGGAAAACGACAATCAGCGCCAGCCTCCTCGCCTCGTGGCGCGCACGAGAGAAGCGTGTCGCGGCGCTCAAGCCGGTCGAGACCGGATGCTATCGCAATGAATGCGGCGAGCTTTTCCCGGCGGACGGATTCCTCCTCAGAGAGGCGTGCGGCCTGTCTGAATTACCACTCGACGCCATTGTTCCCTACCGCTTCATCGCCCCAGTGGCTCCGTCGGTCGCCGCAAGAATGGTCAATTCCCGCGTAGAGCTCCCGCGAATCCTGGAGGCGGCCGAGAACCTCGCTCAGCGGTGCCCCGACATGTTGTTGATCGAAGGCGCGGGCGGTCTCCTTGTTCCGTATTCCGAAGATCTCTTGGGCGTCGACATCGCGCGTGCCTTGGATGCGTCGCTTCTCATCGTTGCCCGCGCGTCACTGGGAACCATCAACCACACTCTATTAACGATACGCGAGGCGAGAAGGCAGGGTCTCAAGATCGCCGGCGTGGTTCTTAACCAGGTGCACCCCGAGACAGGCCCCGACCACTCCACCAACGCACAAGAAATCGAGCGAATCGGCGAAGTGCCGGTGATCGGAACAGTCCCGTATCTTCGCGATCCGATGCGCGCAAGCCCGAATCTCCTTGCCAAAGCAGCGCACGAACTCCTATCCGCCTGATATTACCAGACTTTTGCTCCGTCGCGGCGCGTCGCGCTCCCTGCGATGAGCCTCAGCCAGGCCACGTGCTCGCGCACCATCCACTTCAATCCTAGCCACGGCTCCCGATACTGGATGCTGTCTTGGACATGCCACCCGAGTGGTTCCATGCCAACCAGTCGAAACCAAAACAGCGCTCGCCGCAGGTGAAACGGCTGGGTCACGATCCAAGCCTTGCGCCACCCTCGGGAAGCGCTGATCCTTGCTACAAATTCGGCGTTTCCCTGGGTGCAAAGGGCTTCGACTTCCATGAGCAAGGCTTCATCTGGCACCCCGAGCTCCCTGGCACGCTGACCCATGACTTCGGCCTCGGAGGGAAGCCCTCGCCGCGATACCCCTCCGGTCAAGCACACCACGGGAGCCAACCCCCGGCGCCAGAGCTCGACCCCCGCCCGGACTCTCTCTTCGGCAACCCGAGAAAGCCCGCCATGTGAAGCCAAAGGGCACCCTAGGACAACAATGACATCCGCAAGCGCATTGGGATCCGACGAGCTGATCGTCCCACCAAGCACTCGCACCAGCGTTGAAAGGATGCCTCTCACTTGCCAATACAGAACCGGGAGAAGATCTGTTCGAGAACGGCCTCCCCTGAATCCACTCCCATGATCGCCGAAAGCCTGTTCGCCGCTTCCCGAAGATCCACCGCCACAAGTTCGTGAGGCCTCGCCTCTTTGGCTATTAATGCCGCACGTCCGACAGAGCCAGCTGCCTCATCGAGCAGCTGGCGGTGCCGCTCCGACGTCACTATCTCCGCCTCATCGCCCTCGGATGAGCTCCCAAGGACACGGTTCAAAATCATCCGTCTTAACTCGTTGAGACCGTCACCAGTGACAGCCGAGACACCAAGCTCACCTTGTGGTCCTGGGGTGAGGTCGATCTTGTTCCATATCCGAACTTCGCCCTCGCCAACCGACTTGTGCAAGCCCGACTTGCTCCCGCATGTCACGGTCGCATCCTCCACGCGGACAATCACATCCGCATGTCGCGCACGGGCCCGCCCGAGCTCTACCCCTCGGCGTTCCGCCTCCCCAAGGGCGTCACGTTCGCCAGCAGTGTCAATCAGGAGAACCGGCACTCCTTCCCACACCACGCGCGCTTCAACATAATCGCGCGTGGTCCCCGGCTCGGGCGTCACGATCGCTCGCTCCTGACCGACGAAAGCGTTCAGGAGACTCGACTTGCCAACGTTTGGCGCACCAACGAGTGCAATCTGGACCCCCTCTCGCAGCGCTCGTCCAGTCACATAGGTACCAGCCAGTTTCTGCAGCTCTGTGGAAATGCTCGCAGCCTGTGCCGCAACCTCGGCGAGCGGCACAAAATCCAAGTCCTCCGACGGAAAATCAATCGCTGCCTCAACCTCTGCAAGAAGGCCCACGACGCGCGAGTGCAAGCGCTCTACCACTTCGCCCAGGCGCCCCTGGAGCTGGGCCTGGGCGACGCGCAGCGCTCGCTCACTCGCCGCACCAATGACGTCCGCAACAGCCTCCGCACGCGTTAGGTCCAAGCGACCGTTTTGGAATGCCCGGCGGGTGAACTCCCCAGGCTCTGCGGCACGCGCCCCGGCATCAAAGACAAGGCGGAGGAGCCTCGCCATGTTCATCAGGCCCCCGTGGCCATGGATCTCGCCGACGTCCTCGCCCGTGTACGATCGAGGTCTTCGCATCGCCACCGCAAGAACCTCGTCGACCTTCTCCTCAGACAAGATGTCCCAAGCCCAGCCATGAATGAGGTGGCGGTCGATAAACTCACCTTCGGAACGTCGAAGCACGCGCGCAAGGATCGGCACGGCGTGGGGCCCGCTGATCCTAACGATGCCCACACCGCCCGGTCCGCTTGCAGTCGCGATGGCCGCAATCGTCGATGGCTCGCCGACCGGATTGCTCACATCTTGTCGCGACACGGGATAATGAGCAGCCGGCGCTCCGCCCCTTCCCCCTCACTCCTCGTCATTACGCCGGGAACTGCTCCAAGCGCGAGGTGGATAATTCGTCGGTCGTGCGCGCTCATCGGATCAACTTCAACGACGCGTCGCGTACGGATGGCCTTTTCACTCAGCCTGTGAGCGAGCGCAACCAAGGACTCCGCCCGGCGTGAGCGGTAGTCCTCAGCGTCGACGACGATCGGTTTTGCCGTCCCTGCGGCGTCTGAATCAATGCCACGGTGAACGACGCGACCGACTAGAAACTGAAGGGAATCAAGAGTCGCCCCTTTCTTCCCAATGACCAGCGCCGTTTCGCTCCCTTTCACATCAAGGATGATCCGCTCTTCTTCTTCACGAGCATCGACCGTCGCTTCGATTCCCATCCGCCGAAGGATTTCGGTAAGAACATCCTTTGCCCGCTCTAGGTCCGTCACGGCGATCTCCTCAAGTCCAAGGGGCATCGGGGTATCACATGAGCATGCGACCCATCAAGCCCTCGCCATCTTTTTCCTTGCCCCCGGCACCCCCTTGGGCGCAGGGCTCGACGAAGTCCCATCGGTCTTGTTCATGTAGAGCTGGTGCGCCATCCCCAAAATCGTATTCGTGAAGATATAGACAGTGAGCCCTGATGGGAAGAATAGCGAAAAAAGACCAAACATGACGGGCATCATGTACTGCAGCATTTTCTGCTGAGCCGCATCCATGCTTGCAGGAGACATCTTGGCCTGCACGAACATAAGCACCGTCAACGCCACGGGAAAAATGAAGTAGGGGTCCGGCGCTGTCAGATCGCGTATCCAGCCTACAAATGGGGCTTGGTACAGCTCTGCCGCTGCGCTAAGCGTTGAATAGAGCGCCATCCAGATTGGCATCTGCAAGAGCATCGGCAAGCAGCCACCGAGCGGATTGATCCCCTCTGACTTGTAGAGATTCATCATCTCCATGTTCTGCCGCTGCTTGTCATCGGCCCACTTCTCTCGAATGGCATCAAGTTTTGGCTTCAGCCTGCTCATTGCCTTCATGGACTTCATCGACTTGTGGGTCCAATAGAGCGTGAGCAGCTTCACGGTGATGGTCAAAAGGATGATCGCGACTCCCCAGTTCCTGACCCATCCGTGAAATACCTTCAGGAGCCAAAGCATCGGACGTGCGATGAACGTAAACCAACTTGTCGGCGGAGGACCCCAGTCAACCGAAGAAGCCAAGTCCGCGTTCGCAGCAAGTTGCGATACGGCTTCGATCTCGTCGAGGATCTTCGGACCGACGAAAACAACCGTACTTGCCACTCCGCTATCTCCAGGCTTGAGCTTCCACGCCGGCCACGTCACTTGTCCTTCCATCATTCCGCTCTTCCCCTCGACTGCAAGGGACGAACAGGCGAAGGAATCACGCACATCCGCCTTCGGAATGACCGCGAGGAGGAAGTACTTGTGGCGCATTCCTATCCAGCGTACGTAACCCGAGTAGCTCTTGGGGCCTGGACGCAACGAAGACAGGGAGTGGGTATTCAGCTCGCCGTTCACGTGGCAGGCCGCTTCCCATGCTGGTGGCGCGTACTTAAAGATCCCACCGCTCGTTGGGGCGCCCGGGTCCTGGTAGCCAAACACGTGGACTTGGAGCCGCTGCTCAGCTTCGCGCTGCGAGTTGTTCGTGACCTGGACATTCAGCTCCACAGCGTAGCTATCCGGAAGAAGGCGAAATCTCTTTGTCACCTCCAGCTCCGCCGAACTCCAGCGTGCGACAACCTCCGTATCGCTCTTCTTCTCAAGCGCCCATTCACCGTCGGGATCGAGAGAAAACGTAGAATTGGCCATCGAGGCGACCAGAGGATAAAGAGACGCTTCGCCGGTCCGTACGAGGTCCATCGGGACCTCCGCTCCACTTGGAGCCCGTGTCCTGTACTGCGTCCCGATGAGTTGCCAGCTCTTTAAGGCCCCGCCGTGGCTCGAGAACGACGCTACGTACCGAGGAGTTTTCAGCGAGACGATCGTCTCGGGGCCACGCTCTTTCTTGCCGGGGAACGGCGTTGGCGTGACCGCAGGCTGAGTTGCAGGAGTTGGCCTGCTCACCGTCTCGACCGAGCCCGGTCCGGCATCGGTCTCCTCGGCCCTGCTTGCTACCGGTGCCTGGGAAGTTGGCTTGGGACCAAACAGGTAGCCAATTCCAATGAAAATCGCCAAGCAAAGAAGAGCCGTGATGACGAGTCGCTTACCGAAATCTTCCATCGAAAAATCCTTGCCGCCTCCTCGCGCCTATGGAGGGTCATAGCCGCTACCGCCAAGCGGCTGGCATCGAAGCAACCGCCATGCTGCCCTTAGGCCGCCCCGAACCGCGCCGTAGCGAGTGATGGCCTCCTGCGCGTACTCCGAACAGCTAGGCAAAAAACGACAACACGGCCGCCGTTTCAACGGCGAAAGCCATCGTTGGTAACCCACGATCAGCTGGAGGAGTGTCCTTTGAATCATCAACGGCCATCGCGAGCCCTGGCCAGCAGCAGTGATAGATCGCGATCAAACGCCTCGTGCATCAGATGTGCCGCCGAAGGTCTCGCAACAATCACGGATTCACCAGCCGGGATCTCGCCGCGATGCGTACGCATGTATTCCCGAATCCATCGCCTAAGTCGGTTGCGAACCACGGCCTTCCCCACCTTGCTCGAGACCGTGATTCCGATCCTGGTGCTGCCAGCGCGATTGAAAACCAAGAAATGCTCTGTCACTACCTTCCGACCGCTTCGCTGTACAGCCAGGTACTCGGCCCGCCTTCGCAGGCGACCGCTTCGCGGAAAAGACTGATCACACAGAGCGATCTATTTCTTCGCGACAGAAACCGTTAAGCGCTTCCGCCCTTTGGCACGACGACGCTTCAGCACCTGGCGTCCATGACGCGTGCGCATCCTCTTTCGAAAACCATGGGTGCGCTTTCTTCGCTTGTTGTGGGGTTGGTACGTCCGCTTGCTCACGGGAGATCTCCTTGAACCGAAGTCCGCGTATCGTTAGCTTCACCCAGCCGAGCTGTCAAGTCGGAAACAGGTGCGGATCTCGCGAGCCGGCTTCCAACGCGGTTTTCAGCTCGCGACACGCTTCGCGGCCTAGTACGAAGCGGGCTCGCGAAACACCCCTTCGCTCTAGCCCAAAATACGCCAAAAATTTCCGATCTTACCGACCTCACTTCGGCACCACCTGCTTTACGAGAATCCGTTCGTTCCCCGATTGATCTCGTACCCTTCGTGATCGCAGCTCTTTTCGGTGGCCGCAATTTTCCCCCTTGCATGGATGCCGGCCGCTTTGCTACCTATCCTACCGAATCGTGGACACATGCCGCGTGAGTGGCTCACTGGCAGCGCGTAGCTGGCAAGCGAGAAGAAGCTCCGCCCGAGAATCCACGACATCAATGGGAATAGGTTTATCCACCTCGGTGGATAAGGCTGTGGATATTTTTTTCTGAGGCGGGAGGGATTGCTCCGTGACTTCGATCTGGAACAGCGCATTGAGCCGACTGTCCAGCAAGGTAGCACCGCAGAACTACGAGCTCTGGCTTCGACCCATCGAGTGCAAGCGAATCGAAGGCGACCGCATCTTTCTGCGCGCCCCAAATCAATATGTAAAACTCTGGTTCGAGTCCAACTACCTGCCAATCATTCTCGATGAGCTCCGTCAGGAAGAGGAGAAGGACTTCCGCGTCGAGTTCGAGGTTCTAGACCTCTCACCTCGGGTAAGTTCGGCTTCCGTTTCCCCTGCACCTGAACCACAAGAAGCACCACCTATTGAGCAAGAGACGCCTGCGAAACCACCCGTTCCAGCCCTCAAGCTCAATCCGAAGTACACGTTCAACACCTTCGTCGCTGGGCCGTCCAACCAGCTCGCTCACGCTGCGGCACGTGCCGTTTCGAGCATCAAGCCGCCAAAGTACAATCCGCTCTTTATTTGCGGTGGTGCTGGCTTGGGCAAGACCCACCTCATGCACGCCATCGGTCACGCCATCCTGAGCCACAGTTCGACCACTCGCATTCTCTACTTGTCCGGCGAGCGCTTCATGAACGATTTCATCCAGTCAGTCTCGACTGGTCGCATGCCGGAGTTCCGCCGCCGCTACCGCGAAGATTGCGACGTGCTCCTCTTGGATGACATCCAGTTCATCGCGAACAAGGATTCGACCCAGGAAGAGTTTTTCCACACATTCAACGCCCTTCACGATGAGCAGCGACAGATAGTCCTCTCAGCCGACCGCAAGCCGAGTGAGATCCCGGATATCGCCGAGCGCTTACGCACTCGCTTCAGCATGGGGCTCACCGCGGACATAGAACCTCCCGAACTCGAGGTTCGCATCGCCATTCTTCAGAAGAAAGCCCTGGCGGAGAACATTCCTCTTCCTGACGCCGTCGCCCTCTTCATCGCCGAATCCATCAAGTCGAACGTTCGGGAGCTCGAAGGCGCGCTCATCCGCTTGGCCGCATTTGCCTCGCTCACACGACGCGAAATCACCTTGGATTTCGCACGTGAAACCCTAGAAGGGGTTATCTCTCGTGCTAGTGAGCGCCTCACCATCGAGCAAGTCCTCAAGACAGTCGCCGACTACTACCACCTACGAATCACCGATCTAAAAAGCGAGCGAAGACACAAGTCAGTTGCTCGTCCACGTGCCATCGCAATGCACTTGGCCCGAAAGCATACCGGCGAAAGCTTCCCAGAGCTCGGACGGGCGTTCGGAAATAAGCACCACACAACAGTCCTTAGTGCCTGCGAAAAAATCGACGAGAAGCTAAAATCCGATCTCTCCCTCCGCAGCGAAATCCACGCTATCGAGAACCTCCTTCGTCGCTAGCTAAAATGAGATCTTCCCTCTTCTTGAGCCATGTCACAGCGGCATGCTACGAATCCACGCAGCAAGTGATGCTTCCTTACCATGGCGTTCCTGTGCGCGACCCTGTGAAGAACCAAGGAAGGATCGGTGGACTCATGTGCCTTTTCTTTTTTGTGCGCAGTCAGCCCACCAAGGGCCCCTCCAACGATCCACTTCCGATAGGGAAGAACATGGTCGATATTTCGGACACATGGATAGATCTTCCACAGATCCACAGGCCCTATTTCTACTACTAGGATCTTTATTAAAAGAAGATCAGTATTCAGAGATCTGGTGAACTACAAAGAAGGAGCACGGCATGGAATTCCGAATCCAGAAAAGTGAGTTTCTTCGGGGCCTGCGGCTAGCGCAGGGGATCGCGGATCGGAAAAGCACGATGCCCATCCTAGCCAACGTCCTCTTGCGCACCGATGGGAAAGGAAAACTCCTTCTAGCAGCCACCGATCTCAACGTTTCCGTTTCCGCCGAGCTGCAAGCAAGAGTCGAGAACGAAGGGGGCATTACAGCAAGCGCAAAGCACCTTCATGAAATAGTATCGACTCTGCCAGGAGAGGAGCTCCTGTTCCGTCGAGCGGAAAACCACTGGGCTGATATTCGAGCGGGAAGCGTTCAATACAAGCTGGTTGGGATGCCGGACAGGGATTTCCCGAAGATTCCGGACCATCGAGAGGTAGCGTTTACTCGAGTAGAAGCTGGGACCTTGAGAGAGATGATTGACAAGACCCTCTTCTCCGTTTCAAACGACGAGACGAGGTTCCACTTGAATGGTGTTCTCTTTGAGTGCGACGGAACTATCGGTCGAATGGTGTCGACCGACGGGCATCGATTGTCACTCGTGGAGCGCTCGGTTGCTGGTGGTCCGAGCTTGGCCGCGGGCGTCATTGTCCCCAAGAAGGGACTGAGCGAGGTCAGGCGCTTGGTAGACGGCATGGCTAGCAGTGGCGTCGCCGAGATCGCCGTTAGCCCCCCCTACTTTTTTGCTCGAGCTGGAGATATCGCGCTCGCCGTGAAGCTTATCGATTCGCAGTTCCCCCCCTATGATCAGGTGATTCCGAAGTCTAACGACAAGGTCGTTGTTCTCGAGCGATCTGTGTTCCTGGAAGCGCTGAAGCGCGCGCAGCTCATGTCATCGGAAACACGTGGTGTGAAGTTGTCCATCACCAAGGGAATGCTTCGGGTGTCGAGTGACAACCCCGAGCTCGGGGAGGTGAAAGAGGATCTCGAAATAGATTATGCCGGCGAAGATCTCGCGGTGGGTCTTAATCCACGCTATTTCAGCGAGCTCCTGGGGCAAATGGCTACAGAGCGAATCCGACTCGAGCTTTCAGGAGAGCTCGATCCCGCCGTGGTGCGTCCGGCTGAGAGCTCCGACTATGTCGGGGTCGTGATGCCCATGCGAATATAGGAAGGAAGTTGCTGGTCAGTGCTCTTCAAGTCACCGGATTTCGCAATCTTGCTCCCACGCTTCTAGAGCCCTCTGGTAGCTTTAACGTCTTTTCGGGAAACAACGGCGCAGGGAAGACCAACCTACTGGAAGCTATCTACCTTGTCGCGACCCTCCGGTCGTTCAGAACAAATCATAGCAGCGACCTAGTTCGTTTTGGGGACTCGGAGACTCGAGTAAGGGCTCGAGTAAGCCGCTCTGGCCTAGAAAGGCTGTACGAGGTTGCTATCCAGCAAGGACGCAAGCAAGTTCATCTCGATGGGAAAATCCCAAGGAGTGTTGGAGACTACTTCGGCGATTTCAACGTCGTTGTATTTGTTCCTGGGGACCTTCAGATGCCACGCGGGAGTCCGTCCTTGCGGAGGAGTTTTCTCGATCGTTCTGTCTTCAATAGAAACGCGGCATTCCTAGGTACAGCACAACAATACGTGCGCTCGCTAAGGTCGAGGAACCACATCTTGCGCCAGGCCATTCCTGACCGGACCCTCCTCTCAGTGTACGGCGAGCAACTCTGCTACTGGGGGAACAAGGTAATCTTGGCAAGAGAGAACTATCTCGCGGAGCTGGCGCCCAAGTTGTCCGAGTCGATGGAAGCCATCACGGATGGTGGGGTCCATGTCGACGTCCGCTATCGAAAAAGCGCAGAGGACCTTGCGGAAGCCCTCGCGGCGGAACTCCCAAGGGATCTCGCCCGACGGCAGACTACCGTAGGACCGCATGTCGACGACTTGGAGTTCCTTCTCAATGGCAAGGCTGCCCGAACATATGCGTCACAAGGGCAGCTGCGTGCGCTGGTCCTAGCCTGGAAGACCGCAGAAATGAATCTTCTCCGGGACAATCTGGGCTCGTTTCCCGTGTTTCTTCTCGACGACGTTAGCTCCGAGCTGGATCCGGCCAGAACTCGCGAGTTCTTCTCCGCGTTGGCTGAAATGCAGTGCCAGTGCTTCGTGACCACGACCCATCCGAAGCATGTTCTCGCATCAGACAATCGCAAGGATTTTCGAATAGTTGAAGGCGTCGTATCAGTCGAGTGAAGGGGTCGAAAAACCTTTACCGAGCGCTGATCGCGTGGTAGAAAATCGGGACTTTTCCGATGAGCGATCGCCCCGAAGAAACCCTTCCAGATACCGACGCGAGCGCGTCCCAAGACAGGAGCGGGGCGACGGCGTACACGGCCGAAAGCATTACCGTCTTAAAGGGGCTGGAGGCAGTTCGAAAAAGGCCCGGCATGTACATCGGCGATACGGACGATGGCTCGGGTCTCCACCACATGGTTTACGAGGTGGTCGATAACTCTGTCGACGAAGCCCTTGCCGGCTATTGCGATCGCGTGGATGTGACCATTCACTTCGACAACTCGGTTACGGTCGAGGACAACGGGCGGGGAATACCCGTGGAAATGCATCCGTCTGAGAAGCGGCCCACTCCAGAGGTCGTGATGACGGTCTTGCATGCCGGGGGAAAATTTGACCACCAGAGCTATAAGGTGTCTGGGGGCCTCCACGGAGTGGGCGTTTCTGTCGTCAATGCCCTCTCCGAATGGCTCAAACTCGAGATCCGTCGGAGCGGAAAGGTCTTTTATCAGGAGTATCGTTGCGGAGAACCGGTAACCGAGTTTAAGGCCATCGGCGTCACCGACCGTCGTTCAGGGACAAAGGTTACATTCAAGCCCGATCCGAACGTTTTCCGTGTCACTGAGTTCTCCTTTGAGATTTTGTCCCAGCGACTGAGGGAGCTCTCCTATCTCAACCGCGGCCTCATGATCGCGATCCGCGACGAGCGCACCGACAAGTCCCACGAGTTCCGCTATGCAGGAGGAATCGCGTCGTTTGTTGAAGATCTGAACACCAACAAGGTGCCTGTCCACGAAAAGCCCATCGTTATTACAGATGAACGAGAGGGTATTGGCGTTGAGATCGCCCTTCAGTGGAACGACTCGTACCAAGAACAGATCTACTGCTTTACGAACAATATTAAGAACAAGGACGGTGGCTCACACCTCACGGGGTTTCGCCAGGCGCTCACCCGTACCATCAATGCGTACGGGCAAGAACACAACCTCTTAAAGGAACTGAAATCCGGGCTCTCTGGGGACGACCTGCGTGAAGGGCTAACCGCGGTCATTTCAGTGAAGCACCCAGATCCAAAGTTTAGCAATCAGCCGAAGGACCGCCTCGTCTCGAGTGAGGTCTCGGGAATTACTTCTGCGGTCGTGAACGAAAGGCTTGGAGGGTATTTAGAAGAGCATCCAAAGGAGGCGCGGGCCATTATCCAAAAGGCCGTCTTGGCGGCCCGAGCCCGCGATGCGGCCCGCAAGGCACGGGAGATGGTTCAGCGCAAGGGCGCGCTAGAGCTCTCGTCTCTTCCCGGAAAGCTTGCTGATTGCCAAGAACGAGATCCGGCCCTGGCTGAGCTCTTCATTGTCGAAGGTGAGAGCGCAGGTGGCTCGGCAAAGCAAGGGAGGGAACGGAAGAGCCAGGCCATTTTGCCCCTCAAGGGCAAGATCCTGAACGTCGAAAAGGCCCGCTTCGACAAGATGCTCTCGTCGCAGGAAATCGCGACCCTCATTACGGCGCTGGGATGCGGAATCGACAAGGACAAGGATCTTGGCAGGCTTCGGTATCACAAGATCGTCGTGATGACCGACGCCGATGTCGACGGTTCACATATCCGAACCCTCTTGCTGACCTTCTTTTTCCGGCAGTACCCCGAGATCATCGACCGGGGGTACCTCTACATTGCGCAACCACCACTTTACAAGGTCAAGAAGGGAAGGCGGGAACTCTACCTGAAGAACGAACAAGCCTTGGAGGACTTCCTGATTTCGTCCGCGGTTGAAGACGCAAGGGTTAATTTCCTAAGTAGTCAAGCGCTCTCCGACTTCATCCGAAAGGCCATGCGCTACGTGAAGGTCCTTGAGCTACTCGAGAAACGAGTGGATGCGCGCATTGTGGACGCGTTGGTGCAGGGGGCGGGTCTCTCCAAGCTCGACCTGCAAAGCGATGAGAAGCTGCATCATGCCCTCTCCGCAAAGGTAATTCCGTACCTCGTCGCGCGGTATCGGGAGCTGGCCAACGTGCGTTACGAGGTGCTTCCCGACGCCGAACATGGGGGATGGCAAGTTCACTTCCCGAAGCAGCTCGGGGCAGCTCGCAAGAGGACAATTATCGATTTTGATTTTTTGGACTTGCCAGAGTACGAAGAGCTCTACCGCATCAGTGGTGAGCTCGCTCGAAGCACCACGGCGCCCTATGTTCTCAACCGAGGCGGGGATGAGAAAGAGATCCTCCTCCTTGGCCAGCTCGTAGCCGAAATCGAGGAAGTGGGCCGAAAGGGGCTTCAAATTCAAAGGTACAAGGGGCTTGGCGAAATGAACGCCGAGCAGCTTTGGGAGACCACCATGGATCCTGCCCGGCGCACCTTGCTGCAGGTGCGGATTCAGGACAGCGTGGAAGCTGACCAGATTTTTACAGTGCTCATGGGTGACCTGGTGGAGCCAAGGCGAGACTTCATCGAGAGAAATGCGCTCAACGTTCGCAACTTAGACGTCTAGCCGCAGCGCGAGAGAGAAATTGGAGGTGGGGGGATGGCCAGATCACGAATCCTGGGCCTTGGAACCTTCGTCCCGTCCAGAGTAGTAACCAATCACGATCTTACTCAATGGATGGAAACCTCAGATGAGTGGATCATCGAGCGTACCGGAATACGTGAGCGTCGCTGGGTAGAGCATGGGTCGGGCATTGGCTCTTCGGATCTTGCGGCCGAGGCTGCCAAGAAGGCTCTCGAAGCGGCAGAGCTTCCGAAGGAAAAGATCGATATGGTCGTTTTTGCCACCCTCTCGCCCGATCACGATTTTCCGGGAACAGGGGTCTTCTTGCAACGGAAGCTCGGTCTTCGCCCCATGCCCGTGCTGGATATTCGGCAACAGTGCACGGGCTTCTTGTACGGGCTTTCGATCGCTGACCAGTTCATCAACACAGGAATGGTCCAATATGTTCTCGTTATTGGTGCCGAGGTCCATTCGACTGGCCTGGACGTGACCAGCCGCGGACGAGACGTGGCTGTACTTTTCGGTGACGGCGCCGGTGCCGCTGTCGTCGGACCGTCCGACGACCCTAGTCGCGGAATTCTGTCGTCTCACTTGTACGCCGACGGCACTTGTGCCGAGGACCTATGGGTCGAATTTCCGTCATCCAAGCATCATCCTCGGATCGCCCACAAGGAGCTCGAGGAGGGGCGCCACTATCCTAAAATGGAAGGGCGCAAGGTCTTCAAGAACGCCGTGAGCAAGATGCCCGAGGTTGTCATGGAGGCGCTTCGGTTCAACGGCTACGGGATCAAAGATCTAGGATGCCTGATACCGCATCAGGCCAACCTCCGGATAAATGAGTTCGTACAGAAGTCACTGGGCCTCCCGGACGGGAGGGTTCACAACAACATCCAGAGGTACGGCAACACCACCGCTGCAACGATCCCACTGTGTCTTGAGGAGGCTATCCAGGTCGGCAAGATCAAGCGCGACGACCTGGTCTGCTTGGTAGCGTTCGGAGCCGGGTTTACTTGGGGCTCGGTTCTTTTGCGTTGGTAAGGTGCTGCGGGCTGGAGTTGCCGTCGCGATCTCTGCTTGGTTTTAGGCGTGGGCGGGTGCGCTGAAGATCTTGTCAATCTCCTGCTCGATCTTCGCTTCCTTGGTGCGCTTCGCAATGGCCAGCTCCTTGACGAGGAGCTGACGCGCTGTGTCAAGCATCTTCCGCTCACCAAAAGAAAGCTCTTTGTTCTTTCGGATTAGGCACAGGTCGCGCAGCACTTCGGCGATTTCAAATACGCTGCCGGTCTTAATCTTATCCATGTACTCCCGGTAGCGTCGGTTCCAAGTTGCTCCCTCAACGGCGATTTCCTTAGACTTGAGGATGCTGAAAACCTCACGCACGTCGTGTTCGGGAATAATGCTTCGAAGTCCTACGGTCGAAACGTTACGAGTGGGGATCATGATCTTCATCCCCGTTTCGAGGATCCTAAGGATATAGAATGTCGTCTTGTTGCCGCCGATCTCGCGGGTTTCCATCCCAACGACTTCCGCGACCCCATGGGCGGGGTACACGGCCTTGTCCCCGATGTTGAAGTTGACGTCCATCCGGGCTTTCTCCTCCCTCCCGTTAATAAAGCAAGATTCGGGACGGCAATACGCTAGCACGCGCGTTACCCGAAGTCAACCGCGCAAGCGTGGGAAAACTCTACAGATTTCGGATCAGGCCCGATCATCTTCACGCGCTGCGTCGCGCCAGCTCATTCCTGTTTTCGTGGTCACTGACCGTGATTCGAAAGATACTCTACGATCGTGGCGACACCGAACCCGGTGCCTCCCTTCGGGATAGCCCCAAACTCCTTGTCAGTGTGGGCCGGGCCCGCGATATCAACGTGTACCCAAGGGGTCTTGCCGACGAACTCCCGTAGGAAGAGCCCAGCGGTTAGGGCTCCACCGTATCTTTCTCCCGTATTCCGCATGTCGGCGATTTCGCTCTTTAGCATGTCCTTTAAGCGCTCTGGGAGTGGCAACTGCCACATGTCCTCACCGGCCAATTTGGCGGCAGCAAGCCACCGATCCGCCAAGCTCTGATCGTTGGTCATCATTCCCGCTACATGCGGACCCAGCGCAACAACACAAGCACCAGTAAGCGTGGCGAAATCAAACAACTCGTCGGGCCCAAGTCCAATCGCATAGCTTATGGCGTCGCCAAGCGTTAGCCGTCCTTCTGCGTCGGTGTTGTTGATTTCCACCGTTTTCCCGTTCATGGATTTTATGACGTCGCCGAGCTTGTATGCTTTTCCGGAGGGCATGTTCTCCGTGCAGGCGGTGATCGCGTGAATTTCGAAAGGCACCTCGAGCTCAGCAAGAGCACCAATGGCCGAAATGACAGCAGCCCCTCCCGACATATCTACTTTCATGTCCTCCATGGCGTTTGAAGGCTTGAGCGACAGGCCACCAGAGTCGAAAGTTACCCCTTTCCCAACGAGGCAAACGCGCTTGCGTGCTTTTCCCTTAGGCTTGTAGGTGAGGTGAATAAACCGGGGCTCCTGATCCGAGCCTTGTGCTACGGCGAGAAACATCCCCATGCCGAGCTCGCGGCACTCCTTCGGGCCCAGGATTCGAACCTCGAGACCATGCTTGTCTGCGGTTTTTTGGGCTTCTGCGGCCATTCGGGTCGGTGTCACTTCTGAAGCGGGCTCATTGACTAGATCCCGTGCACGCATGACCGCATTGGCGGTGATCTCCGCCCTCCGCGCGATTCGATTGAATGCTTCCTGGCCATGGTCTACTGCGAGCAGGAGCGTGGCCATCTCCAGAGCATCCGGCTTGCGAGCATCTTCCGCTGACAAATACCGATCGAACCGGTATCTACCCAAGAAGAAGCCTTCGGAAGCCATTTGCAGAGCCCGCTCATCGTCGAGGCCTTGTCCAAGCATGAGAACGATTGCGCGAGCTGTAATTCCACGCGAGCTGCGGACCGACCGTGCAGCGACGTGGCGAAGATCGGAATAATGGAAATCGGCACGAGGACCCATGCCCAGGAAGAGAATTCGCTGCGGTCCCATTTTCCCATGCGTGTGAACTGAGAGGGATTGGGACTTCTTACCTTTGAACTGCTCTTCGTCGAGGAGCCTGCCAAGCAGGCCACCAAGCCCGCGATCCAAGGCCTGGAACATGTCTCCGACGCGAAGCTGATCCTCGAACACCGGAATCGCCAGGAGGTCGCAGCGAAGGTCTACCGGGGAGCCTACGTGGAGGGCGATCTTCATTCGGAGGGATATAATCAGAAGCGATTTACTTGTAAAGCGCAGAAAACCTCCCGTGTCCTCGGAACGGCGTGGAGGCGCGGTGGTCAAGAAGAAATTGACAGAAAAGCCGTGAAAATCATACGCTATGGCCGCCAGCCGAGAGAATTTCAGAGGAGGAGAGAATGGCTGCATCCAAAGCTAAGAGTTCGAAGAAGCCAGCGGCGAAGAAGCCAGCGGCGAAGCCGGCAAAGAAGCCGGCAAAGAAGCCGGCCAAGGCACCCAAGAAGGCCGTAGCCAAGAAACCAGCAGCGAAGAAGCCCACGAAGAAGCCAGCGGCGAAGCCGGCAAAGAAGCCGGCCAAGGCACCCAAGAAGGCTGTAGCCAAGAAGCCCGTGAAGAAGCCGGTCAAGGCAAAGGCACGGGCCGCGAAGCCGCCGGCCAAGCGGTCGGCTTCGAGCAAGGCCAAGGAGAAGCCTGCGCCCGCCGTGGCCCGAGCGAGCGACATGCCCAAGAACGAGAAAAGCGTAGAAGTGACTGCTCAGCAGGAGTTCGTCGAGGAGATTGCACCGCCGTCGCTTCCGTCGCCAATATCTAGTTTCAATCTGAGCTAGTTGCCGAGCTGAGCGCGGTCAGGCAGGACTTCGCCGGCTAAGAAGTCGCTCGAGTCGTGGTGGCTCGAGGCGAATTCGTATCGTCCTTACGTCGGAAACAAACACGAGGCCCGCTGCGGTGCCTCGCGGCTTGCGCAGGTTCTTGACGTAGGTGTAGCTCACGTCCACCTGTGCTTCATTGCCAAGAGGCGAGAAATGCGCGGCCAGGGTGGCAGCGTCGAGGAGCGTGGACTCAGCGATAGGCTTGCCTCGTGGAAGGGGGACAACAACATGTGGGCCCGAGACATCCCGAACGTGAAACCACATGTCGTTACCGCGGGCGATTCGGAACGTTAGCGCGTCGTTATCCACGGCAGAGCGTCCGACGAGGATCCGGACTCCCTCGAGCGACAAGTACTCTCGAAAGGGGAGGCGTTCACCCGTGTCGCGGGCGGGCCTCTTGGCATCGGACTGCTTGGCAGAAGGAAGGAGCGAAGCGATCGCTTCGAGCTCCATCGATGAGAGACGCTCGAGCTCTGACTCCCTCACCGTGAGGCTGGAGATCGCAGTGGCCAGGCGATCTTCGATGAGTCGTCGGGCTGACGAAAAGCGCTTGTGCTGCTTGTAGTAGCGTCGGGCGTTTTCGGTGGGACCAAGCGCGGGATCTAGCGGAATCGTGAGAGGCGAGCCGTCTTCGAAGATGTCCTCGATGGTGACCAACCTTGCCCCGCGTCCTGGGAGCTCCTGGAGATTCGCCAGCAGGAGGTCTCCGTATTTCTTGTAAATGACGGACTCGTCGACGCGGGCCAGGTCACCGAGGAGCGCATTCTTTCGTCTTCGCAGGCGCTCGATCTCGCCCTGCAAGAATCGTGTTGCCCGCTGCCTGAGAGCGTCCTCGGCCGACCGTACTTCCGCTTCTTCGAAGTGGGCTTGGACCCGTGAAGCGACAGAGGGCCCTTCTCCAAAACGACGCAATCCGCGCCAGGGCGCGCTCGCAGGGGCTGGCTCCGGTGGGAGGTAGGCATGGCCAGGCGCGAGCTGACGGTTGCTCGACCCAGAGGACCGTAGAGACGTCACCACTTTTCCGTCCGGTCCAACGAGAAACGCGTTGCCGTGTGGACCGGTTAGCTCGACGACGAGCTTGTCCTCGCTAGCAGCAAAACGAAGAACCACGATCCGTTCGCCATGAGCGAGGACTGAAATGCTCGCCAGGCGAAGACCTCCGAGCCGCTTTCGGAGCAACATGGCAAGGGCGGAAGGCGGGTCGTGCGCAGGGATGCGCTTGCTCTCGAGGTGCAGCCGGTTCGATTGGGGATGCAGCGAGAGAAGCAAGCGATTTCTCCCGACTTCGAATATCAGGACATGGCGTTCCCGGTCGTAGACCTTGCCGATAACACCGCCGCGAAGGATGGGTTCGAGCTCGTCAACGACTTGCGCTACCTCGCAATCGGATAGGTGAAAAAACGGCTTCAAGGGAGGGACTCTTGTTCTTCGACGTAAGCACGGCTTGCCAGGAGTTTCCGAAAACGCTGGGCATCAGGATACTTCTCAACATTGGCGAATAGGACCAACGCTCGCTCGTACTCCTCCACGATTTCGGCTAGCTCATCGAGCTTCTCGTCGGAGATCTTGTTTCGAAAAAGGCCGAGCCCGTGCAGGCGAAAGTAGGCTTGGTCGGCCTCGGGTATTGGACCTTCGATCTGCAGGGGATCGAACGCCGCAATGATGCCAAGCTCCTCCGCGAATCGCACGGCCTGTTCGGGTTCCCAGAGACCACGTGGTTCCCAGGCCAAGCGAATGCCTTCTGTCCCCTCAATCACCTGTGAAAAGAAACGGCGCATGGCGCCCCGATTGACCTCGGAGGGCGAAAAAGAGGGTGGGGTCTGGAAAACGATGACCTCGGCCTGGAGCGCACGTGCTGCACCGAGCGTGCGTTGCCAAGCGTCTCGCACCTCGTCGGTATCTCGGAAGAAGCCCAGCTTGCCCCGGTGGTCCGGAGGAATCGGCTTGGAAAGCCGCTCGTAACCAGACGGACCAGGTTCGTGAGTAATGACTTGCCAAGCAAGCATCGAGAATCCAGCGTTGGACGGCGCTTCCTTCCGCCAGCGCCGAAGTGCGGCCTCGCTCGGTGGCTCGTAGAACGTCATGTCGACCTCAAGGAGATCGAGCCGCTCAAAGTAGGACGCGCGAGCCACCCCAGAGGGGAGGCCAGCGCAGCCAATGCGGATGATGGAACCGCTTGATGCTGTCGTTGAAATGTCGTCGAGCATGGTTTGACTATCCTGCTTTCGGCGCGTAGCATCCGCCCATGCGTCCAAGTGATGTCGTCCGTGAGCTCAATCGCCTGGCCATGGATGCGGCCACCGCGCGAGCGC
Organism: Deltaproteobacteria bacterium; assembly: GCA_016210055.1. Lineage (GTDB taxonomy): Bacteria > Myxococcota_A > Polyangia > Haliangiales > SHYZ01 > JACQUZ01. The sequence continues at coordinate 5,195 of JACQUZ010000068.1, read as the reverse complement.
GTCTCGTTGATCTAAGGGGGCGCGTGTCTGAAGCGCGTGCCATTATCGAAGAAGTGCGGGGCGGGTCCACGCCTGCTGATCGCCCCGCGGCGGTTCCGCCGGAAAGTACGCCGGAGCCGCACCTTGTGCAAGGGGAGGCAACAACAGCATGAAGTTTTTCATCGATACCGCGGATGTCGCGGAAATACGCGAAGCGAGTGCCATGGGCCTCGTCGATGGGGTCACAACCAACCCCTCTCTGGTGGCCAAAACTGGGCGCAAGTTCCGTGACCTCTTGGAAGAAATCTGCGACGTGGTTAGAGGACCGGTTTCCGCCGAGGCGGTCTCCCTGGACTACGAAGGCATGATGAAGGAGGCGCGGGACCTCTCGAGGCTCAAGTCAAACATCGTCGTAAAGCTTCCGCTCACGACGGAGGGGCTCAAGTCAGTCAAGACCTGCAAGTCGGAAGGCATCCCCACCAACGTCACGCTGTGCTTCTCAGCGAACCAGGCATTGCTCGCGGCGAAGGCAGGAGCGACGTACATCTCGCCGTTCGTGGGGAGGCTCGACGACATCAGTGAAAACGGAATGGATCTGATTGCCGACGTGCTCCAGATTTATCGGAACTATCGCCTTGACACCCAAGTACTCGTGGCATCGGTCCGCCATCCGGTTCACGTGCTTCAGGCAGCCAAGATGGGTGCCGATGTGGCGACCTGTCCGTTTTCGGTGCTCAAGCAACTCGCAGCGCATCCGCTGACCGAGATTGGTATCCAGAGGTTTTTGAAGGACTGGGAGAAGGTTCCAAGGTAGTTCGAAACGTAGGGCTTCTTTGGCCGCGGCTTTCCTGCTACGATAACCGAGTGAAATCGCGTCAAGTCGCGATTAGTAGCCTTACGGTAGAGGTACCGGTCAAGCCGGTCGTGGCAGTTGTCGCCAAAGACCTCGAGTGGGCGGACGACTTGTCGCGCGCCCTCGAGCCGCGGGGCTTCATGATTCGCCTTCTCCCTGGCCTGGGGAGCGTGGCTCCGATGGTGGAAACCGACGCGCCGGACTTGATCGTGCTGCAGGTTGGCGGGGCTTGGGGTGAGGCGCATGAGGTCTGCCGCTCGCTCAAGGAGCAGTCGCACGCACGCGGAGTGCCTCTGCTTGCGTTTTCTTCCGAGGACACCGCCGATTCACGGGTGGAGGCGGCCAGGGCGGGGTTCGATCACTGGATGGCCATGCCGGGTGAGGTGGAAGTCCTCGTCCAGCGGGTACACGCCTTGGTAAAGACCGGTGCGGTCATCAAGGCGCTGAGCATCAGGAGTGAGCAGCTCCTCTTGTGGCGCGACTGGGTTCGTTACCTGGTCCACGACCTGCGGAACCCCCTGAGCATAGCACTTGGTAACTTGGCGTTTGTTCAGCAGGATGTGGTGCGATCCGGGGAGGAGGAAACGCACAAGGCACTCGAGGAGGCCCGCTATGAACTGGGCCGAGTGAGTGCCATGCTGCAAGATCTCTTGGATACGGATCGACTCCAACGTGGGGTGCTCGTTCCGCAGAAGCAGGTCATCGATCTTGCAGTAGTCGCGAGGAACGTGGCTGCATCTGCCCGAGTCCTTGCCGAGGCAAAGAAGACCTCCGTGGTCGTGGATGCAACCGGAAATGGTCAGGTATCCGCCGATCCATCTCTCGCGCAGCGGGTTTGCGCGAACCTGGTTGGCAATGCTGTTCGATACGCGCGCAAGCGCGCCATCTTTATCGAAGTCGAAGGACGGCCAGACAGCGTGACCGTCCGCGTCGGAAATGACGGCCCTGGGATCGCTCGGGAGCTGCAATCCCGCCTTTTCGAGCCTTGGGTTCGCCTGGATCCGGGCGCGGCGATGACGCACGGAACGGGACTGGGGCTGGCCTTCTGCAGGCTCGTTCTCGAGGCCCACGGCGGGCGCATTTGGATCGACAGCGCCGAAGATGGGAACGTGGTGTTTGCGTTTCGACTTCTGCGTGCCTAGTCCGTCCCGGCTTGCCCCCACTCGCGTCACTTTGCTACCGTCGCGCAATGCGCGTGACCGCCACCGTTTTCGTGGGGTTGCTTCTTTTTTCGGGTTGTGACGGGGACGATGGGCCTGGCCCACGGATCGACGTGCTCGCACCGAGCGCCGTTTCACCCGGTCAGGGGTTGGACGTTCTGGGTGTCCGGTTCTGTGCGGGAACGACCGACGCTGGACCGTGTGCTCCAGCCGGGAGCTCCTTCGTGACAATTGGTGCTGCAGAAGGGATTTCCATGGAGAAGGCAGAGCACTGGGCCGGTACGCGAATTCGCGTGACCGTGCCGACAACCTTGACTGCGGGCGCCACCAGCGTGGTTGTCACCGTGGCTGGCAGAGCATCGAATTCTGCAAGTCTCGACATCGTCGTCGACGGGCAGAAATAGATGCGCCGGGCATTCTCGGTGGCCGTGTACGCGCGACGAAACGACACTGTTCTCGTCATCCACCACCGTCGACTCGACACGTGGCTGCCAATTGGCGGTGAGCTCGAGCACGGTGAAACCCCCCTTGAGGCGGCGGCGCGGGAGCTCCGGGAAGAGACGGGGCTCGCTGGGGATTTCCCCGTATTGCAAGGTGCTGCCGACGGAGAGCCTCCAGGGTTCATCGGCTATGAGGAACACGTGGCGGGTTCCAAGGGGCTACATATGAACTTCGTGTTCGTGGCGGACGTGCCCGCCGGTGCAGCCGTGGTTCCGTGCGAGGAATACTCTGAGTATCGCTGGGTAGGCCCTACGGACCTGGCGGCCTTGTCGTCGCCAATAAACGTGAGAGAGCTTGGTTTTCGCGCCCTAGCAGCACGATCCGCGGTGATTGTCCGCCCGCCAGAGCCATGAGAATTCGGCATCACGTCAATCCGCTCAAGTTGGAGTTCCTCGTCCCACGTACTCCGCAGGTTCCTATTCCTCCGGGAAAAGAAGTGGAGTTGGAGTTGGGCTGTGCCGACGCTCAGTTCTTGTTCCAGCGCGCTGCGCAAGACCCGGGTCGGGTCGAGCTAGGCGTCGAAATACGAGAGGACCTGGTACGCGACGTGAATCGCCGTGCGCGAGCCCTGGGCCTCAACGTGAAAGCAATCTTCGCAAACGCCAACGTGGACCTGCGGTTCCTCTTGGAACCTGGGACCATAGCCCGAATATTCGTCAATTTCCCTGATCCGTGGTTCAAGCGGCGACATCGCAAGAGACGGGTCATTGACCGGGACCTGATTGTCGCCTGTCACGAGGCCCTACGCCCACGGGGGGAGTTTTTTTTCCAGAGCGACGTATGGGACTTGGCCCTCGACGCCATGAGCGTGATCGAGGCCCAAGAGGAAAGGCTCGAAAACCTAGCGGGTCCGTGGAGCTTCTGGAAAGAGCCCAACCCGTACGGAGCTCGCTCGTTGCGAGAGGAACTAAACGAGCAGGAGGGGAAACAGATCTGGCGGATGCTTTTCCGAAAGCGCGATGAAGCTGATGAAGCTATCGAAGGGCGAGCTCGAGGGATTCGAGCTCCTTGATCTTGTCCCGTAGCTCGGCCGCCCGTTCAAAGTTGAGATCGTCCGCAGCGGCGTGCATTTCGGCTCGAATCTTCTCGATCATGTCTTGGAGGTCGCTTGCGTGACTTAGCTGATACTCGGCGACCTTTTCGGCAGCCTTGAGCGGTGCGTCATGGTAGTCGGCTTCGTATATGGAGCCGGACAGGTCGAGGATCGCCCGCCTCACGGTTTGCGGGGTTATTCCGTGTTCCTTGTTGTACTTCGACTGGATCGCCCTGCGGCGGTGCGTTTCGTCGATGGCGACTTTCATGGACTGCGTGATCCTGTCCGCGTACATGATCACCTTGCCGTTCACGTTCCGGGCAGCGCGGCCGCAGGTCTGGATCAGGGACCGTTCTGCGCGAAGGAAGCCCTCCTTGTCCGCGTCCAGGATTCCAACCAGGGAGACCTCGGGAAGGTCAAGACCCTCGCGCAGGAGGTTGATACCGACGAGCACGTCGAACTCGCCGCGACGCAGGTCACGGATGATTTCGATGCGCTCGAGCGTGTTCACGTCGGAGTGGAGATAGCGCACCTTGATTCCTAGGTCGCCAAAGTACTCAGTGAGGTCTTCAGCCATTCTCTTGGTCAGCGTGGTGACGAGCACGCGTTCCTGTTTTTTCACCCGCTCGCGGATCTCGTCGAGGAGATCATCGACTTGATCCTTCACCGGGCGGACCTCGATCTCGGGGTCAAGGAGGCCAGTTGGGCGGATGAGCTGCTCGACGACCACGCCCTGGGTTCGCTCGAGCTCGTAGTTCCCTGGAGTGGCTGACACGTGCACGACGTTGCGGATTCGTTCCTCCCACTCTTCGAACTTGAGCGGGCGATTGTCCAGGGCACAAGGAAGCCGGAATCCGTATTCAACGAGGGTTTCCTTGCGGGAGCGGTCGCCGCGATACATGGCTTGGACTTGCGGGATGGTTTGGTGCGATTCGTCGACGATCATCAAGAAGTCATCAGGGAAGTAGTCGATCAGCGTCGGAGGCGGTTCCCCTGGGTTCCGTCCCGAGAGGTGCCGTGAGTAGTTCTCAATCCCCGTGCAGAAACCCATTTGCTCCAGCATTTCGATGTCGAACAGGGTGCGCTGCTCGAGCCGCTGCTTCTCGACGAGCTTCATGTTCTCCCCGAGGAAGTTGAGCCGGGATCGTAGTTCTTTCTTGATCCCCTCAATCGCGCGACGAAGCTGGTCGGAGGGCGTTACGTAGTGGGATGCGGGGTAGATACTGACCTGCTCAATCTTGCGCTTGGTTTTCCCTCGTAGCGGGTCCACTTCGCTGATGGATTCGATTTCGTCGCCCCACCACTCGATTCGAATGGCCGTGTCGTGCTCGTACGCTGGGAACACCTCGACGATATCGCCGCGAACACGGAACGTCCCACGATGGAAGTCGACCTCATTTCGCTCGTACTGCAAGTCGACGAGGCGCCTTAAGACGGCATCGCGACGGAGTTCCTCGCCTGCCTCGAGATGAATGACCATCTTCGAGTAAGCTTCTTTTTCGCCGATGCCGTAAATGCAAGACACCGAGGCGACGATGATGACGTCTCGCCGACACAGCAGCGCGTAGGTAGCCGCATGGCGCATCCGGTCGATTTCTTCGTTAATCGTGGAGTCCTTCTCGATGTAGGTGTCGGTCGTCGGAACATAGGCTTCGGGCTGGTAGTAGTC